>JBKSUH010000135.1:0-4707 GCA_047233565.1 Alistipes sp.
CGTGTAGGTCGAGGGCGAGAGGGCGCGCAGCTCCTCTTTCACGGCCTCGGCCACGTCGAGCGTCTCGATGAACGCGGCGATCGACTCGTGCGTGATATGAGCGTTGGTGCGGGTCAGGGCCTTGAGCGCCTCGTAGGGCTTGGGATAACCTTCGCGGCGCAGGATGGTCTGGATGCCTTCGGCAACGACGGCCCAGTTGTTCTCCAGGTCGCGCTCGAGGGCTTCGCGGTTGAGGATTACCTTGTTCAGCCCCTTCATCAGCGAGCGGAGCGCGATGGCCGCATGGGCAATGGGGACGCCGATGTTACGCAGCACGGTCGAATCTGTCAGGTCGCGTTGCAGGCGCGAAACGGGGAGCTTCGACGCGAGGTGTCCGAAGACGGCGTTGGCGATGCCGAAATTCCCCTCGGCGTTCTCGAAGTCGATGGGGTTGACCTTATGGGGCATGGCGCTCGAACCGACTTCGCCCGCCTTGATCTGCTGTTTGAAGTATTCCATCGAGATGTACGTCCACATGTCGCGGCAGAGGTCGATCAGGATGGTGTCGATGCGCTTCATGTTGTCGAAGATCGCCGCGAGGTTGTCGTAATGCTCGATCTGCGTGGTATATTGCGAGCGGCAGAGCCCCAGCGTTTCGCCCACGAATTTGTTGGCGAAGGCTACCCAGTCGTACTGCGGGTAGGCTGCCCGGTGGGCGTTGAAGTTGCCTGTTGCGCCGCCGAATTTGGCGGGCACTGCGATGTCGTGCAGCATGGCGAGCTGTTTCTCCACGCGTTCGACAAAGACCATGAACTCCTTGCCCAGCGTCGTGGGGGAGGCCGGCTGGCCGTGGGTGCGGGCCAGCATCGGCACGTCGCGCCATTCGTCGGCGAAGGCGGCCAGTTTGTCGCGCACCTCTTCGACGGCCGGGTAGTAAACCCCTGCCATAGCGTCCTTGAGCGAGAGCGGGATGGCCGTGTTGTTGATGTCCTGCGAGGTGAGGCCGAAATGTACGAATTCCTTGTAAGCCCCCAGTCCGAGGCTGTCCATTTTTTCCTTGATGATGTACTCTATGGCTTTGACGTCGTGGTTGGTGACCGACTCGATCTGCTTGACGCGCTCGGCGTCGGCCGGTGCGAAATCGAGGTACAGGGCGCGCAGGGCTGCGAATTTCGTATGGTCGATGTCCGCCAGCTGGGGCAGCGGCAACTCGCACAGCGCGATGAAATACTCCACTTCGACGCGGATGCGGTAGCGGATGAGCGCCTGTTCTGAAAAATAATCGGCTAATTTCCCCGTTGTATTACGGTAGCGGCCATCGACGGGGGAGATGGCGGTAAGGCTGTTGAGCGGATTGGAGTTCATGGATTTATGTATGGTTTTATTTAATACGCCACTGGCATCGGGACTTCGCCTGCGCCCGGCAGGCCCTGCCCGAAGGCTTTGCCCCGCCCGCCGGCAAAGTTCCGGCACCAAATTTACGACATTTAATTGAAATACGCATAATTTTCCCTACCTTTGTAGGGTTGTAAACCGAAAATGCAATGAATTTTCTGACAGCGATCATAGATGGCCTGGTGAGGTTCGTGCAGCGCAATCCGCTGACGACCCTGGTCATCCTCATCCTGGCTATCGGCGCCCCGGCGCTGCTCAGGGGGATCGCACTTTTTTTTCTCTATTTCATTATGGGAGTCATCGTATTGGTAGTAGCGGCGATCCTGCTGTTCCGCTGGCGCGTCTATAAAATGCGCCGCCGGATGGAAGAACAGTTCGGCGAAGGAAACTTCGGCGCTCAGGGCTTCGGCTCGCCCTTTGCAGGGGAGCCCCGCAAGGGTCGCGAAGGCGAAGTGAAGGTGCGCAAAACCTCCGGGGCGCCCGAAAACGGGTGTCGAAAGACGTCGGAGACTACGTCGAGTTCGAAGAGACGAAAGAGCCGAAACAAGAGTAGCGTATGCTGAAGATATTCGAGTTGATAGGCCGCTATTTCATTCTGATGGGGAAAGTCTTTTCCCGTCCGGAGAAGGCCGCCATCTACCGCCGCCGCATCGTTTACGAAATGGAGTCGCTGGGCATCGACTCGATCGGCCTGACCGCGATCATCTCGGTATTCATCGGCGCGGTCATCACCCTGCAGATGTGCATCAACCTCGATTCGCCCTTCATCCCCCGTTCGCTGGTCGGTTACGCCACGCGCGAGACGATGATCCTCGAATTCTCGTCGACGGTCGTGGCGCTGATTCTGGCCGGCAAGGTCGGTTCGAGCATCGCTTCGGAGATCGGCACGATGCGCATTACCGAACAGATCGACGCGCTGGAGATCATGGGCGTCAATTCGGCTTCGTACCTCATCCTGCCGAAGATCGTCGCCGCGGTGGTCTTCTTCCCGTTCCTGACGATCCTCAGCATCGCCATCGGAATCATCGGCGGCTGGGCCATCGCCTACCTGACCGGCATCATGATCCCGGCCGACTATGTCGACGGACTGCTGATGGACTTCAAGCCCTATTCGATCGTCTATTCGCTTATCAAGACCGCCGTGTTCGCCTATATCATCACCTCGATCTCGGCGTTCTACGGGTATTATGCCAAGGGCAATTCGCTCGAAGTGGGCGCGGCCTCGACGCGCGCCGTGGTGGCCAGTTCCGTGGTAATCATGATCTTTAACCTGATCCTTACGCAAGTCCTGCTGATATGATACGTGCCGAGCACATCACCAAATCGTTCGACGGGCGCGTGGTGCTCGACGACATCTCGATCGAGTTCCTGACCGGGAAGACCAACCTCATCATCGGGCGCAGCGGTTCGGGCAAGACCGTGCTGCTGAAAACGCTGGTGGGACTCCATGAACCCGATTCGGGCGACGTCTGGTACGACGACACCAACTTCACGCAGCTGGATTTCAAGCAGCGGCGCGCCATCCGCAAGGATATCGGCATGATTTTTCAGGGCGGGGCGCTGCTGGACTCCTCGACCGTCGAGGAGAACGTCAAACTGCCGCTGGACCTCTTCACCTCGCAGAGCGAGAGGAGAAGATGGAGCGTGTGAATTTCTGCCTTCAGCGGGTGCGGCTGGAAGAGGCCAACCACCTCTATCCCGCCGAGTTGTCGGGCGGAATGATCAAACGCGTGGCCATTGCCCGCGCCATCGTGCTCAACCCGCGTTACCTGTTCTGCGACGAGCCCAACTCGGGCCTCGACCCGCAGACCTCGATCGTCATCGACAACCTGATCCACGAAATCACGCGCGAGTACAACATCACGACGATCATCAATACGCACGATATGAACTCGGTCATGGAGATCGGCGAGAAAATTGTATACATTCACGAAGGTCGCAAGTGGTGGGAGGGTACCAAGGACGATATCCTGCATGCCGACAACCCGGAACTCAACGATTTCGTATTCGCCTCGGCGATGGCCAAAAAGGCCAAGCTGGCTGCAAAGTAGGCAGCCGGGTTCCTAAAAAAATTTAATTTTTTATTTGCGTAATATACATAAAGTATGTACTTTTGCGCAGTGAAAAAATAGTGCATTTTTTTATTAACAAATAAATCATAAAACTATGTCAAAGATCAAAGTTGGTATCAACGGTTTCGGTCGTATCGGCCGTCTGGTATTCCGCGCTGCATGCAACAATGCAGATATTGAGGTTGTAGGTATCAATGACCTCGTTCCGGTAGACTACATGGCTTACATGCTCAAGTACGACTCGGTACACGGCCGTTTCAACGGTACGATCGACTATAACGTGGAGAAGGGCCAGCTCATCGTGAACGGCAACGTGATCCGCGTAACCGCCGAGAAGGATCCCGCAAACCTGAAGTGGAACGACGTCGGCGCCGAGTATATCGTAGAGTCGACCGGTCTGTTCCTGACCAAGGAGAAGGCCGAGGCCCACATCGCAGCCGGTGCCAAGTACGTCGTTATGTCGGCCCCCTCGAAGGACGACACCCCGATGTTCGTATGCGGCGTGAACACCGACAGCTACGCCGGCCAGAAGATCGTTTCGAATGCATCGTGCACCACGAACTGCCTCGCTCCGTTGGCTAAGGTCATCAACGACAACTTCGGCATCGTCGAGGGTCTCATGACCACCGTACACGCTACCACCGCAACGCAGAAGACCGTAGACGGCCCCTCGATGAAGGACTGGCGCGGCGGCCGTGCTGCCGGCGGCAACATCATCCCCTCGTCGACCGGTGCTGCAAAGGCCGTAGGCAAGGTGATCCCCGCCCTGAACGGCAAACTGACCGGTATGGCATTCCGCGTTCCGACGCTCGACGTTTCGGTCGTAGACCTGACCTGCCGTCTGGAGAAGGGTGCTTCGTACGACGAGATCAAGGCTGCCATGAAGAAGGCTTCGGAGAACGAGTTCAAGGGTATCATCGAGTACACCGAGGACGACGTGGTTTCGACCGACTTCACGGGTGACGCCAACACCTCGATCTTCGACGCCAAGGCCGGTATCGCACTCAACCCGAACTTCGTGAAGCTCGTGGCTTGGTATGACAACGAGTGGGGCTACTCGAACAAGGTCGTGATGCTGATTCAGAAGATGGCCGCTTACAACAACAAATAATCGTAAGCCGTCGCTATAATGGAAGAAGGAACCCGTGTGGGTTCCTTCTTTTTTTGTGGCTGCGGGGGGGCTGAGGTTGCCCTGCCAGGCAACGTATTCCGGGACGGCGGGTGTTGTCCCGGGATGCCCGCTACCGGGCTTCGGAATCCA
>JBKSUH010000136.1:0-4189 GCA_047233565.1 Alistipes sp.
AAACAATACGGGGGGTATTTCACCTGCCTCGAACGCGACGGCAGCGTCTACGACACCGACAAGTTCATCTGGCTGCAAGGCAGCGAGGTGTGGCTTTTCTCGATGCTCTATAACAAGGTGGAAAAACGCCCCGAGTGGCTCGAGTGTGCTTTGCAGGGTGCGGAGTTCCTGAAGAAATACGGCCATGATGGCAATTACAACTGGTATTTCTCGCTTACGCGCGACGGCCGGCCGCTGGTCGACCCCTACAACATTTTCTCGTATACGTTCGCCACAATGGCCTTCGCGCAGCTGGCCATCGCCTCGGACGACGCCGGGTATGCCGCCATCGCCAAAAAGACTTTCGACCGGGTGCTCGAGAAGCGTTCGAACCCCAAGGGCAAGTGGTGCAAGGCACATCCGGGGACGCGTCCGATCAAGGATTTCGCGCTGCCGATGATCCTGTGCAACCTGTCGCTCGAAATCGAGCAGCTCATCGACAAGCAACTCATCGACCAAACGATCGAAACATGCCTGCACGAGGTGATGGAGGTCTTTTACCAGAAAGACCTCGGGCTTATCGTCGAGAATGTCTCGGCGGAAGACAATTCGCTGGTCGACTCCTTCGAGGGACGCTCGGTCAACCCGGGGCATTCGCTTGAGGCGATGTGGTTCATCATGGACTTGGGCAAGCGGCTCGGTCGTCCCGAACTGATCGACAAAGCCGTGAAGATTGCGCTTTCGACCATTGAATACGGCTGGGACAAACAGTACGGCGGCATATTCTATTTCATGGATCGCCTCGGGCGTCCGCAGCAGCAGCTCGAATGGGATCAGAAACTGTGGTGGGTGCATATCGAATCCGCGATTACGATGATCAAGGGCTACCAGCTGACGGGCAACCGCAAGTGTCTGGCCTGGTTCGAGAAGCTCGATCAGTACATGTGGTCGCACTTCAAGGACGCGGAGTATCCCGAATGGTTCGGTATCTGAACCGCCGCGGCGAGGTGCTGCTGCCGCTCAAGGGCGGCAAATGGAAGGGTTGCTTCACGTGCCGCGCGGACTCCCATATTGTGGCGGATTCTGCAGCAGTGTGCCGCACAATCCGCCTCCGACGAAAAACAACCGATAACCGCAGAAACCCTATAACCTCAACACGCATCGACATGAAAAAATCGCACTTTTCCTATCCGTCGTAATCGCCACGGCCATGGCGGACACCGCCGCAGCAAACCCGACACGCTGAGCATCGACAAGACCTACTACCGGGGCGCCGTGCCTTCTACGAACTCACGCCCGTCAAGAAGCACAACATCGTCATGCTGGGCAACAGCCTCACGGAACGCGGCCTGTGGGGCGAATATTTCCAACCGGCCTACGTGCTCAACCGCGGTATCGGCGGCGACTGCGTATCGGGCATGATCGCCCGCCTGAGACCATCCTTCGGGCAAGCCAAGGCCATGTTCATCATGGCGGGACCAACGACCTGATCTTCTCGAAGACCTCCTACGAAAAACTGCTCGAACAGTACGAACGCATGCTGGACATCATGCCCGGGAGGCCCCGCACGAAGGTCTACATCCAGAGCCGCTTCCGCTCGTCGAGGACCGGCAGGATTATTTCAGGGCAAAACAAGCGTATCGCCGGATTCAACGCCGTGCTGCGCGAGATGGCCGAGCGTCGCAATCTGCCCTACATCGACATCTGGAGCGCCATCCAGAACAACGGCGCCCTGCCTGAAGAATTCACCCACGACGGCATCCACCTTACGGGACCGGCTATGCCGTTTGGGTCGAAACGCTGCGCCCTACGGCGAAACCTACATGAAAAAAGTAGTGCCGCGATGCGATTTCGCACGACGACTGCTGCTCGTGCTGCTCCTGACGACGGCACGAACGACCCGGCCCGGCCCGTATCGAAGGATACGAGCCGGGCTGCGGCCTTCGGGCCGGCTGTCCGAAAGCCGACGGCGCGAATCTCGCGGTCGAACTGCGCGGCGGGAGCCGATCCGCTTCGCGGAGTCCGAGGGCCGAACCTCCGCTACACCTTCCGCCGGCATGTTCAACGAGCTGTTCACCTTCTACGAAGTCGCCGTCGAGGAGCGGAACACGGAAACCGTGTCAACCGGGCCACGAGCGACAACCCGGGCCCTGGGAATCGACGGCTACGGATGGGCCGGAGCGAATCACTCCTGGCGGAGGGCGGCACCGTCCGCACGGCCCGGCACGTCGGAGTATCGATCGAGGCCGACGGCCGGTGCATCGGGGCGACACGTCGCTGCGGGCCCGTGAAGTGACGATCCGCGTAGAACCAGATCTTCGACCCGCGGATGCCCGTCGCAGACTCCGCCGGGAGAGCGGAACTGCAAACCGCTGTGCACCGAACGGGTATGCTACCGCGCGAAAACAACATCGAAGTAGCCGTATCGCACGAGTTCCACAACTCCGTCCCGGCGACGATCCGCACCTACTACGGCATGCAGTCGATGTTCTGCGACGAGACGCATACGCTCACCCCGACGGAGCCTATGCCGACTGACCCCGCAGGCCGCGGTTTCCACTTCACCAAGGGCGACTACCCCGCATTCCGACGCTTCGTCGAGAAAACGACCGCGCCTATCAATCGAGCTGGCTGCTGCCCGAAGGTACAGGCGACCACGCCCGGCTCGACGATTCGGACGCGGTATTCATCGGCAACCCTACGGCAAGAGCTACCACCGGCTTTGGCCCGGCAGCCGGTGCACGAGGGGACCGGCTGCACTGGCGCGGCGTCACACCTGGTTCACCTCCCCGATCGCCGACGACGGGGAGCTGTTGTGCTACGAAGCGCTCGCGGGAGAGCAACGGGTGCTGGCGATCGACTGCAAACGACGCTGCGACCGCACCGTAACGCTTCCCGGCAGGTCGTTGCGCAGGCTGCGCACGATTGATCGTCACGGCGACATCAGCATCCGACGCACCGGGCGCACTTCCCTGCGCATCCGCTGGAAGGCCCCGCAAGCTGCATTCTCCGCACGGAGGTGCTGCACCGCATCGAATCGGAAAATCGGTAGATCAGCCTCCGACCGACGCGCAGACGGCCATTCCCGGAATCGCACGGCAGCGGCCTGGCAACGAAAGCCCGCTTCGCAAGTCTTGCGAGTTCTGCGGCGGTATCCTGCAAAACCTGTTTTTCAATACCCGGGAGGGGGTCCTCTTCCTTTCGAAAGATTCGACATTGACATCGAAAATACGCCCTTCATATCCGATGCTCGACATCATACATCCCGTTAATGTGAGACATGCCGTGATTAAAATGAATGATGCAACCCCGTGAACACATCATATAATTTTCAATACATCTATATCCCTTACTTATGTGATCTCCGTTTTTTTCGTCGCTGTATTCGGCGTTGCTGTTCTTCGTAAGCCCTTGCATCGGCCAGATCCAATACCGTATCGACGATTCCCGAAATGGGATTGCCGTGTGACTCCGTTGTTCTCGTGCTGTTCCGGACGTTGTTCTGCGACCTGTTGCATCTCTTTCGGCGCCGGATATAACTCGTTAAAGGCGTTCGCCGAAACTCTTCCCCAGCAGCGATCCGTTGGCGACGATACCCGTGTTGTGGTCGATAAACGTTACGCCGTAAATTCTGCCTACCGGATTGATCCGAAGATAGCATCATATTGTCGGCCTTGAGCAGCCGCCGGAACTCGTCCCGCGTATTATGGACTCATGGCATCCCGAACGGCTCGCCGCAACCTCCCAGGGCATCGTTTTCTCTCAGCAGCCTTCGACCTCTCGTAGTATTTCTGCAAAGCCCGATAACCTACGTCCTTGCCGATCTTACTCGACTTGAACGTGGCGTGCCGACGCCGTATCCGTCGTCGGTCATGGCCCGTAGATCACTCCGGCATAATCCCTGCCGTCGATGGTTCCCGTACGTTCTTCAACCGAGACATTGAAACGTTCCAGCAGGGTGCGAAACTCTCCGTAGGACGAACATTTGTAATTGCGCAAGCACGACCGCACGACGGACGATATCTGCTGTTTGACATTGCCCTCGGAATAATTCACCTTCTGCAGGCCCTCCCTGTCCGTCAATTCATGTCCCTTGACACTCGGATGCAGATCGTATTTTCGTTCTAATTCCCGCAATACGGACATGGATTGGTCGTATTCATGCGAATCGTTGATTTTCCGCCCCTGCTCATCGACCCGCAGCGACACG
>JBKSUH010000136.1:4199-4707 GCA_047233565.1 Alistipes sp.
CTCTGGAAATGTCCTTGTGTTTGAAAACGATATAGGGCTGGTTGCCATAACCCATACGTTCCATGTACTCCTGCGCGATGTCCCGGAACTGTCCGTCGGTCAGTCTGTCTTCCGGCGAAGGGTTCAGCGAGACTTGGAAAACCGTATTGGTCGTCCTTCTGTTAGCTTCGAGGTAGGGCCGGAAGCTATCCATGAAGGCATCGACATCCATCCGTCCATATTTGTCGAACGGCTCCAACATCTTCTGTCAAAGGAGCACTTCGGCTTCATCCTTATCCACTTTCTCCTTGTTGTAGTACAAGGCCCCGCCGGGCGAGGAGCCCGATCTTATATTCGCAACCATTCCTTAGCCTGTTTTGCGAGGTTGAGAATCTCGATACTGAGGGCTTTCAGCTTGCGGGTTCGCTGCTCCAGCATAGCGATCTGATGCGGGATCGCAATGTTGGAAAAGTACGCGTTGATGGCTTTTACAATCTGGTTATAGTTGTTGCCGAACTTTTGAAATTGG
>JBKSUH010000137.1:0-4550 GCA_047233565.1 Alistipes sp.
CCCCGCGCCCCGCGAGGAACCTGCGCGCCCGGGCCAGCTGTTTTTCGCTCACACCCAGCCGGGTGATCCACTCGCTTTTTCCCAGCGTGCCGATCCAGTAGCAGCTCATGCCGCCCAGCGTGTTGCCCAGCGATGCGGCTGCGACGCACAATACCGGGTCGAGCCCCATGTGCACGAGCACGATCATCACGGCTTCGGAGCTGAACGGGAGGATGCTCCCGGCGATGAATGCCGAGAAGAAAAGTCCCCAATAGCCCCAGTCGGCCAGTGTTTGCGAAAGCGATTCCATGCCTTGGTGTCCGATTTTGTGCAAGAGTAGTCTGCCTGCGGGACAAAGATAGCTTTTTTGCCCGAATAGGCTTGCAGGAGCCCTGCAAAAAGCGCTAATTTTGTCTGAAACGTAAATCTGACCGCTTATGCTTAAAACCGGACTTTGTATCGTATTGTTCGCCTTGGCCGCCGGGTGCGCGCCGAAGCAGAAACCCTTTACCGACTATGTGAATCCCCTGCTGGGAACCGCGACGCTCTGGGACAGCGTCGATCTGGGCTTCAAACCCACCAAACGGACGTGGGGCGCCGAGGTTTTCCCCGGATCGTCGCTGCCCAACGCCATGGTGCAGGTCAGCCCCGTCACCAAGTTCCACAGCGGTGCGGGCTACCAGTATGAAGATTCCGTGATCTACGGTTTTACGCACACCAACAAGGGGCACTGGAACCTTTGCCATATTCCCCTGCTGCCCGTGACGGGGACGCCCACGCCGGGCGACTACTGCTCGCCGTTCAGCCACGAGCGCGAATCGGCCGCCCCGGGCTATTACCAGGTATTCCTCGACCGTTACGGTGTCGATGCACAGCTCAGCTCGACGCTGCGCTGTGCATTCCATAAATATACCTATCCCGCGGGTGCCGCGGCCTCCTTGCTGGCAGACCTGCAGCGTTCGAACGAGCATGTGCGTGCGTGGGATATCCGCAAGGAGGGTGATAACGTGTTCGCCGGCTGGCAGCAGACCGGCGAGAAGATGTATTTCTACGCCGTGGCGAACCGTCCCGTGACCGGGATAGAGCCCGTCGTCGAGGGCGACCGCGAGGTGCGCATCGTGCGTTTCGGCGAGGGTGACGGGGCACTGGAGCTCCGGATCGGGTTCTCGTTCGTGAGCGAGAAGAACGCCCGCGAGAACCTCGAGGCCGAGATGCTTGGCAAGAGCTTCGCCGAGGTGCGCTCCGAGGCTACGGCGACGTGGAACGACCTGTTGGGGCGGATCCGCGTCGAAGGCGGCACGGAGCGGGAAAAGGGGCTGTTCTATTCGAGCCTCTACCGTTCGTTCCTCTGGCCGGCGCTGCGCAGCGACGTGAACGGTGAGTTCACCGATGTCGACGGAAAGGTCATCAATCCCGGTTTCCGTTACTATACGGGCCCGTCGTATTGGGACGACTACCGCAATAAGCTGATCCTGCTGGGGATGCTGGCTCCCGATGTGGCGGCCGACGTCATCAGCTCCGACACGGACAAGGGCGAGAAACGGGGCGGGTTCATGCCCACGTTCTTCCACGGCGACCACGCTTCGGCGTTCGTGGCCGGGACTTACCTGCGCGGCAACCGCGGCTTCGACGTGCGGCGCGCCTACGAGCTGGTCCTGCGCAACGCCACCGTGCAGGGCCGAGCCGCCCGTGGCTCGACGAGTATGTCGCCCGCGGCTATATCCCCGAAATGGATGTCGAGAATCCCGTGACGCAGACCGTATGCAAAGCCGCGGTTACGAAAACGCTCGAATACGCCTACGACGACTATGCCGTGGCGCTGCTGGCCGATGCGCTGGGAGATGGGGCGAACCGGGATATGCTGATGAAGCGCACGTCCAATTACAAGAACCTCTTCGATCCCTCGACGGGCCTGATGCGCGGACGGCTCGATGACGGCTCGTGGATCACGCCCTTCGACGACCAGTATCCCTACTATGAATATATGTACCGCGAGGCGAATGCCTGGCAGCAGGCGTTCTTCGCACCGCACGACACCGAGGGGCTGATCGGCCTCTTCCCGAGCCGCGAGGCGTTCGGCGAACAGCTGGACAAACTCTTCTCGATTCCGTGGAAAGGATACGAAGTGGACAACCTCTCGTGCTTCATCGGCCAGTACTGCCACGGCAACCAGCCCGACCACAGTTTCCCGTACCTCTATTATTTCATCGGTCGCCAGGAGCGTTCGCAGGAGTTGTTGGATTACATTCTCGACCGCTTCTACGGTATGGGGCCGGAAGGGCTGGCGCTGTGCGGTATGGACGATGCGGGCGAGATGTCGTCGTGGTACGTATTCAATGCCATCGGCCTTTACACCTATTCGCCGGCCGACCCCGAATATATCGTGACCGTGCGCTGTTCGACAAGGTCGCAGTGTCGCTGGGCGACGGTTCCGCTGGTCGATCCGCCGCGGGAACGGGCCGCCGGATTACGGGCATCACGTGCGGCAAATCGGTCGGTGGTTGGTTCGTGTCCACGATGCGCTGGGCAAAAACGAGCTGGTGGTGCGACCTCGGAAAAATAGACAGTTGCGGACGCCCTGCGGATGATACGACGCGCGGGTATGCTCAGTAACCGGCCGGGATTGTCGGACGACAGCGGCGGCGGAATCGGTTTCCGCCGCCGTTTTTTGCCGGAAACGCTCGATGCGGTTCGTCCGTTCGGGGCATGCGGACCGGAATCGGACCGGGGACGGTCACTGACGAGCCGGGGCGTTTGTGCTCCGGCCTTCGCGCGATCAACGTTCCGCGCGGCGTTACTCCTCGGCCCAGCTGCGGATGGCCTGACTCTGTACGTTACGCCGTATAAGCCGCCGGCGAATACGCCAGGCCAGAGCCGCCTTTTTGTTGTCGGGCGCATAGCGGAGTAGGCTTCGGCGGCCGTACGTGCTCGGCGTCCACGAGCGGGAATTCGCGCGTTTCGGGAATTCAATGCTGAGTCGGGTATTCGTGCCGCTCTTCGGCGGTAAGCCGGTCCGCGGTCTTGTCTTTGTCGCTGTCGTCATTTCTTTCCCTTGTTTGGTGATCCGTTTCGGGAAGTGCAATTTTCGGCAGCGCGTCCGCCTGTCTTCTGGTGCGGCGGACTATCCGGTCAGGGTGGCGACGATGCGGCGGCCCGAAGCGCGGTGCGGAATTCGCAGGTAGATGCCTGCCATGTGCCGAGTTGAGCCGGCGTGGCGAATTGTCAGCTCGACGTGAGCGTCGATTTGGCATGCGCCGGCATGTCGTCGTCGCCTTCGAGCGTGTGGACGTAGTAGGTTCGCGCTCGCGGACCAGCCAGTCGAAGATGGCCGAGGTCGTTACGCACGTCGGGGTCGGCGTTTTCGTTGATCGAAAGCCCTGCGGAGGTGTGCTTGACAAAGAGGTGTACCAGTCCGGCGTCGGGCAGCGGCGGGAGGTGGGACAGTACCTCGTCCGTAACCAGGTGGAACCCGCGGCTGCGAGGCGTGAGTGTGAATTCTGCTTGCTGAACCATGGTGGAATATTGATGTACGTGTGCAAAGGTACGAAAAATTGCGGGCCGCCGTGTCCCGGGAACGAGTATATGTTGCCGCCGGGGTCGGGCATGGTACGGCAGCGGGAGATTATGCATCGAAATATTGGAAAATCCGGTATTTATTTTGATCTTCGCAGCACTAAATGCCGCTATCATGTCCGCTATCCTGAATTTCCTGTTCCCGGGGGAACCCCGGGATTCCCGCAGCTCGTGGCTGTTGCTTGCTGCGCGTGTCGTTTTCGGCCTGCTGCTGATGTCGCACGGCATCGCCAAGTTGCAGAACTTCGAGGCGCTCTCGGCGACGTTCCCCGATCCGTTGGGTGTCGGGAGCCGGGTGTCGCTCGTGCTGGCCGTTTTTGGGGAGGTCGTCTGCGCGGCCGGGTGTGTGGCCGGGTTACTCTACCGGCTGGCGCTCATCCCGATGGTCTTTACGATGTGTGTGGCTTTCTTTGCGGTACACGGCGGCGATTCCTTTGCCGCACGTGAGCTGGCGCTGGTTTACCTGGTTGTCTTCGTCCTGATGTACGCAGCCGGCCCCGGGCGCTACGCCGCCGATACGCTCATTGCACAACGGATCCGTGCGCCGAAGCGTTAGCCCCGGTTCTTGCCGAGGGTGGGGAGGATAGTAGGGGTGCCGTGAACCCGTTTCGTCCCCGGCTTCCGGCCAGGCGGCCGCCGCATGGAAACGATGAAGGCAGATGCCTTTTATCATCTGCCCTCAGCTTTTTGCGGTCATAGACCTTTTTCGACTTGTGTACCCGGCTGAAATTGACCGGGCGGTCGTGATTCCCGATCTCGGCCTCACGGCTTGCCCTTCGGTTTTACGGGGGCAAAGATAATCGGAATATTTTAAGGGGGAGCGCCCTGAGGCTAATTTCCCGCTCCGGTGCCGTATTATGCCTGCTGCAGGTCGGCGAACCAATAGGAATAGCTCTTTTCCGACCCGTCGTCAAGGCGGATGCGGTAACTTCGGCGCAAAGGCGTGCCGAGCCGGAACGGGACGGGGGTGCGGAAGATCGGCCCGTCGTAGCAGAATG
>JBKSUH010000138.1:0-4543 GCA_047233565.1 Alistipes sp.
AGTTCGTCCCAGGCTTCGTCGAGCGTTTTAAGATATTCACGCCCCTTGTCGGTCAGCGTGTAGTATTTGCGGGGCGGCCCCTGCGGGGATTCTTCCCAACGGTAAGTCAGGAGCCCCGAATTTTTCTGCCGTGTGAGGATCGGGTACAGCGTACCCTCGACCACGATCATCTCGGCCTCTTTGAGTTCGGCGATGATCTTCGGAGCATACGAATCTTCGCGGGAAAGGATGGCGAGGATGCAATACTCAGAATTCGCGCATCTGCGCTTTACGTTGTCTTCGGCCATTGTGCTATTCGGTTATCGCTTGGGCCTTCGGCACGATCAGCCAGAGGATGATGTAGACCCAGATCGAGCCGCCGAAGAGTATGAGGATCAGTGTTGCTATGCGTATGAGCGATGTGAGACCGAAGAATTCGGCCAGTCCGCCGCAGACGCCGGCGATGATGCCGTCGGGGTGCGCAGCAGTCTCTTGGTGTTCGTTGTCATGGTTTATCGGTTTTTGTTGTGAATGCTGAATTTGCGGGCGGGTTCTTCCGGGATGACGATCAGAGGATGATGTAGGCCCAGATCGAGTCCGCCGAAAAGTATCGGAACAGGGTGATCAGGCGCAGGACGGTCGTATCGACATGGAAGAATTCGGCCAGTCCGCCGCAGTGCCGGCGATCGAGCAGTCCGTGCGCGAGCGGGACAGTTTGAGGTTCCGGTTCAGGCTGTTCCTCCTGCGGGGCGCTGCCGCGCGTTCGCCGGGTCGGCGGGCGATCCCATGCGGTTCATGGTCTGGCGTACCGTGTCGAGGTGATGACCCGCATCGGCGACGAAACGATCTCGCGGAAAATCTCGGCGATGCGCGATTCGATGTCGCCCATGGTCTCGGTGTCGTATTCGGGCAGGCAGCTGCGGATATCTTCGAGATAGTTTCTCAGTACGCGGTAGGCGTCTTCGTCGAGCGTGAAGGCACGAACCGATGTTTACTGTCTTTCATAGTCGTAGAGGTATTTTAGGGTTAATATTTCCGGTTTACTACTACTTTGGTATTGCAAATATAATACATATTTTAGTATTATGCAATACAAAGTACTAAATTTCTTCAAAAAATCTGCATTTTTTTGCCATACCTATATTATAGGAGCTCCGGCATGGGATCGGAAAGGCTTCTATTGAGGAAAAAATTACGATATTTACCGATCCGGTGTTGCGTTTTGCCCGGCTGCTTCGTCTTACAAATACAATGAAGGAATTCGAATTCACCCGTTACGTTGTGCCGCTCCGCGACCGTATGTTCCGCTACGCGCAGAGTCTGCTGCTTTGCGCCGACGAGGCGGAAGACGTGACGCACGACCTCTTGGAGCGGTTGTGGCGGGAGTGTGATCGGCTCGACGGCTGCCGCGACGTCGCTTCCTTCGTGATGGTCGCAGTGCGTAACTGCTGTTACGACCGGTTCCGCAGTCGGCAGGCCGGCGAGCGGCGCGACAATGCGGTCGCGGGGTGGGCCGAACGTTCGACGACGGGCGATGCGGAGGGCTGGGAGGCGCGCGATCTGGTGCGACGCGCGATGGCCTGCCTGCCCGAACGGCAGCGCGAGGTGCTCCACCTGAAGGATATCGAGGGGTATCCGACCCGCGAAATCGCCGAGATAGCGGCGTGCGACGAAGCGCAGGTGCGCGTGATTCTCTCCCGCGCCCGCAACGGACTGAGAGAGGTACTGAAAAAATGATGGACGATGAAAGAGCAGGACGAAAGAATTGAGCGGCTGCTGGAGTGCTATTTCGATGCGCGGACGACCGAAGCCGAAGAGCGCGAACTGCGCGACTATTTCCGGTACGTGGATGAGATTCCCGCATCCCTGCGTTATGCGCGGACGATGTTCGGCGGATTGGACGCTCTGGCCGAAGAGCGGTATCCCGGCGAGGGTAGCGTGCAAACCGGTCCGGCTGTCCGTCCGGCGGAAGGGATGCGGCGTTATGAAACGCGTTCCGCAGCCGGGCGCGGGGCGCGGGGCGGCCGGAAACTCCGTCCCCTCTGGGGCGTGGCTGCCGCTGCGGCGGTGGTGCTGGGCGTGTTTTTCTATGCCGAATATCTGCGCAAGCCCTATTGCTATATCGACGGTGTGGCGATTTACGACAAGGAGGCTGCCATGCAGGCGACGGTTTACCTGCAGGGACTCTCGGATTTCGGCGATCAGGTCCGCATGGTGGATGAACTGATAATAAACGAATAAAACGATACGGGTATGAAAAAACTGTTTGTTTGTACGGAGCGCTGCTCCTGCTGGCGGTTTCGCCTGCTGGGGCGCAGTTCTTTATTTCGTCCGCTCCGGCGCATGAAGTCGCTGCGGCGCAGAAAGCCGATTCGGCCTGTTTCCGCCGGGCCGACGGAAAACCGGTTGCCATCGAGACCGTGGAGCGCGATTCGACGGGAATCGATACGCTCCGGCGGATTGATACGGTGGACAGCGATCTGATCCGGCTGCGTGACGGCGGCCGTGACGGCAACATGATCCTCGAAGTGGCGGGTTTCGGGCTTACGCTGGGACATACGCCGATGCAACGAATGGAGCTGAAAAAGCCCCGCGTCTGGTTCAATGCATTCAGCAATATCGAATTGGGATTCACGCAGTTGGTCGGCGTCGACTATTCGGGGTATGCGTCCGGGGAAAAGGGCTTTCTGGATCAGCGGCTGGGATCTTCCTTCCATTTCAGTTTTTCGGCGGTGCAGCTCCGGCTGGCGCTCAACCGGAGCCGTTCGCTCTGCTTGGGGTGGGCATGCAGTACACGCTCGACAATTACCGGCTCTCCGATAATACGATCACGCTCGGCAACGACGGAGGACGTGTCGTTCCGGTCGCGCTGGACGAACCCGCCGGCAAGTCGAAAGCCGTCACCTCCTCGCTCGGCATTCCCGTTCGGCTGACTTACACTCCGGCGAAACACCTACGGATCACGGCCGTCGCCTATTCCGACTTCCTCTTGGGCGCCGACGCGATTTATAAGAAACCGAAGGAGAAAAACAGCCTGTCCGGGTTCCGGGCCTATCAGTTCGGGGTCGGTCTCAGTGTCAGCTATCGCGGTTTCGGGTTCTTCACCCGTTACGGCGTGACTCCGCTGTTCAAACAGCATGTGGGACCCGACTGCCATGCCTTCTCGTTCGGTGTCGGACTCATGCTCTGATTGCAACCTAACCTAATACGTGTCGATTATGAAACGATTGCTGTTGATTCTGATTCTGCTCCTTCCGCAGCTGCTTGCCGCGCAGAGCGCCGACCGGAGTGCCGCGCAGACTGCCGACCGGATACCGGCCAATTCGGCCGGCCGCCGTACCGGCCGTGAATATGCCATCCGAACCGTGGACCGCGATTCGCTGGGGCTCGACACCCTGCGGCGGCTCGATGCGATGGGCGGCGAGCTGATGTCGTTGCGCGGAGACGGGCGTGAGGAGTGTGGTACTCGAAGTGGCCGGTTTCGGCCTGACGCTGGGCCGTGCGCCGGAGACGGATTCGCAGGCGGATCTGGTCATGAGGTCCGGGCGTGTGAAACTCTATCTGTTCAACTGCGGTGAATTCGGGTTCTCGCAACTGGTTGGGGTCGATTACGACGGTTATGCCCCCGAAGAGAAGGGTTTTCTCGACCAGAAGCTGGGGAGTTCAATCCATGTCGCAGCCTCGGTTTTACAGGTGCAGGTTGCTCTGAACCGCAACCGTACATTCTATTTTGCCACAGATTTGAATTTTGCCGTGGATAATTACCGGCTTTCCGATGCGCACATCCGCCTTGGGTACGAACATGGACGCCTCCTGCCCGTGGCGCTGGACGAACCGGCCGACAAATCGAAGTTCGTCACTTCGTCGCTCGGTATTCCTCTGAGGCTTATTTACAAGCCTTTCAGAAATTTTCAGGTGTCGGCCATCGCGTATTCCGACTTCGGGATCGAGCTGACTTCACTGCATAAAAAGCCGAAGGTGCAGTACGAGCTTTCGGGATTGCGGACATATCAGTTCGGTGTGGGCGGTGCGGTTTCCTATAGCGGTGTCGGTGTTTTCGTCCGTTACGGTGTGACGCCCCTTTTCAAGAAGGGGGGCGGCCCCGAGTGCCATACGCTGAGTTTCGGCATTTCGCTGCTCATGTAATTATAATCACGGAATCCATGAAACGATTGTTATTGATATTTGCCCTTTGCCTCTTCCTGCCGCGGTCTGTATCGGCGCAGAGCAGCTCCGTGGACGATTTCTTCCGGCGGTACGATGCCTCCGAAGGATTTACCAGCGTGCTGCTGGAGCAGAAGATGATGCAGATGATGAGCCGTCAGGCCGCGCAAAGGGGGGATAAAGGACTTGCCGTATTACTGAAGGACATTGAGTATATCCGTATCATTGCCCTCAAAGGCGGGGACAGCGGGATGCTGGTGCGCGATGCCGAGGCCGCCGTCGCCGCCGACCGGAAATTCCAGCCCGTCACCTCCGGTACGGAGGACGGGCAGACCACGAAGTTCTATATCCGGGAAACGGCCCTGTCGGTCAAGTCAGAGCTGGTGATGATTACCTACGG
>JBKSUH010000139.1:0-4478 GCA_047233565.1 Alistipes sp.
GGGCCGATTTCATCACCCAGTGCAAACGCGAGAATATCGCGACCCTCATGCGGCGCCTCGGAAAACACCCGGTATCAGGCAGTACGACCGATCCGCCAGACTGCCGAATATACTTGTCGAATGCCTGCCGTACCCTTACCGCCCCGTGACGCGCATGTATTTCGCGAGCGAGGTGTGGTAGGCGGCATAGGCCGAGGTGAGGTTGTTGCGGCTCTGGGTGTAGAGCGTCTCGGCGTCGAGCAGGTCTGTGAGGGTCGCTGTCCCTGCGTCGTAGAAATTGCGGTTCTGCCGCAGGTTTTCGGTGGACGATGCCACCGAACGCTGCATGAGCAGGATCTGTGCGTGGGCCTCCTGTACCTCGCTCCATGTCCGTTCGATCTCCACGGCGAGCATTTCGCGGGCTTCCTGCCGGTCATTTTCGGCCTGCATCTCGTCGATGCGTGCCTTTTTCAGGGCATGTGCCCCGCCCCACCAGTCGGAAATGGGGATGGATACCTGTGCGAAAACCATCCCGTCGTCCACGTCCTTGTCGGTCACATGGAAATAGAGGTACCCGGCGCCCACGGCCACGGTCGGCAGCCGTTTGCCGCGCTCCATGCGCTTGCGGTATTTCTGCGCCTCGACGTTCTTTTCCGAGAGCAGGTATTCCGCGCGGCGGTCGAGCGCCTCGTCCACCGGTACGTAATAGGCTGCCGGGGCCTCCGGTTCGCCGAAGTCTGAGGCCGCGATGTCGAACGTATGCCAGTCGGCGCCGATATGCTGTGCGAGCAGCATCTTCGACACCTTCAGTCCGTTTTCGACCTTCAACCGGTTGGAGGCTACTTCCTGCCGGCGCAGTTCCACGCGCAGCAGGTCGTTCGTGGTCACGAGCCCCGCCTTGATCGAGAGTGCGACCTGGCGGTGTATCTCCGCCAGTTGCCGCTCCACGGCTTCGATGGTCGAAAGATTGTCGCGCAGCGACACGACCTGCCAGTAATAGGCGTCGGTCTGCTCGCGCACCTCGGACTCGGTCTTCTGCAACTGCAACCGCCCGACCTCCTGCCCAGCCGGGCGAGCTTGTTGCCGTTGACGATCTTCAGCCCCGCGAAAACGGGCTGCACGGCCGTGATGCCGCCCACAATCCCCGCTTGACCATCGACAGCGGCAGGTTCATCGTCCCCAGCTGCGGGATGGTCATGCCGAAATCGGCCTGCACCAGTCCGTGCTGGGCCTGAAAACGCCTCCCGTGGCCGAGACCTGCGGGAAGTAGCGGTCATCGCCTCGCGGCGCGTTTGCAGGGCCGCTTCAAGTTCGAACCGGCCGTCGCGGAGCGTGCGGTTGTGCTCGGCGGCGGCCGCGCGGCATCGTCGAGCGTCAGGTCTGCGCTCCGGCCGGAAGGCCGTGCAGCAGAGAATCAGATATACGAGAGCCTTTTTCATCACTTGTAGATTTTGGAGTAAAGAACCGGAAGGATCGTGACCACGAGGATCAGCGAACCGATGCCACCGGCGAAGATCGTTACGCCGACTGGTGCCCAGAACGTACTGCCGCCGAACATCATCGGCACGACGCCTACGGCCGTGGTTGCGGTCGTGAGGAAGATCGGCACCATGCGCCGCTTGCCGGCGTCGTAGGCCGCCAGGCGTGCCGACCAGTGGCAGACCTTGCGTTTGTCCTCGGCGTGCTGGTACATCAGGATGACGTTGCGCACGATCATGCCCAGCAGCGTGATGAATCCCAGCACCGACGTGAGGCCGATGGTGAAGTCGGCGATCCGCAGCCCGACGACGGCGCCGAACAGGCACAGCGACATCGAAGCCATGACCACCAGCGTAATGCCGAACTTGCGGAAATTGACCAGAATGAAGAAGAAGATGATGACCAGCGAAATGGTCAGTCCCGACGCGATCGGGGAATCGTCTCCCAGTCGAATCGTAGGCTCCGCCCAGCTCGGTCGCAATGCCGGCCGGAAGCGTCAGCTCCTTGTCGATCAGCTCGCTTATGCGCGAATTGACACGCATGGCGTTGGCGCCGCGTTTGAGGTCGGCGGTGACCGTCAGGCAGCGCATGCCGTTGCGGTGCACGATTTTGCTCGCTCCACGCCGGCCCGACGTCGGCGATCTGCCGCAGGGTACGCTGACGCCGGGCACGGGCGAAGAGACATAGGTGTCCCCGACATCGGAGAGCGAGCGTTCGCCCCGGCGCACGTCGTTTTGAGTACGACGGGCAGTTTGTAATCGCCCTCCCAGACGGCCCCTACGGGCACGTCTCCGGCGGCGAGGGCCAGATTGACGGCCGCCAGCGTCCGCGTGACGCCCAGCTGCGATGCCGTGACGGGATCCAGCCGCACGTCGATGACCGAACGGGGGTCTTCGTAGTCGGAGTGTACCCATTGCAGCTCGGGCATCCGGCGCATCTGCGCCATCAGGCCGTCAGCCGCGGCGCGCAGCGAGTCGATGTCGCTGCCGTAGAACCGGAACTCCAGCGAGGGAACGTTCTGGTAGTCGAGCTGCTTGAATTTGACATAGGCCTCGGGGAAACGGTCGGCCCATGCGTCGGCATACTGGTCGAGGATATCTTCGGTGTCGTCGACCGAGGTGGTGTTGATGATGAACTGCGCGTAGTTCTTACCTGCGATCTGCGGGGCGTAACTCATCTGGAAGCGCGGCGAGGAGCACCCGACGAACGAGGTGACCGATTTCACGCGCGCATCGTCGTGCAGCACCCGGTAGACCGAGTCGGCTACGGCGGCGGTGCGTTCCAGCGGCGCGTCGGGGCGCAGGTAGATCTCCACGGCGAACTGGTCGCGGTCGGCGAAGGGCACCATGCGGAGTTTCAGCTGCGTGGCCAGCACCAGCGAAACGGCCACCGAGGCAAGGCCCAGCGAAATCGTCAGCCACCCGTGACGGAAGGTCCACGCCAGCACCCGCCGGTAAACGTCGTGGACACGGTCGGTAACGCTCTTACGCCCTCCTTGCGGGGCTGAACCGCCGGAATGATCACGATTTCGAGGAACGGAATCACCAGCACGGCCAGCAGCAGCGAAACCATCAGGTTGATCGTGATCGTCCACGGGAAATAGGTCAGGAAGTCGCCCATCATGCCCGTCATGGTGAAGAGGATCGGATAGAAGATCATGCAGATGCAGACCGTGGCCAGCAGCAGCGACGGGAAGAACTCCCGGGCGCTCTCGACCGCCGCGAACCAGCGCGAGTGGCCGCGCCCGAGGTAGTCGAGGTAGCCGTCGATCACCACGATCGAATTGTCGACGATCATACCCAGCACCACGACCAGTGCCGCGAGGGTCACCGTGTTGAGCGGGATGCCGAACAGGTACATGATTCCCACCGAGATGAAGGTCGACAGCGGGATCGTCAGGCCGCGACGAGGCCGACCGCAGCGGGAAGAGAGCATCATGACGAGATGATGATGGCCATGGCCACGAACAGGTCGCGCAGGAACGAGTGCACGGAGTCGCCGACGACCTTGGCCTGGTCGGCGATGCGCTGCACGCTGACATCGGCGGAAGCTCCTCTTCGATGAAGGCGTGCAGCACTTCGTCCACGTCACGGCCGTATTGCACGATGTTGAAGCCCGCCTTCATCTCCATCGACAGCATGACGCAGCGGTGGCCGTTGTTGCGGATGTAGCTGTCCGGGTCGTCGTATTCGCGTACGACGCGCGCCACGTCCTTCACGCGCAGCACGTGCCCCTGCGGGTCGCTCCAGATGATCTGCTCGGCGACCTCCCGCTCGCCGGCCAGCGCCGGCGCGATGTGGATGGGCGTTTCGGTCTCGGCGTTGCCGACCGACCCGCCCATCGGGGTCAGCCCCTGCGAGGCGAGCGCGGCCGAGAGGACTTTTTCGCCGATGCCGTAGGCCGCGAGCCGCTCGGATCGGCGTAAACCGAGATCTGCTCCTGCTGAACGCCGTAGGCGCAGGTTGAGACCGATTCGATGCGGCGCAGACGGTCGCTCAAATCGTCCATATACCCTTTCAGTTCGCGGTAGGAGCGCGTGTCCGATTCGAGGGTGATCAGCAGGCCGAGGTGTCGCCGAAATCGTCGTTGGTCACCAGGCCGCGACACCCGCAGGAAGCTGCATCTTGAACGCCGCCAGCCCGTGCTTGACTTCGACCACACTTCGTCCTTGTCGTTCACGTGGTCTTCGAGTTCGACCATCACGTAGCACATGCCGTTCTGCGACGTGGAGGTGGTCTTCGACCGTTTGACCTCCTTGTAAGTCATCAGGAACTGTTCGAGCGGCTTGGCGAGCTGCTGCTCGACCTCTTCGCTCGTGGCGCCGGGATAGACGCCCACCACCACGCCCTGGCGGATCGTGTATTCCGGGAACTCCTGCTTGGGAATATGCACCAGCCCGTAAATACCGAAGGCGAACAGGCAGCCCACGATGAGGAAGGCGATGCGGAAATTGCGCATCGACCACGATATTATATTGCTTTTCATTCCGCTATGACTTTACTTCCCTGGCCGATTTTCTG
>JBKSUH010000140.1:0-4459 GCA_047233565.1 Alistipes sp.
CATTTGCTGCGGACGGGATGTCCGGCAACGGCTATTTCGCCGCGACGGCGTCGATCTCGACCAGCGCCCCCATCGGGAGTGCGGCGACCTGGTAGCATACGCGCGCGGGCATTCCCGAGGTGAAGAACCCGGCGTAAACGGCATTCATCGCGGCAAAGTCGCCGATGTCCTGCAACAGGACGGTCGTCTTGGCCACGTCGCCGAGCGTATAGCCGGCCTCTTCGAGGATATGGCGCAGGTTGGTGAGCGACTGCCGCGTCTGGGCCTCGATGCCTTCGGCCATCTTTTGGGTCGCGCCGTCGATGGGGAGCTGTCCCGAAACATAGAGCGCTCCGCCGGCCTCCACGGCCTGCGAATAAGGGCCCACGGCCTTGGGGGCGTGGGGCGATGCGATAATCTTCTTCATAGCGGGGTGTTTTTCAAATTCCACACAAAGATAAGATATATTCCGTATATTTGCACAACACATTTAAGAATATGCTATGAAGATTTTGCTGAGAATCGCAGTTATCGCAGCCGTAGCGGCACTCGCCGCGGGTTGCTGCAAATGCCGTTCCTACCAGAAGAAAAACCGCCGGCCGCTCATCGGCACCGAATGGCAGCTCATACAGTTGGACGGCAGGGCCGTCAAACCCGAAGAGGGCAAGTTCTATGTAATGTTCCTCGCCGAAGAGAACCGCTTTGCGGGTCGGGGCCTGCAACCGCATCATGGGAGGTACGAAGCGACCGAGAAGGGCGTGCTGAAGATCGGGCCGCTGGCATCGACGATGATGGCATGCCCCGGCATGGAGCAGGAGGACGCGTTCACCAAGGCGCTCGAATCGACGACGCACTACGATATGGACGGACCGATGCTGCTCCTGCTGAGCGACGGCGAACTGCGGGCCGTATTTCAGGCGAAGCCCTGAGACGAAGCACGGGCGCAGCAAAGCGGGAGAACTTTCGTATCTCCCCGCTTTTCGATTACGGTTTAAGAGCCGAAGCGCCGACTGCGTCTCTCTTCGGCACGTCATACTGCTCGCGCAACACTTGCTCAAGACTTCGCGGCGAAGCCGTTGAAGCGTCGACAGTTCGTTTTCATACGCTTCGATGCGGGCGTCACGGATTTGCAGTGTGCGCATCGTCTCGAATAACGCTTGAACAACGGCTCGACAGGCATCACACGCCCCTCAGCCTGATAATGATTCAGCAAAAAACGCGCGACGGCAATATTCCGCGCACGCAAGGCATCCTGCCGTGCTTTCAGGCCGGGGCATATTCGCTGTTTTCCTGCGCAGACGGTCGTACATCAGGTTATATTGCTCCCGGTTGGCATTCTTCCGATCCTTGTCGTCCACATTCTGCAGCGCGACGTATTCGCGGTGGATGGCATCGTATTTGGGATCGCTCTTCAATACTTTCGTATAGACATCCGCCGCTTTGCGGTACTGCGCATCGAGTACGGCAATCGCCGACACGGTATCGCAGAGAGCCGAATAATCCAATCCGGATAAGTCATAATATCGGGTACGATGCGCGCCTGTTCGGCATAGTCGAAATAGGTCTCCCACACCAGCCGATTCAATTCCAGCGTAAGTTCCCCGATCCGGGCTTCGATCCGGGCGAGCTTTTCCGAGAAATTGTCAAGCATCGTACACTCCGGAGCCGCCGGCGGCTCGGACAACAGCACAAAGTCTCCGGAAGATCGATAATTTCGGGTTGGCTTGCGACAGCTGACACAGCACAAAATAACAGCGTCGCACTCAGGGTAACCGTAACGGAATTGGCCCTTTTCATCGTTTTCATACTATTTTGCATTAAATATATGGAATTTATCGTTACGCAGCATCAATAGATGCCGAAAAGATGAAATTTCCACAAAATCCGCCGCAAAACTTAACTTCCTGCAAAAGCGCAGATTTCACACAGATCCAGACAGACAACAATGAGGCCCCGCATGACGGACACAGAGCTCCTCCCCGCCACCGAGCCGGCAAACACATCGAATGCTTTGCAAGGCTTTACAGCCGCCATACGAAAGCGCATGCCGCCAGTCTATTTCGGGTCCCGGCAGGAATAAAAGGGAGGACTTTCGACAGTCCTCCCTTTTCATACGCTCGCCGCCTATTTCAGGTGCGGGTTCAGGCCGCGCCACTTTTCGACGGGCGGGATGATCCCCATCGAGATCACCTCGTCGCGCAGTTTGCAGAGGTGCCCGTAGCTGTCGGCAAGAGCCTTGTTCTCCTCGGCCGTACCCTGCACGTTTTTGTAGCTGATACCGTCCTTCGTGATTTCGGTCTCCATCGCCATCAGGATATGCTTGAACCGGTCGTTGTGTACGAACACGCCGGCCGGATAGCCGAACGGCCTGCCGCCCATCGCCGCGGCAATCATGCAGATCGACAGGTAGGCCGGGCTCTGGAACGACGAACGTCCGCGCAGGTCGATGATATGCTTGCCGCCCTGAATCACACGCTGCTGCAGGTCGTGCCAGTCGCCTTCAGGCATTTCATGGCCGATCAGCTCCGAAAGAGGACGTCGGCGACGAGCGTCGTCGAGGCGAAGACCATCTCGCCGTGGCCGCCGTAGGTGCGGCAGTTGCGGATTTCGTCGGGCGAATCTTGAAATACCAGCTCCGAACGCAAGGCGCGTGCTGTCCAGCGCGGCAAGGGTCGAAAGCTGCGGGGACGGATGCCCGCATAGATCAGCGTTACCAGTCCCGTGATGTCGGCGGGATTGAAAACCGACCATGCTTCACGGGGCGTAGGTCTTGATGTCCTTGCCCAGCTGCGCGGCGATCTCGGTATTGCCTTTCAGCAGGTCTTCGCGCGTCATGCCGCCTTGCGCGCGCGCCGCCCGACGAGCGACATACGAAGCGTCCGTAGGCCTCCTTGATATCAACTCGTCCAATGATGTTCACCCTTCGAACGCGCAGTGATAAAGCTCCTCGGCCGCCTTTGAGCGCGGGCGTACAGGTCCGCCTGCAGGCAGATGTTCGCGTGAGCGCATCATCAGCGCCGTCTGGGCCATGTTCGAGCCGATCCTTGCCGGCCGCGCCACGATCGTGAGTTTGTCGTTTGTCAGAAATTCCATAACTGAAACTATTTTAAATTCGTTTTGATCCATGCGGGTCTTATTTGCTGGTACGGAACGTAAATTCGTTCTTCGCGTCGCGCATCAAGCGAACTGCCGTAGTGACGAAATGGCGAACAGGGGCGAGAAAGTCGTCGCCTTCACCGTCACGCCGTCGGGCATGAACTCCAAATGCGTATCCAGCCGTCGCCGCCGTTACCTCGTAACCGCCGCCCATCTGCGCGTCGAAGAGCATCTGGTGTACGTCTTTTCCGGCGCTGTTTCTGTCGGTGCGGAACCGCTTCCCGAATGTGGCCGGTTACCAGTTCGATGTTAGGCGGGCGGACCAGTTCCAGAGATCCTCGCCGTTGCTGGCGTCGGGAAGCGGCAGTCCCGATCTTCACGATCCTGCCATTGCGCACCAGCGGCTCGTACCTTGCAGGGACCGGACAGCCGCTGGTTTGGCATCGAGGTAAGCGTGGGTCATCAGCACGATCCGGTGATCGGCGTACTCCTCAACCGCCACCTGCTGCGCCCACTTCATCACCGTATCGCGGGCGCGAACTCCATATTCAGGAAAGGTAGTCCTTGCCGTCGGGGGCCTTCAGTTCGAGGCGCAGTTCTCGACGGCGGGTTCTCGTCGAATCGAGTCCGAACTGGCGGATCGCCGCCGCGTTGGGCGGGTTGCGGCCGATCGGGAAAATTCGTTCCGGTGCGTGCGCCGCGCGCAGCGGGGTATGGGTGTAGTCGTGGTTGCCGGTGGCGAAGATGGGGCACGCGGCCGTCCAGCGTCGAACGCATCGGCCATGCCTGCATTGGCGCACCGAGGTCAGGTCGCCTGAAAACCGTTGCCGATGCGGTCGTTCTGCTCGACCACGTCGCCCGCAGAGCACCATCCGAACGTTCAGCCGCTCGATGTTGTCGGCGATCCACGCCGTCATCAGGCAGGCGATGGGCTGGCTGGCTTCGTTCTTGGCATATCCCTGCAGGTCGGGGATCACCACGACGCTCCACGATTCGGGATTCTCCAGCGCGGGTTGCCGGTATTCCTCCTGCGCCGCAGCGGGCAGGCTCCACAACATGGCGGCCAACGCCGCGAGGTCATTATTCCTCTTTTCATTTTTCGTACCGTTTATTTATCGGGCCGCAGGTCATTCGACCTCGCGGCGGTTCAGCAGGGCGTGCGTGATGGTCAGCTCGTCGACATATTCCAGTTCGTCACCGAAGCCGATGCCGCGGGCAATGGAGGTGACTTTCAATTCCGGGAACTGCCGGAGGCGGTTCATCAGGTAGAAGAGCGTGGTTTCGCCCTCGACCGAGGTGGAGATGGCGAGGATCACCTCCTTCACGCCGCCGCGGGCGATGCGTTCGGTCAGCAGGTCGATCTTCAGGTCGGAGGGCGAAATAC
>JBKSUH010000141.1:0-4420 GCA_047233565.1 Alistipes sp.
AAGGCAGGTAGTAGCGCCCCTTGTAGGTTGCCGTCAGCTTGACGGGGATCTCCTTGCTTTCGCCCCGGCTCAGGTCGAAGTAGCTCAGCACCCGGTCGTCGCGGATATCCTGGTAGGTGAGCGACGACAAGTCCCGTTCGGAGGTGATCTCCCATCCTGCCGGGAAGATGTGGGTCAGCGCAAGGTCGGCGTACCGTTCGTGGCCGCTGGTGTTAGAGACGGTCACGATGGCGTAGAAATCGGTCGATACCCGGATCGAGGCCGGGTCGATGGCGGCACCGTCCATATTCGTGTAACGCACGTCGATCCGGATGCCGTTCGCAGCTTCGGTTTCCTCGCCCTTGCCGGGGGTATAACTCTGGCTGACGACCGCATAGAGGCTGCCCGAACCATTGTTCCTCACCTCGGTCGGTGCGGCCAGGGGCATGCTCGCGATGGATTTGTCGGTCTTGACGAGCTCCCTGCCCGCAGTGGCGTCGATGCCGGTCTGTCCCCGACACGATGAAGTTGGAGAGGGTGCTGAGCATCCACGCCGTAGACTGCGTGCTCAGCCACTTCTCCTTCTTGAGGATGTCGGACATCTTCAGGGCCGTGCGGAACGCCTCTTCCCGTTTGCCGAGCAGCGTCTGCGTCATGAGCACCACGGCCATCTGGCGTTCGCTGCTGTTGTAGGTGTCGTCGTACGGATCGACCTTGCCGGTCTGGCCGCTTCCGCCCTGCGCGGTCAGCTCTTCGGCTACCTTCCGGTTGCCGTCCAGCGCATAGGCCGCCGCCAGCATCCATTTGACGTCGTTCTTCAGGTCGGCGGCTTTCTCCCTCAGCCGGTTCATGGCGCCCCGGTCAGCCATGTTGTTGAGCGCCAGAACGTACTGGGCGTAAGCCTGCGTCAGGAAGCTGTCCGCTTCGTTGCCGCGCAGGTATTTGAGCGCGCGGTCGAGCATCGGGCGGTCGATGCCGTAGCCGTATTTCGCGGCTTCGGTCAGGAAGTGGGCCGCATAGGCCGTTCCCCAGTCGGAGCTGTTCGAGCCTCCGCTCCAGTAGGCGAACGATCCGTTGTAGAGCTGGTAACCGCCCAGACGCGACAATACGCTCTTGACGTTGCGGTCGATGTCCTGAAGCGTCCGGACGTCGCACTCCATGACAGCGGGCAGGTAGAGCTGCGGGAATGCGCCGGAGGTGATCTGCTCGATGCAGCCGTGGGGTACCTCACCAGATATTCCATGCGGCGCGTGAGGTCTGCGGACGGGATCGACGAGAGTTCGAGCTTTGCGCTTCCGGTATCCTTCAGGGGCCTGAGGGCGATCGTTTGCCCGGCTCCAGCATGTAATCCTCCGACGTCGTTACGTAGGGTTCGGTTCCCGGACGTCCAGCTCGATTTCCGACGCGGAGCTGTCGCCCGACGACGCAGCCGTGACCCGTACCTTCCCGATGCCGGTTCGCTTGTTGACCTTCAGGCGGAACGATACGACCTCCTCGCCGCTCCGGCCGAGCGTGATGCTCTTGCTGGACGGCCCGACGGGCGAGAACGATTCGTTCGCGGCGATTTTCACGTCGACTTTCCCGACCCCGTCTTCGAGGGCAAAGACCGTGACCGGAACCTCGACCTCTTCGTCGGTGGAAACTACGCGGGGCATGGTGGCCTGCACCAGCAGCGGTTTTTTCACCGCGACATCCTTCTCCGCGGCGCCGAACGCCCGGCCGTTCGAGGCGATGACCATCACCCGAACCTCGCCGAAGTAGGGCGGAAGCGTGATTTTGTGCGTGTTCGTCTTCCCGGTGCCCAGTTTCTGTGTGTCGATGAACCGTACGACGGGCTTGAACCGCTGTGCCTTGAGCGCCCCCGTGTTCGGCTGCTCGGCGTCGCCGCCGATGGCGAACATCTGTTCGATCCTGCCGCCGTAGGCGCCGATGACATAGTCGAACATGTCCCACGTGCGGACGCCCAGTGCCTCCGTGGCGTTGAAATGGAGGTAGGGGTTCGGCGTCTTGAAGCGCGTCAGCCCCAGCAGGCCCTCGTCCACCAGCGCCAGCACATAGCTCATCTTCCTGCCGTCCTTTTCCGGACCTTTATCGTGATCTCCGACTCCGGTCTGACCGTTTCGGGCATGTCGATCACCGGATCGAGCTTCGTGGCGGCGTCCTCGACGTCGAGCCGGATCACGCCGAACAACCTATCGGCGCATCGTTGTGCGTATGGTTATGGGGCTGGACGAGCGTCACCGAGCGTAGACGTTGGGAGCCATTCCGGCTTTGATCGGTATCTCGAACGCGGTCTGTTTGTCGGCGCAGTCGATCCAGAAACTTTCCCGTACGACGCTGCCGCTCTCGACGCTCACCAGCGCCCGCGCTTCCGGCGAAGAGGGGATCGTGATCTTCGCCTTGTCGCCCGGCGCATATTTCTCCTTGTCCTGGTCACGGCGAGTCGGGTGGCTGCGTCCGTCACCGAGGAGACGTCGCCCCGCCAGTCGGAGGACGATACGCAAACGACCTGAGTCGCAGCGTGTTCATGGCCCGAACCGGTCACGCGGATCATATAATAGCCGTAATCGCCCGCGCTCCAGCGCATCGCGACCTGCCCGCGCCGTCGGTCAGGGTCGTCTGCAATGTCTTGTAGCAGGTGTTGAGCGCATTTTGCATAACGGGCCTGCGAGTCCGACGCGGCGTCCCACCACCAGTAGGAGGTGATCTTGTAGACCGAGACGAGCACTCTTTCCTCCGTGCCAGGGGACGTCCTGCGCATCGAGCATGACGATGCGCAGCAGGTGCTCCTTTTGCTGTCGAGGTATTCGTCGCCCCAGTCGCTCGTCTGGGGCGTCACTCCGATTCCGAAATAGGCGTCGTAGGGCGACACGGGATGATCTGCTGATCGACGCTGAAATCGCCGCTCTTTTCGAAGACCTTCACCGTGAATTTGCCGCTCAGCATGCCGGGGCTGAGCCCCTCCAGCGAAGCGAGTCCGCCGGTCGTCAGCTGCGCGTTCCGCTGGTCCGTGGTGCCGGAGACGATCTCCGCTCCTCGGTTTCGAAATATTTCGTCGCGTCGTCGAACGAGTACTTCTCATAACCCTTGAAACGCGTCGGAATCTGCGAGCTGCGCCTGAAGCGTACTTTGCGCCGTCCGCCGGGCGCCGTGCAGCCATTTGGCCGTCAGGCTGCCCGTGAACTTTCGGGCGTCGATCCGTTGCCGTCCCGAGCCGCATGTCGATTTTCATTCGGTTGGGCTTGATGGCGTCCACGCGGATCGCTTTTTCGAATACCGCGCCGCCCAGACTTACGCGCGCCAGCCACTGTCCGGTAGGCGCCGCCGGCGTCGTTCCGAGTTTGAACGTGTAGATGCCGTCCGAGGGCCGTTGCTGACCAGCGTCTGCACCAGCTGCCCGTTGGGGTTGAAGAACTCCACGGACGCCGGATGGTTTCCGGCAGCGGATTGTCGGACGTGACGATGAAGGTGAGGAAGATGTCGTCTCCGGGCCGCCATACGCCGCGCTCGCCGAACAGAAAACCCTTCGTGCCTTTGGGGTTGGTGGTGCCCCGACGTCGAAATTGCTCATGACAGCGCCGCGCCCCGCTCCACCTTGACGAAGGCGAGCTGTCCGTCGGCTTCGGCCGTACGATGTAGGGTTCGTCCCCGTTTCAGCACGGCCCGCCCTTCGGAATCGGTGCTCGCTTCGGCCAGCATCTGGTTCTGCCGGTCGTAGGTCCTGACTTTGCAGCCCCCTTTGGGGCGGGCGGAGACCAGGTCGGTCGTGTAGACGACGTACTGGTCGCTGCCGCTGCTCTTGCAGATGAGGCCGATGTCGGACTGCACGACCACTTTCGACCGCTCCTTGTAGGTCCTGTAATCCCCGAAATAATAGTCGTAGTCGTATTCGTCGTCGACGGGCGTAAGCGGGTCGACACCCCGGATTTCGAGCAGGTACATCGACTTGCGGCTGTCGGTGATCAGGCGGCTCAGGTCGAGCGAATAGGTGTTGATCTGGTCGAGCCTGGTCGAAGACCTGGCCCCCAGGTCGATGGTCGTGTCGCGGACGACGCGCGACACGTAATCCATGGATGAATAGTATTGGTCGTCGTAGTAGTTCTGCTGGAAGAATTGCAGCAGGTTGTTGGCGAATATCTTTCGTACCCGCACCCGGGCTTTCTGGTAATTCACCGCCTCGAACAGTAGCGACATGTCGTTCGACGAGGGAAGGATCGAGCCTTTGCCCGTGAAGCGGATCGAGGGGGTGCGCGACGGCAGCGTGATCGTGAACGAATAGCTCTCCTTGAGCTTCTGCCCGTTCTTGCTCACTACGTCGCGGCCGATCGTGACACTATGCGCTCCCGTGGGGCGTGCTTCGGGATAGATGTAGAGCCTGTTTTTGTCGACCGAAGTCCGGAACTTGGTGTCGAAGCGGATCAGGTTTTTCAGATCCTGGTTC
>JBKSUH010000142.1:0-4383 GCA_047233565.1 Alistipes sp.
TACATATGTAGACCATCTCCTTCTGCGAGGTGTTGCACAGTCCCCTTACCCCTGCCGGCTGTCGTCCCGTCTATTTCACGAACTTGCTGAAAAATTTCCAGAGCTCCTCGCCCGTGTCGATGTCCTGTTCGCCCCACGAATGTTTCCCGCCGACGATCTCGTAGAGCCAGACTTCGCTGCCGCCCGTGCCGCCCGTGAAGCGGTGGGCGATGACCTTGCGGCCGTTTTCCGGCGTGCGCCCGGGAATCGTGTCCGTCTGCATGCCGGTGCATTTGTTCTTGGCTGCCCAGTAATGCACGGCCATCGGTACGGCGACGTAGGCGCCCCAGCCGCCTTTATTGTCGAGGTCGCCCTCCCACGCCGACGTGCGGTCGGCCGTGCCGTGTATTTCGAACAGGGGCACGGGCACATCCGATGTGTCGGCCTTGTAGAGCCATTCGAGCATCAGCCCGAAACCGGCGCCACGGCGGCGAACAGGCGGGGACGCTGCGCCGCCAGCTGGTAACACATCTCTCCGCCGTTCGACATGCCCGTGCAGAAGACGTTGTGCCGGCTCAGTCCGTGCTTTTTCTGCAAATGGCGCACCAGCTCGGTCAGGAACCGCACGTCGTCGACGGTCATGTCGGCCTGAAAGGGGTATCCCACGTTCCAGCAGCTCTTGCCGCGTCCGTCTTTGGCGCCCTGCGGGTAGCAGACGGCGAAACCGTGGCGGTCGGCCGTGGCGTTCATGGCGAAACGGTCGGGATTGTTGTTGCCGCCGTAGCCGTGCAGGACGACGACCAGCGGGGCGTTCTCCGGCAGGCCGGCGGGCAGGTGCAGTTTGTAGGTGCGCTCCATGCCGCCCGAACGCAGGATGTAATCCGGGGTCTCCGGCGCCGCGGACTGCGCCCGGCAGCTGGCTGCTGCGAAGAGGAGGGCCGTAAGAAGAAAACCCTTGCCGCGGCGGATTTCAGCAGGTGTCTCATTTTCAGCAGTATTCGATTTACAGACCCTTGCGGGCGATGCGCCATGCCAGGCTGTTGTAAAGCCCGATCAGCGGCCCCCGCCAGCTGCGGGGCAGGGCGTTGAGGATGCGTACCTTGCGCAGCGTGCGGCGGTAGGTCTTCGTGTAGCCGAAGAACCGGATCGCCCTCGCCGCATCCTTCGTGCCCCCCTTTGCACTGATGATGAGCGCTTTTCCCAGGGCTGCGCGGGCCACGAACTCGTTGTATCCGTCTGCCGCCGCCGGGTCGTAAAGCTCCTCGAACGAGTAGCGCGTCCGCTCGGGCGTGTAGATGGCTGACGACCGGTTCGAGGCCACCTTCGAATAGTTTGCCAGCGGCTTGGGCGAAAAGCAGACCTTGTAGCGCCGGGCGATCTTGATCCACATGTAGAGATCCTCGCCGATCTTCATTCCCTCGGGGAATCCGCCCACTGTTTCGAATACCGCGCGCGGGACGGCGCTGGCCGACGGGATCGAGATATAACGGTGCGCCGAGTCGCGGAAGAAGTCGGCGACCACGCCGCGCTCTGTGGGGGTGGGGGCGGGGAACCGCCCGTCATGGCTGACGATGTTGAAGGCCGTCGAATAAATCCCGCAGCCCGGAAACTCCGCGATCATAGCGGCGATCTCCTCCAGAAATCCCGGCTCCCACGTGTCGTCGGCGTCCAGCAGGGCGATGTAGTCGCCCGTCGATTCGGCGATGGCGCGGTTGCGGGCCGCGCATTCGCCGGCGTTGGGCTGCGTGACGAGTTTCACGAGCGGCGAGCGGATGCCGCGCACGATTTCTGCGCTGCGGTCCGTCGAACCGTCGTCCACGACGACGATCTCTGCCGGCGGCAGCGTCTGGGCCAGCACCGAACGCAGGGTGTCGCCGATTTCGCGTTCCTTGTTGTAGAGGGGTATGATGACCGAGATGGTTGCGGATGCCATTTTTAGCGGTTTGATTTATTGCGAAGATACCGATCTTTTGCTACATTTGCAAATAATTAACGGGTGCGCGGCACTCTTCGGGCGAGTTTTTCGGCAGAAACCGGCCGGTCCTATGCGCGCGGAGTCCCTCCCGCCGCTCCGTTCCGCTCTTCCCGTTCCGGACGGGAATTAACGAATAACGCACCATGACCGCAGCCGAGAAACTCATCGCTTTCATCCGCAACTCGTTCGACACGGCGTTGTATTTCGCCGTGATGGCCGTCAAGGAGAATTTCCGCAACTACGTCGGGCGTGCCGGAACGGTCGGCCGGCCGGCGCAGTTGATGGTGATTCTGGGCAACGGCCCTCGTTGGCCGGCGACCTGCCGCGGCTGATCGAACGCCGCGAATACGAAACCGAAGATTTCCTGCGGTCAATTTTTCGCCGAAGACGACCGCTTCGAGGTCGTGAAGCCGAAGTATTACGTCCTTTCCGACCCGATGTTCTTCCGCGACAGCGCATGCCGCGACCGCGTCCGGGCGCTTTACGCGACGCTCGCCCGCAAGGTTGCGTGGCCGATGAACCTCTACGTGCAGTACTATAACCCCGAAGGCTTCGACTACCGCGCCGCGCTGCCCAATTCAATATCCGCATCGTCCGCTTCCATACCCAGATGTACCGCGGTTTCAGAAGTCTCGAATTTTGGCTTTTCCGCCACGGCCTGGGCAGCGCCAATTTCGGCACGGTCGTGCAGGTGGGCGAATACGTCGCCCTGTTACTGGGTTACCGGCGGATCGAGCTCTACGGGGTGGATCATACGTTGCTCGACGGGCTCTGCGTCGACGATGCGAACCGCCTGTGCCGTGCCGACCGCCACTATTACGATGCCGGGCCCCGGGCGCCGCAGCCTATCTACATGAAGGTGCCGCATGTGCCCTATACGATGTCTGTATACCTGGCCGAGGTGGCCGAACTCTTCCGCGGGCACGAGGTGCTGCGCGACTATGCCGCGTCGCTTGGTGCGCGGATCGTCAACCGCACCCGCGGCTCGATGATCGACGCCTATGAACGGAACCCGGAGTGAGCTGCCCGATGAAAACGGAAAGGAGGAATCGAAATTCCTCCTTTTTCGTATCGTCTGATGTACCGGCAAATGCGCCGGAATTTATTTGGGCAGGTTGCGGCTTGCGGCGATGATCTGGCCATCGTGAAATCCTCCGGATAGTCGATGTCCAGCCCCTCGATGCGGTCCACTACCGCCATGTAGGGCCTGTCGCCGATCCTGCGGTGCCGCCCGGTCCACAAGGCCCGCGGGAAGATGAAGAACGCGCTGGTTTCGATATACACCGGCTCGATGGTCTGTGTGCGGGGGATGTTTTCGGGCGAATAGTTGAGCGGCCGCCCCTCGTACCATGCGAACGTCTGTATCTTTTCGGCGCTGAATGCCGAGTCGTATTCGCCCGAAACCACTTTCCGGAGCGCATCCGCGACGGTCTCGGCGCGGATAAAGGGCGACGTGGCGTGCGCCAGCACATAGAGGTCGGCTTCGACCTCGGCGGTGAAGCTGTCGTAAATCTCCCGTCCAGCGTCGTGTCGCGGTCAGCTCCTCGCTGCGGCGCAGGAACCGCACCCCTTCGGGCGGAATTCGCGGATCCGCTCGTCGCTGCAATAGACGTAAACCTCGTCGATTCCTTCGACCTCGGTCAGCGTTCGGGTATGTGGCACGCGGGCGGCGACCCGCTCAGCGGACGCAGGTTCTTGCCGCTGACGCGCTGGCTGTTGAGCCGTATGGGGACGAATGCTGCTGTTTTCATAATTCGGTTTTATATCGGGGCCTGCCCGCCTTGCGGCGGAAACCCGTTTAGGTTCACTGTACCAGTAAGTTGCATCCTCTGATGTCGCTGTGGTCGATGCGCCCCTCGACGACGAACGCTCCGCGGGCATCGACCCGGCCCACGTCCTGCGTCTGGATGAACGCGCACGACCACCAGTTCGCCAGATCGGCGATGTTCAGCCCTCGCGCGTTCCGCGGGCTGCGGATCGAACGGATCGTTCACGTCGCGGGTCGTGACGCGCATCCACGGCGGACAGCGGAAGAGGTTGCCGCCCTGCGAATAGGCCTGCGAAGTCAGCTCGGCCATGCCGTATTCGGAGTGTATCGCGCCGACGCCGAATGCGCCGCACGGGATTTTGTGGAACTCCTCCTTGGGAATCTCTTCGCGGTAACCCTTCATGCCGCCCGCCTCCATGACGATTGTGTCGTCCAGCTTCGGGGCGTAACGCTCCGCCAAATCCCAGAGCGCATAGCTCACGCCCAGCAGGATCTTGGGCTTGGGGTCGCGGCGCATCGCCTCCAGCAGGGCTTCGTGGTCGTCGAGGTAAAAGCCGCCCGAGCCGCAGTCGGACAAAAGCCGGTCGGCCATGTAGACCAGCGACGAGCCTTTGCGCCGCAGGTAGTTGGGCAGCAGTGCGTAGAGGCTCCACCGTGCCGG
>JBKSUH010000143.1:0-4328 GCA_047233565.1 Alistipes sp.
GACGCCGCAAAACCCGTGGCAGGGCGGCCGCAGCTTCCAACCGACAGTCCGGCAACCGACAGCCCGGAACCGGTATCCGGCCCTGGCGTTTCTGTCCCGGACACCCCGCGTATGTTCGCCGGGGATGAAGCTCCTGCGGAAGGGGTGTATGCGGCGTCCGTGTCGCAGCGTCCGGCATCCGTGCCCGACACCGGGAATGACGACGAAGAGCCCGATTTCGAGGAGATTACCCTTGCAGGGAACGGGGCGCCGAATAACGGGGCCGTACTGGGCGAAGTGATCAACCATGACAAACAGACGCTGGCCGATACGATTGTGCCGCCGCGCGACATGGCCTCGGAACTGCGCCGCAGCGAGCCCGTCACCGACCTGAGGCGCGCCATCGGCATCAACGACAAGTTCCTGATGATCCGCGACTTGTTCGACGGCGATGCCCGGGCTTACGAAGCGGCGCTCGACAAGCTCGATGCCTTCGGCGATTTTGACGACTGCATGATCTACATTGCCGAGAATTATGCCTGGAATGCCAATTCCGACGGCGCGAAGTTCCTGATGGAACTGCTCGAACGTAAATTCGCATAGCCCCATGGCCAAGCTCTATATCGTACCTACCCCGATCGGGAACCTCGACGATATCACGCTGCGGGCGGTCGATGTGCTGCGCGAGGTGGATTTCATCCTCGCCGAGGATACGCGTACTACGTCGTTCCTGCTCAGACACCTCGGTATCGAGAAAAAACTCCATTCGCACCACAAGTTCAACGAACACGCCACGGTCAAGATGGTGGCCGGGTCGATTGCCGCCGGACGCAATGCCGCGTTGGTTTCGGACGCTGGGACACCCGGTATCTCCGATCCGGGGTTTCTGCTGGTCAGGACGTGTGTCGAGGCCGGCATCGAGGTCGAGACGCTCCCCGGTGCCACGGCGCTGGTTCCCGCTCTTGTGCAGAGCGGATTCCCGTGCGACCGGTTTTGTTTCGAGGGGTTTCTGCCCCAGAAAAAGGGGCGGGCGAAGCAGTTGCAGTCGCTTGCCGACGAGGAGCGCACGATGGTATTCTACGAATCGCCCTACCGGGTGGTGAAATGCCTCGAACAGTTCGCCGAAGTTTTCGGATCGGAACGCAGGGTGTCCGTATCGCGTGAGCTGACCAAGAAGTTCGAGCAGACCGTTCGCGGAACCGTCGCCGAGGTGCTGGGCATTCCGCACGACGGACCCAAGGGGAGTTCGTGATCGTGTGGCCGGAAAACCCAACCGGCGGGAGGACGAAGAGGAATAAATGAAAGATAGTGCATGTTGAAATGGAAAATACGACGATACGCATAAGGTAAAACGCTCTTTTCGCTCTGGGTGGAGATGAATGGCCGTGCGTTCAGCCTCGACGAAGACAAGGCACAGCGCGACGAGGTCGTGGCGTCGATCTCCAAAGGGGTGGTATTCCGCGGGGTCAACCTGTGGGTGCTGATCTTTGCGACGATGATCGCGTCGCTGGGCCTGAATGTCAATTCGGCCGCCGTGATTATCGGCGCCATGCTCATTTCGCCCATCATGGGGCCGATCATGGGCATCGGCCTCTCGCTGGGTATCAACGATTTCGAACTGCTCAAAAAGTCGCTGCGCAATTATGCGCTGATGTTCGTCGTGGCGATTATCACCTCGACAGCCTATTTTCTGGTGTCGCCCCTGTCGTCGAACAGCAGCGAGTTGCTGGCACGCACCGTGCCGACGACCTACGACGTGCTGATCGCATTGTTCGGCGGCCTGGCTGGTATCGTGGCGCAGACGCGGCAGGATCGCACTTCGACCGTTATCCCGGGCGTGGCGATCGCTACGGCGCTGATCCCGCCCCTTTGTACCGCGGGCTTCGGCCTTGCCACGGGGCAGATCCGGTTTTTCTTCGGGGCGTTCTACCTCTTTTTCATCAACTCGGTATTCATCGCCCTGGCGACCTACGCCATGGTGCGTTTCCTGAAATACGAGAAAAAGGCGTTATCGACAAGGTCCGCGAGCGCACGTCAAGCGGCTGATGATGGTATCACGCTGGTGACTTCATCCCGAGCGTCGTCATCGGGTTCCACATGGTCCGCGTCTCGTTGTTCGAGGCCGTGGCCGACAAATACGTGCGCAGGTCTTCGCTTCCGCATACCCGCGTGATCGAGGCAACAAACACTACGCGCAGGCAAAACCCTCGCAGATCGAGCTGCTGCTCGTGGGCGAGCCCTGGGCGAGGAGGTGATCGAGAATGCCCGTACGCAAATGCGCAATTTCGGGCTGAGAGGCCGAACTGGTCGTCCGGCAGGCCAATACGGAGACAAATCGTGGTTTCGCTCCAGAGAGCTACCAGGAGCTGCTGGAGGAGAAGAACAGGCGCATAGGCGAGATGGCTGCGCAGCTGAAACGCTACCGCGTCACGAATGTCGAGGTGGACGACATTTCGCGCGAGGTGGGTGCCATGACCACGAACGTCAGGGCCATATCGCTCATGAAGGGCATTACGTTCGACGTTTCGGGCGCGCCGCTCGATACGACGCTCGTCTGTGTGGTCACGCCGAAAGTCGCATCTGATTCCATCGACCGGACGACGCTCGCGAACTGGCTGAGAATCCGCACCAAGGTCGCCAATGTAAAACTTTTCGTCGAACCGTAACCGTTGATTTGCCGGATGAAACGTACAGAGCTGAATTTCATACAAAAGATATGGTTGGAGTTCCTGTGGCTCGGGGCGCGGGTATTTGCCGTGATGCCTTACTGGTTCAAGTACTACATTGTTGAAAACCTGCTCTTTTTCATCCTCTATTATTGCCTGCGCTACCGCATGAAGGTCGTGAAGGCCAATTTGCGGAACTCGTTCCCCGAAAAAAGCGAGCAGGAACGGGCGGCCGTCTGCCGCAGTTTTTACCGTACGCTTGCCGAGATTTTCGTCGATACGGTCAATATGGCCCACATGAGCGAGGAAAAAGGCCGTACGGTACTCACGGTCAAAGGGTTCGAGGAACATTACAAGGCCGTGCACGGCCGCGACTGGATCGCTATGACGGCCCATTTCGGCTGTTGGGAGTATTGTTCCTACTGGGGGCTTTACGAACGCTCGCAGATGTTGGTGGCGGTGTATCATCCCCTGCGCAGCAAGGTCATGGAGCGGCTTTACCAGCGTTTGCGCAACTATGAAAATTCGATGACCGTGGCCATGAAGGATTCGCTGCGCTTCTACCTGCGCAACCGGGAATGCGGCGGACGGCAAAACCTCGTCATGGGGCTTATCGCCGACCAGAATCCGCCGCGCCGTCCCGACAGCCACTGGTTCCGCTTCCTCAATCAGGATACGATTTTTGACGGCGGGAGAAGCTGGCGCTGCGCTGCAAACTGCCGGTCTATTTCGTCAGGATGGACCGCTGCGGCGGGGCCGCTACCAGATGTCGTTCGAGCCGATTTACGACGGTGAAGAGCAGGTCGCCGAATACGAAATTACGGAACGTTACGTTAGAAGCTGGAAGCGATGATCAGCGAACACCCGGAACTCTGGATGTGGTCGCACCGCCGCTGGAAACACAAACGTACAAATGCCGGTCGCTAAAATAGTCATACTCAACTGGAACGGCGCGGAGCACCTGCGCCGTTTCCTGCCAGTGTCGTCGCGCGGCCCCAGCCGGCGTGGAGGTCATGGTCGCCGACAACGGCTCGACGGACGATTCGCTGGGGTGCTGGCGACGGAATTTCCTTCCGTCGGGTGTTGCGTCTCGAAGCCAATTACGGGTTTGCCGGAGGGTATAACCGGGCTTTGAAGCAGGTCGAGGCGGATTATTACCTGTTGCTCAATTCCGATGTCGAGACACCCCGGGGATGGCTGGAGCCGATCCTCGGCGTTCTGGAGCGTGAGCCCGACGTGGCGGTCGTTTCGCCCAAGCTGGTTTCGTGGCTCGACCGTACGAGATTCGAGTACGCAGGGGCTTCCGGGGGCTTTATCGACTTCCTGGGCTATCCCTTCTGCCGGGGGCGTATCCTCAAGCGGGTCGAGGCCGACGAGGGGCAGTACGACGATGCCCGCGACGTATTCTGGGTCAGCGGAGCGGCTTTTTGCTGCCGTGCCGACGTGTTCCGCGCATTAGGGGGCTTCGACGACGATTTCTTCGCCCACATGGAGGAGATCGACCTCTGCTGGCGCATGCAGCTCGCGGGTTACCGCGTGCGGGTCGTGCCCGGGAGTACGGTCTACCACCTCGGCGGCGGGACGCTGACGACCGATTCCCCGACCAAGGTGTTCTACAACCATCGCAATAACCTGGCGATGCTCTACAAGTGTGCTTCTCCCGTACAGCGTGCCGTCGTGGCC
>JBKSUH010000144.1:0-4298 GCA_047233565.1 Alistipes sp.
GTACACAAGTTGGGTCTCGCCGACATGCAGCCCTTTGTCCTTGAATATCAGGTCTGTGAGGAAATAGCCGAACTCCGTGGCGAGGATACCGATACCGGCGCCGACCATCACGTCGCTCATCCAGTGGCGGTTATTGAGCTGGCGCGTAACGCCGGTGACCGTCGCCACGGTATAGGCCCCGATGCTGTACCACGGGCTGCGGTGCCCGTACTCCTTGTGGAGCATCGTCGCCGTCATGAAAACCGTGGCCGTATGCCCCGAGGGAAACGAATTGCGGGTAGAGCCGTCGGGACGCATCACACGGAACGAATATTTCAGCGAATTGACCGCTGCGGCCATCAGCCCCACCGAGAACGCATCCGAGACGAGCATGCGGCCCCAGGAGCTGCGCCCCTTGACGCCGAAAGCCTTCAAGCCGAGCATCACGGCAGCGGGTGCATATTGCAGGTAGTCGTCGTAATCGTGGTGGAACGACTTTACGTAGCCGTTGCGCAGGCGCCGGAAATCGGTGTCGTAAACCGACATCACGGCGCCGCCCACGATCAGCGGAACCGCAATGAAGGTCATGCGGTAACCTTTGGTCGAAGTCCGGCGGTCCACATACTGCGAGAAAGAACTTTCCGCCGCAGGGATCAGACACTCGTTGCCCAGACTGTCTTTAATCTGCGCCGAGACAGGACCGGAAATCAGGAACACCGCCGACAGACAAAGCAAAAGATCTCTTCATCCAGAGCCAGTCGTTCAACGTTTTCGCCGCAGGGCACGAATCGCTTCGCCGCCGATAGCCAGCAGCGAGGTGCAGCCGATGACGGCCGCCCATTCGCGCCACGCAAGCGGCTCGGTGCGGAACACCTCGCCGCCGAACTCAACGATGAGCACCTGTCCCGCGGCGATGGCCAGCAGGATGAGGAAAAACTCACGGCACCCGCGCAGGCAGGTAAAGACCGAATGGCGCGTCTCGAAGCCTTTGGCGTTGAACATGTTCCAGAACTGCAGGAAAACGAACGTCGAGAAGAAAAGCGTCAGCTGGCGCACGGTGAGTCCGCCTGCGGTGATCGTCCACCAGAAGAGCATGCCCAGCAGGACGGCGACCATGATAATGCCGCACGTGACAAGCGTGCGCGCCATGGCGCGCGTAATGATGAAGTCATTGCGCGGACGGGGTTTTTCGAGCATCACCTCGGGGTTCGGCGGCAGCGAGGCCATGGCCATCGCGGCGAAGGTATCCATGATGATGTTCACCCACAGGATCTGCACCACCGTAAGCGGCATGTCCGTACCGAACACCGCGCCGACGAAGCAGATCAGGATCGCCGCGAAGTTGATCGTGAGCTGGAACAGTACGAAACGCTGGATATTGCGGTATAGCGAGCGTCCCCACATCACAGCCGTGGCGATCGAAGCGAACGAGTCGTCGAGCAGCGTGATGTCACTGGCATCCTTGGCCACCGACGTCCCGGAACCCATCGAAAGCCCGACATTGGCGAAATTCAGCGCCGGGGCGTCGTTCGTACCGTCGCCCGTGACGGCCACCACCTCGCCGCACTGTTGCAACAGGCGCACGAGCCGCTGTTTGTCGAGCGGCCGGGCACGCGACATGATCTTCAGCTCCCGCACGCGTCCGAGCAGCTCCTCGTCGTTCATCGCGGCGAATTCCGTACCGGTCATGTGGTTGCGGTCGGTATCCCGGGCGTCGTTCCACAGGCCGATCTGGCGGGCGATCTCACGCGCCGTAGCCGGGGTGTCGCCCGTGACGATCTTGACGTCGATCCCCGCCTTCAGGCAACGCCCGACGGCTTCGGGGACATCCTCGCGCACGGGGTCGGAAATAGCCGCCACACCCGCAAAATGAAGCTGCGCCGCGGCGACAGCCCGCTGGCAATCGTCCTCGGCCGTCTCGGCCCATGCCACGGCCAGCGTACGCATCGCCCGCCCCTGGAACCCGAGCAGCTGTTCCGCCACCTGCTCGTCTTTCCCGTCCGGCGCACACATCGCACGCACGATTTCGGGCGCACCCTTCACGCAAACGATCCGGCGGCCCGAAATACCGCTCTGAATAATCGTCGCCATATATTTGCGCTCGGTGGAGAAGGTCAGCCGGTCGACGATCTTCGCGCCGGCACGCAGGGGTTCGTAGTCCTCTCCCTGCGCGTGCAGCCATTCGAGCAGCGCCCCTTCGGTCGGATTGCCGATCACGGCACCCGTAACATCGAGGAAGGCCGTCGAATTGGCGGCTACGATCTCGGCGAAATCGTGCATCGGCAGCGCATCGTAGCGCACCAACTCCTGCACGTGCATCCGGTTCTGGGTCAGCGTTCCGGTCTTGTCGGTACAAATCACCGTCACCGCCCCCATCGTTTCGCAGGCATGCATGCGCCGCACGAGGTTATTGGTCTTGAGCATCCGCCGCATGGACATGGCCAGCGATAGCGTGATGCTCATGGGTAACCCTTCGGGAACGGCCATCACGATGATCGCCACCGAAACCATGAAGATGTGCAGCACGTGCTGCGAGATGGCGAGCCAGTCGCCTTCGAGCAACCCGTTGATGAAGATCGCCTTGCCGAGCATGACGCAGAAAATAGCGATGGAAAGCACGATGCCCGCACGGCCGATCAGTTTCGAAAGGCGTGTCAGCTGGCGGTTGAGCGGCGTCTGCTCTTCGCTCTGGACGGTCGCCTGTTCGGTAACGCGCCCGGCTTCGGTCGCATCGCCCACGGCCGTCGAGACCATCACGCCGTAACCGTCGGCGACCGTAGTGCCGCGCAGCACGACGTTCGACGGATAGGTGGCATCGGGGTCGAAGTGCGCCTCGTCCACCGTTTTGTCAACTTCCAGTTCGCCCGTGAGCGTGGATTCGTTGATCCTCAGCGACACGGCCTCGACCAACTCGCCGTCGACAGGCACCGTCTCGCCGCTCTCGATGTAGACCACGTCGCCCACGACCACGTCGCGGCGGGGAATCTCGCGGATCGCACCGTCGCGCATCACCTTGACCGGAATATCGTCGTTGACCTGGTTCAGCCGCCGGAAACGCCGCATGGCATCCCACTCGAACCAGAAACCGACGCAAGTGGCTAAAATAATCGCACAGATAATACCAATGGACTCGGTGAAATCCTTATGCACGAAACCGATGGCGAGCGAGAGCACCGCAGCCAGCAGAAGGATGCGGATGATCGGGTCGCGGAACTTATCGGCCAGCAGTTTCCATACCGAATCGTCCTTCGGCGGCGTAATGACATTGTCGCCGTGCTGCCGTCTGCTCTCGGCGACCTCGTTCGGAGACAAACCCCGGGGATTGTAACGGATCATGTGTGTCAGAATTTATTATTCAGGGAGAATTGCCGCGTCGACGCATCGAGCCGTACGGCAATGAACAACAGTATTGTAAAGGCAATGAGCGACGAGCCGCCGTAGCTCATGAACGGCAGCGGGATCCCCATGACGGGCATCAGCCCGATGGTCATCCCCACGTTCACCAGCACATGGAACAGCAGGATGGCCGCCACGCAATAGCAGTAAATGCGGCCGAAAGGTTCTTGCTGCCGCTCGCCCATGCGCATCAGGCGCAGGATCAGCAGGCACAGCAGCGCCAGCACGACCATCGTCCCCACAAAGCCCCACTCTTCGCCCACGGTACAGAAGATGAAGTCGGTATGCCGCTCGGGCACGAACCCGTACTTGATCTGCGTACCCTGCAGAAAGCCCTTTCCCAGAAAGCCGCCGGAGCCGATGGCGATCTTCGACTGGTTGACGTTGTAGTCCGTCCCCAGCGGGTCGCTGATGATGCCCAGGAAGCTCAGGATACGGTCTTGCTGGTGGGGTTTGAGGATCGAATTGAAAATATAGTTGGTCGTAGGCAGGAAAACCACCGTGCAAAGGAACAGCCCGACCGTAATGAAGATATTGTTCAGGTTGGTGCGGTAGGCATAAACCACCACCCAGACCAGCGACAGCAGCGTCACGGTCAAGAGGCAGGCATGCAGATCCATGAAGCCCGGCGCGACAAGCCCCATCGCCATGCAGAGCAGGATGCTCCCCAGTGCCAGCGCGGCAAGGTAAACGAAGCATTGGCGCCAGTGGCCGTTCATCATCGCCTGCGAAAGGGTGCAGACCAGAATGATCGACACGAGCATCGTCATGGGCGAAAGCAGGAACGAGAAGATGAACAGCGCGGCGATCAGCAGCACCGGGATGCAGAGCCACTTGTTGAGCCCTTCGCGGTAGAGCACGAAGAGGAACGACCCGAGCACGATGCCCGAACCGGTATCGTTCTGCAGGATGATGATAAACAG
>JBKSUH010000145.1:0-4288 GCA_047233565.1 Alistipes sp.
AACCGATGTACTGCGTATAGGCCACGCTGCCCGTGAAGGTAAAGCCCAGCGGGAAGACGAACTTCATGTTGCCCTGCGCCGTATGGTTGAAATAACGGTTCTTGGAACCCGATTCGCCCAGCGAGTTGGTCGCCTCATTATAGGTACCGGCCCACGAAAGGGTGAAGTCCACGTTCTCCGAAATGTTGCTGCCCAGTACCGTGCGGAAGTCGTAGCCGATATTCTTGGTGTCGTTGCGCTCGCCGCCCGTGATGAACCCGTCGCTGTCGACCACACCGCCCAGCATGCTCGGGGTCTTGGTGAAATTGACGCCCGCCATCACGTTGAAGTTACTCTTCAGGAACCCGATGGGGAACCCGTAGCTCAGGTGCGTGCGCAGGTTCCAGTAACCGTCGAGGTTGACGGGGGTGGAGTAGTAGTTGGGGGTGTACTGCTCGCCGCCGAGGGTGATCGTACCGGGGTTCGACACCAGGTGGTTGGCGTTGTAATCCGACGTATTCTGCATCGAGAACATCCACATGAACGTCCGTCCCTTCTCCACGTTGGAGTTCGTATAGTGGAAATTGACCCGGTGGCTGTAGGTCGGATTCAGATCGGGTTACCCTTGGTGATGTTCTGCGCGTCCGACACGTCGGCCACGTTCTGGAGGTCGGTGATCGAGGGGTTGTCGGTATAGGACGAGACGAACAGGCGCAGCGAATTCTCGCGGTTGATGTTCAGCTGCCCCATCATGAAATAGGTCACGTCGTTATACGAATGCTTGATCTTGTCGGCGGCGTCGCGTACGATCTGCCCGTCGAGCGTGGCATGCTGGTAATAGACGTTCGCCACGAACGTGTTGCGCTCCTTCGAATAACGGAAGCCGGAACCGGCGCTCTGCGTCAGGTAACCGCTCTTGTAAGAGTTGGAAAGCGCCCCGTCGGGGAGAAGCCCTGCGACCGAATAGTCCGGCCCGGTTATGAACGACCTCTTGTCGCGCTCCTGATAATCGTACGAAATGCGGTACTGAAGGCTTACCTGCGCATATTTGGCGACGGGTTCCGTGTAGGTGAACTGTCCGCGCAGGCGGTAGCTGCTCGACGGCGCGAGGTCGCGCAGGTAGCGCAGGCGCGTGTAGCCCGTCGTGTCCCATCCCCACGGCGCGTCGACGCCGTCGGGCCGGAGGTCCGAAAGCGGCAGCACGTTCGAGAAGGAGTTCGAGTTGTTGGTGTTGTCCGAGTAGTTCACGTCGCCGTCCACGGTGATCGTACGGCCGTCCTTGCCCAGTTTGGCGCGGTAAACGGCGTTCGTCCGCACGTTGTAACCGTGGCGCAGGGCGTCGCTGCGGTTCTCGGTGCGGCTGTAACCGCTTTCGCCGAACTGCCAGCCCTGCGTCGTGCTCAGCGGGTCGTTCGACTGGTAGCTGAAGCTCGGACGGACCATCAGATTCTGGTTGTCGGAGATTTTCCACTCCAGACGGGCGTTGAAGCGGTGGTTATACGACTCGGTATCCGAGTAGCCGCGCGTCGAGAGCGTATCCACGGGCATCGGCGACTCGTACCATTTGTCGATCGTCGAACGGTTTCTCGTGTCGGTATTGTTGAAGAAATAGCTGCCCTGAAACGACACCTGATCGCGCTTGCCCCACGTATCGGAGTAGTTTACGCCGATGGCGTTCACCGACGCCACGCCGCTTTGGGGGCGCACCATATACTGGCCCACGCCGCCGCGGCGTCCGCGCCCCGAACCGCCCGAAACGCCCAGAATATCCTCGAACGAGAAGTTCTGCTGGTTGATGTTGTTGAACAGGCCGATGACCGACACGCGGCTGCTGCCGCTGAAGATATTGGCGTTGCCGCCCACGACGTATTTGTTCTTGGCTTCGGTCTTGGTCGGCGTCGTAACCGTAACCGGCATAGAGCTTGCCGAACTGCCCCTGACGCATGTTGGCGTGCGTAACAATGTTGAGGGCCTTGTAGCCCTCGCCGTCGTCCATGCCCGAAAATTCGGCCGCGTCGCTCAGCTTGTTATAGACCTCCACACGGTCGACGGCCTGTGCCGGCAGCGACTTGATGGCCGTCGTCACGTCCTCGCCGAAGAATTCCTTGCCGTCGACGAAAATCTTCTTGACCGACTCGCCCTGTGCCTCGACCGTACCGTCGCTCACGGTGATGCCCGGCATCTTCTTCAACAGGCCTTCGACGTCGGCATCGTCGGTAACCTTGAACGCTCCGGCGTTATAGCTTACCGTATCGCCCTTCTGGGAGGTGCGGAGCGCCTTGGCCTCCTTGACGACGGTTTCGATCTGCACGCCCGGACGGAGTTCGATCTTGCCGATGTCCTGTTTGGCGGCCGAGACCTTGAAGGTGGTTTCCGCGTTGTTGTAGCCCAGGAAAGAGACTACGAGTTTATATTCGCCGTATGCGAGCGAAGGAATCGCCACGGCGCCTTTATAGCCGGAAGTGAAATCTGTTTCTGATCCGGAGTCTTGACCGGAGCGACCTCCAGCACGGCTCCGGCAACGCTTTCGCCGGTATCGGCGTCAAGCACCGTTCCGCTGACCGCACCCTTTTGGGCGAATGCGGCCACGGCGAAAAACAGGAATAGGGTTGAGAGTAGTAGCCGTTTCATCTTAATGTTCTGTGTACTTTCTGATTTTGCGCATGCGAAAATAACTTTTCCCGCATACGGCCCTCCGACAAGGGGTGAATCGACAAAAAGGGCGTCAGCCGACAACCGACGCCCCGACTGCAACAAACCGGTCGATTTTCCTAACCTCACTTTTTCTCCTTCCGGAGCGCGGTCCGTCGCATTTCCTGTCCCCGCGCAGGGGCGCACTTGCGGCCTTCACGCACGGCGGCCTTGTCGCCCCGGCCGTCCTTCATCCGGGGACCGCGGTTCATGCCGTGACGCGGCCCCTGCATCTGCTTCCACTGCTCGAACTGTTCGGGCGTGAGGATGCCTTTCATCTTCTCGGCCTGCGCCTTGCGGTATGCGCGCATCTGCTCGGCCTGCGCCTGCATCTCCTTTATATCCTGCAGGTTGACCTCATAGAGCTGCTTCGACTGCTTTTCGCTGAGGTTCAGCTTCTCGGTCATGCGTTCGGTCCTGCGCTGGGCCATCTGCTCGGCCGTCGGCCGCTCCTTCATCATCGGAGCCTTCTTCGAATCCTGCGCAAAAGCGCCCGTTCCGGCCAGCAGGCACAAAGCCGCGGCGACTGCAAAAATTCTCTTTTCATAATCTCAAATATCAATGGTTAATTCAATCCGTCAATCGGACCCGTTTCGGTCCCCTTACGATGCAAAGGTAAGGCCAAACCGGAAAAACGGAACGGCAATGCGGGTCAAACGCCCGAAGCTCAGGGTCAAACGCCTATTCGGCGGGTTGAACGGACGTGAGCCACGCCTTGAATTCGGGGACGCGGGCCTTGGAAATGACGATGCGCTCAGGAGTTTCGAGCACGAGACTCAGCGAAAGACGGCTGCCGAACCACACGGCGATCTCCTTCACGGCGCGGCGCGCCACGATGAACTGGCGGTTGGCGCGGAAGAAATCGGCTTCGGGCAGGACGGCCTGCAGCGCTTCGAGCGTCTTGTCGAGCGGATAGGACGCCCCGGCGAAGGTATAGGCCGTCACCTTCTCGTTGCAGGTATAGCAGAATGCGATATCCTCGCGTTTGAGCGGAATGATCTTGTCGCGGACATGCACCAGAAAGGTCTGCTCGCGGCGCGCCGCGGCCAGCGTGCGCACGCGCGAACCGTAATCGCTGCGCTCGCCCTTGGACAGCCGCATGAGCTTGCCGAGCGCCCGCTGCACGTCGGCCGCATTGAGCGGCGAGCAGGTAGTCGATGCTGTTCACCTTGAAGGCCTCCAGCGCATACTGGTCATAGGCCGTCGTGAAGACCACCGGAGCGGTGACCTCCACGGCGTCGAAGATGCGGAACGAATCGCCGTCGGCCAGGTGGATGTCCATGAACAACAGGTCGGGCTGGGGGTTCGCACGCAGCCACCCGATGCTCTCCTCGACGCTTTCGAGCGTCCCGATGACCTCCACGCCGGGGGCCACCTGTTTCAGGATGGCCTCCAGGTTCAGCGCGGCGGCGGTTTCGTCCTCGATGATCAGGGCCTTCATCCTATGACGGGTTTTTGCAGCGGCATGCGCACGACGAACTCCTTGTCGGTGTCGATGATCTCGATGTCACGGCCCGTAATCAGGTGCCAGCGGTTGCGCAGGTTTTCCAGTCCGATGCCCGTCGACGGTTCGGGTTCGATCTTCGGCACCTTGGGATTGGCGACCACCAGCCACCCC
>JBKSUH010000146.1:0-4243 GCA_047233565.1 Alistipes sp.
TGCGTTTGGTACGCTGCTGCGCCTCCTGCTGGCGGAGGAGCTCCTCGTAGCGCTGCTGGAACTTCGACTTCTTGCCCTTGCTCCGTTTGGCGGCATTGGCCTGCATGACGGCATGGATCTTATCGTCGTCGACCATGCGGCGGATCAGCAACGTCTGGCCGATGGTAAAGAGGTTCGACAGCAGGTAGTAGTAGCAAAGGCCGCTCGAATAGCTGTTGAACCACAACAGCATCATGATCGGCATCATGTAGACCATCATGAACTTCATACCTGCCATCTGGGGCTGGGACGAAGCCGTCTGCTGGTAGTTGAAATACGAATACCCGAACAGCGACACGGCCATCAGCAAGGCGAAAAGGCTCACATGGTCGCCGTAGAACGGGATCGAGAACGGCAGGTTCACGATGCTGTCGTACGACGAAAGGTCGTCGGCCCAGAGGAACGGTTGTTCGCGCAGCTCGATCGAAGCCGGGAAGAAACGGAACATGGCGATCAGGATCGGCATCTGGATCAGCATGGGGATACATCCGCCCATGGGGTTGATGCCGGCCTTTTGTAAAGTTCCATCGTCGCCTGCTGCTTTTTCATGGCATCCTCCTTCTTGGGATACTTCTTGTTGAGCTCGTCCACCTGCGGTTTTATCAGGCGCATCTTTGCCATCGAAACGTAACTCTTGTACGTGAGGGGCGAGATGACGAGTTTCACCAGGATCACCAGGATCAGGATGATGATGCCGAAGCTGGCGATATAGTTGCGCAGGAAGTCGAAGACCGGGATGACGCACCAGCGGTTCACCCAGCCGAAGATACCCCATCCCAGCGGGATCAGGCGCTCCATGTGCAGTTCCTCACCGTCCGCAGCGGCGACCTTCTTGAGGATGGCGTATTTGTTCGGGCCGAAATAGAATGCAAAGTCATACCCTTCGGTCTGCACCGTATAGGGCACGGTCATCTGCGCCGAAAAACTCTTCAGCAATTCCGAACCGGGAGCCGCCGTATCGAACGCCAGGTTGGCGTTGGTGACATTTTGCGGGGCGATGAACGCCGACGAAAAGAACTGCTGCTTAAAAGCCACCCAGTTCACCGCCGTCGATACGCTCTTCGACTTGGCGCCGTCACTCATGCCCAGATCCTCGATCGAGCTCTCGCCCGGGAACCGGTACGAAATCGTCGTGTACATGTTCTCGTTCTGGAATCCCTTTTCGTTCTGGTAGGAATTGTTCGACCAGTCGATACCGATCGACGCCTGGTTGGCCATCTGCGGCGCCATATTCACCAGCCGCACGTTGAAGTCCACGAGGTAGTCGCGCTCGGGCACCTGCTTATTATATATAAGGTACTCATATTCGAGCCAGGCATCCGCTGCCACGGGCAGGCGCATCACCACCCTCCGGGCATCGCCTGCCGTCTCCACGGGTTCAGCGCGGAAGACGTAATCCATCGTATTGACCTTGACGTTGTTCAGGCCGTTCTTCACATAGAACGACATGTCGAACCGGGCGCTCGCAGGGTCCATCAGCTCGATCAGTTGGTCGCGCTGACCGCGGGGTGCGTACTTGGTGTAGTCCTTGAGCGTCACGCCCGTGATCTGTCCGCCGCGCGTCGAGAAACGCACCGTCATCACCTCGTTCTCCACCGTAAACTCTTCAGGCTCTGCCTCCTGCGCCGCGGTCAGATACTCGCCCATCGCGGCGATCCGACGCTGACGCACGGTCTGGGCCAAATCCGCCTCCGCTTCGGGCGCCGCCGTCTCACCGACGCCGCAACCGCACTCGCAGCGCCGCCTGCCACGCTGTCCGCCGCGGGAACCGCGGGACGCGAAGCGGCGGCTACCGAATCCTGGTAGGCCTGATACGCGGCCATTTCCTGCTGATATTTCTCCTGCTGTTTGGTATTGAAATAGGCGAACCCCAGGAAAAGCGCCGCCACGACGACAATACCTAAAATTGTTTTTTTATCCATTTAAAATTGTTTCGTTCTTTCGCTGTTATGAGTGTTGATATTATTTCTTCCCGGCATATTCGAGTGCCGCTCCCACAAATGCCACGAACAGCGGCGAGGGGCTCAGCACCGTACTCTTATATTCGGGATGGTACTGCGTACCGACGAACCAGGGATGCCCCTCGACCTCGACGACCTCGACCAGCCCCGTGTCGGGATTACCCACGGCCTTCATGCCGGCCGCCTCGAACTGCTCCAGATAGTCGTTGTTGAACTCGTAACGGTGGCGGTGACGCTCCGAAATGTTGAGTTTGCCGTAGGCGGCAGCGACTTTCGAGCCTTTCTTCAGCGCACAGGGATAGGCGCCCAGACGCATCGTGCCGCCTTTGGCCGTAACGCCCTTCTGCTCCTCCATCAGGTCGATCACCGGATGCGGCGTCTGCTCCATCTCTATTGGCATCGGCGAGATCCAGCACGTGGCGCGCGAACTCGATCACGGCGCACTGCATGCCCAGGCAGATGCCCAGGAACGGATGTTGTTCTCGGGGCGAAGCACACGGCCTCGATCTTCCCCTCGATGCCGCGGTTGCCGAAGCCCGGGGCCACCAGAATGCCGGACATCTTGCCCAGCTGCGCGCCGCGCTCTCGCGGGTGATCTTCCGAATTGACATAGCGCAGCTTGACCTTGCAGTCATTGACCGCCCCGGCGTGGATGAACGATTCGCAGATCGACTTGTAGGCGTCGGGCAGTTCGGTGTACTTGCCGACCAGCGCGATCTCGATCTTCTTGGCCGGGTGCTTCACCTTCTCCACGAAGGCCGTCCACGCCGCCATGTCGGGTTCCTTCTCGGCCGGCAGGTTCAGTTTGTCGAGCACCACCTCGTCGAGGTGCTGTTCGTGCATCTTCAGCGGCACTTCGTAGATCGTCGGCACGTCGATCGACTCCATCACGGCGTTGGCGTCGACATTGCAGAACAACGCCACTTTGCGGCGCAGGTTGGTCGACAGCGGATGCTCCGTGCGCAGCACGAGGATGTCGGGCTGCAACCCGTTTTCGAGCAGGGCCTTGACCGAATGCTGCGTGGGTTTGGTCTTCAACTCGCCCGAAGCGGCCATGTAGGGATCAGCGTCCGGTGCACGAGCGCCGTGCTCTTGTAGCCCAGCGAATAGCGCAGCTGGCGTACCGATTCGATGAACGGCAGCGACTCGATGTCGCCCACCGTACCGCCGATCTCGGTGATGATCACGTCGTAAACTTTCTTCTGCGCCAGCATCTGGATACGGCGCTTGATCTCGTCGGTGATATGGGGGATGACCTGCACGGTCTTGCCCAGGTACTCGCCCTTGCGCTCCTTCTCGATCACGCTCTTGTAGATCTTTCCCGTCGTGACGTTGTTGGCCTTCGACGTGGGCTGGTTCGTGAAACGCTCGTAGTGCCCCAGGTCGAGGTCGGTCTCGGCGCCGTCCTCGGTCACGTAGCATTCGCCGTGTTCATAGGGGTTCAGCGTGCCGGGGTCGACGTTGATGTAGGGGTCAAGTTTCTGGATGGTCACCGAATAGCCTCGGGCCTGCAGCAGGCGGGCGATCGAGGCCGAAATAATACCCTTGCCGAGCGACGATGCGACACCGCCCGTAACAAATATGTACTTGGGTTTGGAAAGTTTCATTACTGACTATATCTATTTATTTTCGTTGTGCTCCTGGTTCTCCTCCTGTGCCTGGCGGTCGATGAGCTTCACCTTCTCGATCGCGGCGGCCATCTCTTCGCGGGCGCGGTCGATCTTGGCCTTCACATCGGCGACGAGCGCCTCGGCGTTCTTCGACTTGGCGAAGAAACCGATGTTGTTCTCCAGCAGGCCGATCTCCTGTTCGAGCTGGCGTACCTTATTGTAAAGGCGCTCGCGCTCCGAACGCAGGCGGTTGCTGCCCGCCGATTTGAGCGTCGAGACCTTCTCGCGGAAACGGTTCATCGAACGGTCGCGCTCCGAACCGCGCAGCGTGTTGAACAGCGCATCGACGGCGGCCTTGTATTTCTTCTGGATGGCATCCTTCTGCTTGATGGGCACGAACCCGATCTCGCCCCAGCGGCGCTGGAACTCGCGGATCACGTCGTATCCTCCGGCCTTGACATCGGCCGCGGCCATCTCATCGAGCAGGGCGAGTTTCTGCCGGAGGTTCTCCTCGTATTCGCCGTCCACACTGGCGAAATGCGAAGCCTTGCGCTCGAAGAACTTGTCGCATGCGGCACGGAAACGCTTCCAGATCGCATCCGAATGACGGCGCGACACGGCACCGATCTCCTT
>JBKSUH010000147.1:0-4205 GCA_047233565.1 Alistipes sp.
AAATACAACCTCAACCATATCAACGAGATCGCCCGGTTCCTGGGCTGCTCGCCGCGCAAGTTCCTGCCCGAGGAGCCGTTATAACCCCGGCCTATGTCGCTGCGCCGCATCATAACCGCCCTCGCCGCAACCGGCCACGCACGCCCCGTCCCGGGCAGCCGGGCTTTACGCGCCTTGCAACGGCTGCCACGCATCATAACCGCCCTGCTGCTCTTCCTGGCAGGCATCCCCGCCCATGCACAACCGCGCACGGGCATCGTCTACTGGGATCTCGACCACCTCTACGACACTGTCCCCGCCCTGTTCTACAATGACACCGACTACACGCCCTCGGGACGCCTGGCGTGGGACACGGAGCGCTACCGCCGCAAGATACGCCATACGGCGGCCGTCATCGACTCGATGCGCATGCCGCTCGTGGCGCTGTGGGGCGTCGAGAACGAAGCCGTCGTCCGCGACATCGCAGCCGCCTGCGAGGGCGATTACAGCTACCTGCACCGCACGCTCAACTCCCTCGACGGCATGGATTTCGCACTGCTCTATTACGGCGACCTCTTCGAGCCCCTCTACGACGAGCCGGGGCGCCGCTACCTCTACATCGAGGCACCCTGCGCTTCCCGCCCCGCGCACCCGCCGCACAACCGGCCGCCCGGTCCGCCCGTCGCGCACCGACACCGTGGGACTGGTGTTGTGCAGCGACACGCGCATGGCCGAATGGGTCGTCCGCGACCTGCGCGAAGAGCGCCCCGGGGTGAAGCTGCTCGTCGCGGGACGCACCTCGTCGCTCGCCCCCGGAGCCTTCGGGCTGCGCGACGCACTGGAGCGCCCGGCACGGCTCGGGCGGGGCAACGTCCGCCGCCGGGGCGGCTGGCAGATGCGCGACCGCATTCTGGCCGACACGGCGCTCCGCACCTCGGCGGGCGATGTCTATGCGCGCCGTTATCTGATTGACCCCAAGACGGGTACCCCGCTTCCGACCTACGAAAAAAGGCGGTACAGGGGCGGCTACGGCTACGCCCTGCCGGTATTCGTTTACTTGGAGTAGATTTTTTTGGAATTCCGGAAAAGTTTTTATATATTCGCATTCCCAACGGCGAATATGAATTCTTTGACGAGGCGGTAACAGGAATGTCACCGCAATTTTCGTCTGTGAAAAGCGGCAAGTTGACAAAAAATTTATAAATTTATATACCAATTAAATTAACCAAGAAAAATTATGGCAGACGTTAAACGAGTCTACACCTTCGGCAACAAGGAAGCCGAAGGCAACGGCAAAATGCGTGAGCTGCTCGGCGGCAAGGGTGCGAACCTCGCGGAGATGAACCTCATCGGCATCCCCGTCCCCCCGGGCTTCACGATCACCACGGAAGTATGTTCCGAATATTACGCCCACGGCAAGGACGCCGTGATCCAGATGCTCCGTCCCGAAGTGGAGAAGGCGATGAAAAATATCGAGAAGCTCACCGGGATGAAATTCGGCGACAAGGAGATGCCGCTGCTGGTGTCGGTCCGTTCGGGCGCACGCGCCTCGATGCCCGGCATGATGGACACGATCCTCAATCTGGGTATGAACGATCAGGCCGTGGAGGCTGTCGCCAAGCGCACGGGCAACCCCCGCTTCGCATGGGACTCGTACCGCCGTTTCGTACAGATGTACGGCGACGTGGTGCTGGGCATGAAGCCCGAATCGAAAGAGGACCACGACCCGTTCGAGGTCATCATCGAGGAGCAGAAGGAGAAGCGCGGCGTCAAGAACGACACCGACCTGACGACCGACGACCTGAAGGAGCTGGTGCAGAACTTCAAGGCCGCCGTCAAGAAGCAGACCGGCGAGGATTTCCCGGCATGCCCTTGGGATCAGCTCTGGGGAGCCGTATGCGCCGTGTTCGGTTCGTGGATGAACGACCGTGCCATCCTCTACCGCAAGCTCAACAACATCCCCGCCGAATGGGGAACGGCCGTAACGGTACAGGCCATGGTATTCGGCAACATGGGCAGCAACTCGGCCACGGGCGTAGCCTTCTCGCGCGACGCCGCGACGGGTGAAAACCTCTTCAACGGCGAATACCTCATCAATGCCCAAGGCGAGGACGTCGTGGCCGGCATCCGCACCCCGCAGCAAATCACCCTCGAAGGGTCGAAGCGCTGGGCGGCCGCACAGAACATCTCCGAGGAAGACCGCCGCACGAAATACCCCTCGCTCGAAGAGGTCATGCCGGTGGTTTACAAGGAACTCGATGAGATCCAGCACCACCTGGAGCAGTATTTCAAGGACATGCAGGACATCGAGTTCACGATCCAGGACGGCAAGTTGTGGATGCTCCAGTGCCGCAACGGCAAACGCACCGGCGCGGCCATGGTCAAGATCGCGATGGACATGCTCCGCGAAGGGCTGATCGACGAACGCACGGCCGTGCTTCGCTGCGAGCCCGCGAAACTCGACGAGCTGCTCCACCCCGTATTCGACAAGAAGGCCATCACCAATGCACAGGTCATCACCAAGGGCCTTCCCGCATCGCCGGGCGCCGCGACGGGCCCCGTGGTATTCTTCGCCGAAGATGCCGAGAAAACCCTCGCCCAAACCGGTCAGAAAGCGATCCTCGTGCGCATCGAAACTTCTCCCGAAGACCTCAAAGGCATGCTCGACGCCGCCGGCATCCTCACCGCCCGCGGCGGTATGACCTCGCATGCGGCCGTCGTTGCCCGCGGCATGGGCAAGTGCTGCGTATCGGGCGCCGGCGAGCTGGAGATCGACTATAAAACCCGCACGATCCGCGTGAACGGCTTCACCGTGAAGGAGGGCGACTGGATTTCGCTCAACGGCTCGACGGGAGAGGTTTATCTGGGTCAGGTAGCCACGATGGCCGCCGACCTGAGCGGCGATTTCGGCCAGCTGATGGAGCTTGCGGGCAAATACGCCGTGCTGAAAGTCCGCGCCAACGCCGACACGCCGAAGGATGCCGCACAGGCATTCGGATTCGGCGCCGAGGGCATCGGCCTCTGCCGCACGGAGCACATGTTCTTCGAGGGCGACCGCATCAAGGCTTTCCGCGAGATGATCCTCGCCGACGACGAGGCCGGACGCCGCGTGGCACTGGCCAAGTTGCTGCCCATCCAGCGCGGAGACTTCGAAGGCCTGTTCAAGGCCATGAACGGCTTCCCCGTGACCGTACGTCTTCTCGACCCGCCCCTGCACGAGTTCGTGCCGCACGACGAGAAGGGACAGCAGGAGATGGCCAAGGAGATGAACGTACCCCTCCAGAAAATCGTCGCCAAAGTCGAGTCGCTGGCCGAGTTCAACCCGATGCTGGGCCACCGCGGCTGCCGTCTGGGCAACACCTACCCCGAAATCACCGAGATGCAGGCGCGCGCCATCATCGAAGCCGCCATGAACGTCAAGGCGCAGGGCATTCCGGTACACGTCGAGATCATGGTTCCGCTCGTAGGCAACCACAAGGAGCTGCGCTACCAGAAAGGCATCATCGACGCGACGGCCGAGCAGGTATTCTCGGAGCGCAACGACAAGATCGACTACATGGTCGGCACGATGATCGAGGTTCCCCGCGCAGCCGTGACCGCCCACCAAATCGCCGAGGTCGCCGAGTTCTTCTCGTTCGGCACCAACGACCTGACGCAGATGACGCTGGGCTTCTCGCGCGACGACATCGGCAAGTTCCTGCCGATCTACCTCGACAAGGGCATCCTGAAGAACGACCCGTTCCAGATCCTCGACCAGAACGGCGTGGGACAGCTGATCCGCGAGGCCGTATTCAAGGGCCGCGGCAAGCGCCCGATGCTCAAGTGCGGCATCTGCGGCGAGCACGGCGGCGAACCTTCGTCGGTCGAATTCTGCCACTACGCGGGCCTGAACTACGTGAGCTGCTCGCCGTTCCGCGTGCCCATCGCACGCCTGGCGGCCGCCCACGCAGCCCTCAAGGAGAAATAAGCCTTCACCCGGCAACCGCCGGAACACCCATACCAGCGAAAGCCTGCGGCGTGCATGCCGCGGGCTTTCGTTTTTAGCGACAAAAAAGTCCGGTTCGTTGAAAAATTTTTGCCGTGGCGGATAAGTTTTGTATATTTGTTCTGGCAAACAGTATTATTCGCAACTTTTGTTAAATTAAAGCAACAGACATGAAAAAGATTTTTCTTACGGTGATCGTCGTGCTTTTAGCAGTAACGACGGTTTCGGCACAGTACAAGGG
>JBKSUH010000148.1:0-4117 GCA_047233565.1 Alistipes sp.
ACTGGGTGAAGGTGCCGCCGTAGAGGAACGGCGAGGCGACGATGTTGTCGCCCTCGGCCGCCAGCGAGAGCACGGCGATGAGTATGGCCGACATGCCCGAAGAGACGGCCAGCGCCCCCACGGCACCGTACAGGGCGGCGATGCGTTGCTCGTATACGGTCGTAGTCGGGTTTTGCAGCCGGGTGTAGATGTTGCCCCCTTCGCTCAGGTCGAAGAGGTTGGCCGCGTGTTCGCAGCTCTTGAAACGGTATGCTGCCGTGGGATATATCGCCACACCGCGGGCACCCGTGGGATCGTCGGGTTGCAGCCCTCCGTGGATCTGCAATGTCTCGAAACGTAATTTTTTCTCAGCCATGCTATCTGTTTTTTAGTCGTTACAAAAAAAATCCGACCTCTCTGAAGCCGGATTGTGTCGTTCGTATACACGGAAAATCTACACCCGGCGGAATCGGTTGCGCATGTACATCATATCCATGGTCATACTGCGGAGCGAGCCGCCGTATGTGTCGTGGTATGTCGTCGTGGCAATCATTTTCTGCTTTCGGATGTTTTCCTGTGTGCAAATATAGGAATTTTTCGGCTCATGCTTGCGGTCGGCCCGATTTTTTTGCAAAAAACTGTTTAGCGGCCGGGGTTTTGCATGCCATAGTTGCTACCTCGACCTTTTTTGTTGAACAAAAGGGCGGAAAAGTTTTGGTTTGAAAAATTAATGTTTATATTTGTGTCGAAGAATGTGCACTATGCACAAGGTAAAGGCTTCGCAGCCTGTTTTCTCGACGGCCATGACGCTGCCCGCCGGGGTCAGGAACCTTTATGTGCAGACTACCCTGCCCGACGGTACCGTGTCGGTCAGCATGCAGCCGGTTTCCGCGGCTCTCAATGTTGCGGGCGCCGTGATGAAAAGCGCCGAAGCGCACAAAATCCGCACTTCCGCTGCTACACGCAGCGAAAGCTCGTCGATGCCCGATTATCCGACATTGCCGGTTAAGACGGAAAGCGACTTCGCCGAAGGCGCGGTTATCCGCCAGACGCCGGCGGGCAATATCGACCTCGGAGCCAGCTGGATCGCCAAACCCTATGCCGCGGCGGCGGAATATTACATTCCCGCGGGCGCCGAGATTACGGGCAATATCAATTTGAACGGCAAGTTCTCGCCCCATTCCGCTCCGGTTCTCTACGTGGCGGGCAAACTGACGCTCAATGCGTCGGTTACTATCGGACAGGCGACCCTTGCGGTGCTTCCGGGCGGTAAAGTATATATCAAGGAGGCGAAAGCCAACCTCCAGCAGAATGCGGTCAATCCGGCCATCTATGTATTCGAGGGCGGTACTTTACGACCGACAAGACGAGCTTTTCCTGCAAGACCGTCGTCAACGAAGGCACGTTCGTTGTCAACGGACTGTTCAACGTCAACACCTCTTGCGAGTTCTACAACGGAGCGACGGCCGCATTGCAGGCGGGTGAAGTCGAAGTCACCAACAAGGCGAAGCTCTACAACGACGGCAAGGTCGAAAGTGCTGATTTCCGGCTCAATACACGCCGAGCTTCACAACTGCGAGAACGGCACGGTTGCCATCGACGGGACTTTCTACGTGACCAACCAGTCGGTTACGTTCCAGAAGGGCGTGGCCACGATGGATAAGCTCGAAGCCCGCGGGGGTGGCACGCTCTATGTGAATTGCCATACCGTAGCCGAGGAAATTGCCGCTGAAGGTGCCCGATTCTATATTGCATCCGGTGCGGGGCTCGATGCCGGGACGGTCTATTTCAACAGCAATACGGAGTTGTACGCCGCTGCCGGAGCGATCTTCACCATGGACGAATATAATGCCCATAAGTCGGGCGGCAATGTGCGTATCGTGAGTCAGGCCGCATCCGACCAGCTCATGGCCGTGGTCATGATCCGCGAAAAGGGCGTAAGTTCGCGCTATTACGGGACGAAGTTCGACGGGCTGATGGAGGTCGTATACGACAATGCGGCCGATGCGAAATATGTCATCGACGAGAGCAGCCTCACCGGCGGCGCCGTGATGCGCGCCAAGCAAACGGTCGTGATCCCCGAGGCCATCTGCAACGGCGGCAGGCAGCCCGTTACTCCCGATCCGGAACCCGAACCCGAATATATCGAGGTCAAGGGTGCCCCTTATACCTACTGCTTTGAGGATGGCTGGCCGTGGATCGGCGACTACGACATGAACGATGTCGTGGTGGTCGTGACCGGCATCGACCGGCTCGTGAACAAGGAAAGCGGCAAGGTGGGTTCCATCCGCATCAACTGGGAGCTGAAAGCCGCCAGCGCTGCGCACCTCAATGCGTTCGCCGTGCAGCTGGACAAGGTCGCCGCTTCGCAGGTCGCCAGTGTCGAGACGACGAACACGGCCTTCGGCAAGGCGCATTCGCTGGACCAGGTCTCGAATCCGGCAACGAATATGCTGTCATTCCGCTCTTTAACACCGCGCAGGAGATTCTCGGCGAAGGCACCTACATCAATACCTCAAAGGTACGGCGCCCGTTCCGACCGTGAAGCATACGACGACCGTGACTTTCACCCAGCCCGTCGATGCGGCTGCGGTGCTGGAGTCGGCCGTCAATGCCTTTATCGTCGTCAATTCGAAGAGTTCGGGCGTATTCAGCCGCGATACCGAGGTGCATATGCCGACCTACAAGCCGACCGGATTCGCGGTCGTTTCGGGCAATACGTTCGCCGAAGCCGAGCCGTACAAATACTTCGTGTCGAAGGGAACGGGTATGAAGGACAACTACATGATGTGGGCGCTGATGATTCCGGGCGAGTTCCGCTACCCTGCCGAGCGTAAGGACATCCGCACCGCCTATACCTATTTCAACGCATGGGCCGCATCGGGCGGCGCCCAGCATGTGGATTGGTACGAGGACGAAGCCGACGAGGATATGCTCTATTAAAGATTCGTATCGGTTATTCGAACCGCAAGGCCGCAGGTTTTCCTGCGGCCTTGTTTTGTGTGGGAGACCTTCCTCTTCCTCTATTGAACCGTCGAAAAACGCTCCGCAACGAATCGTTGCGAAGCGTTCTGATGTTACGAAATACGGTTTATCGTTTTCTGTCGATGCGTTCGATGCCCTGCCGGGTCGCCGCACCGCGCAGAATCGTTCTGCAAAAAGGTAAACCTCCTCTCGCGTGGCGTTGTTGAGCCGTAGTTCCAGAATCGTCTCCAGTATGCGGTCTGCAAAACTTGCGCCCTCGATTTCGGGAAGCAGCAACCCCTCTTCCTTGCTGGCTTCGAGGTGGTGCGCCAGCTCGCGGCGCCAGAACTCGCGGTGTTCGTCGAAATGGTCCGCATAAATTATTTTATGGCGCAGGTCCGACGAAACTGCTTTCGACCATGTAGAGGTTGGCGATATATTCGTATGCCAGCTTGAAAGTCCTCTGCAGGGCGCTGCCGCTGCGTTGTTTCCGGTACGTTGCGATGCGTTCGCGCTGCTTGCTGCTCATCGCGTCGAGACAGGCGTTTATCAGATCGTCCTTGTCGGCGAACATTTCATACAGGGTGCGCTTGGAGATACCCAGCGTCTGGGCGATCTCATCCACCCGGACGGCACGGATGCCGTTCCGGGCGATGAGCGCCTGTGTAATGCGGATGATCTCCTCCTTGGTCGCTCCCCGCTTCATTATTTCGCCTCCTCAGCCATGTCACGACCGCCGCCGAGAGCCTGATAGAGGTTCACGACGCCTTGTATTTCGTCGAAGCGGTCGGCTATCTGAGACAACTGGGCCGAAAGCAGCGACTGCTGGGCGGTCAGCACTTCGAGGTAGGTCGTGCTGCCGTGTTTCATAAGCAGTTCGGTGCTCTCCACGGCGCGCTCCAATGCCTCGATCTGCTGTGTCCGCAGGTCGGTTTTCGCGCGGGCCGACTGGCACTGCGTGAGGGCGTTGTTGACCTCGGCACCCGCGTTGAGCAGAGCCTGCTGGAATGCCAGCTTGGTTTCTTCCTGCTGTGCCTTGGCGATTTTCACGCGGGCGCGGTTGGCGTTGGCATTGAAGATGGGTTGCAGGAGCGATGCTGCGGCCGACCAGAGGAATTTCCCGGGATCGACGATCCGGGCCCCGCTGTTGTTCGTCCATCCCAACGTCCCGCTC
>JBKSUH010000149.1:0-4083 GCA_047233565.1 Alistipes sp.
TCCATGGGGCGGGCGTTTAGTACTAACTAAACGCCCGCCCCATGGAAATATTGTGCGGAATCAGCATAAAACCATATTTTTTTCTTTGATCATCCGTCGCAGGTTGATAAGCGCATAGCGCATACGCCCCAACGCGGTATTTATACTCACGTCGGTTTGTTCCGCGATATCCTTGAAACTCAGACCGGAAAAGTAACGCATCATCACCACCTCGCGCTGTTCCGGAGGCAGCAGCTCGACCAAAGCACGCACGTCGCGCTCGATCTGCTCGCTGACCATCGCGTCCTCCACGTTCCGTTCGGCGAAACGCAGCGACCCCAGTACGTCATAACCCGCCTCAGCCTCGGTGACGGTCTTGTTCTGCCGCTGAGCGCGGAAGTGGTCGATCACCTGATTATGCGCAATACGAAGTATCCACGAGAGAAATTTCCCGTTGTCCGTATAACGGCCGTCGTCGATAACCCGCACGGCTTTGATGAATGTTTCCTGAAAGATGTCCTCGGCAACGTCACGGTCTTTGACCATCATATTGATGTAGTCCCGCACACGGCGGCTGTGGCGTTCGATGAGCTTGGATATGGCACCCTGGTCACCTGAAAGGTAATGATTAAGCAATACCTGGTCACTTAATGCTTGTACGTTCATACTCTTTTCTCCTAATTATAGTTATAAAGAGTAGAATTTTTCCCGATAGGCTATCCTTTTAATGTTGTATGTGCGTCAGTTTCGTGTGTTCGGGCTTTTGAAACGATGGTTTCCGGAGCCTTTACGACGGCAAGATAAATACTTTTTTCCGAAAAACCAAATTTCTTTCTACTCCGCCGGGGGAAATCCCCGCTGTTTTTCCGGTTGCTGAATTTACAAATTCCGTGCCGGAATCGGCCGCAGCCGTATCCCGTTAGTTATCAGCAAAAAAAGCGGAATAATAAGGAAAAAATCGCGGACAGGAGATACATTTTCCGGGGCCGTCAGGGGCAGGAAGGCGGGTCGCCGCCCGGGATTCCGGCTTCGGCGGGACATTTCACGGGTTCCACATGGATCGAGATGATCGTCCCCTGGCCGAAACGCGCCCGCAGGCGGCGTTCGATATCGACCGTCAGCTCGTGCGAACGGGCGACGCTCATCGCCCCGTCCACCCTAACATGCACTTCGACGGCAATCGCGGCCCCGATACGGCGCGTTCGCAGGTTGTGCGGCTCCCCCACCTCGGGATCGGCCGTAACGATTCCCAAAATCTCCTGCTCCGTCTCGTCGGGCAACGAACGCTCGAGCAACTCCCCGAGCCCCGTGCGGATCAGGTCGAAAGCAACCTTGAAGATAAAGACTGCGACGACCAACGCTGCGATGGGATCGGCGATGCGCCACCGCTGCCCGAGGAAATAGGCACATCCGATACCCGCCAGCGTCCCCAGCGACGAAAGGGCGTCGCTGCGGTGATGCCAGGCATTGGCGACCATGCTCGGGCTTTCGACCCGACACCCCTCACGCACCGTATATCGGTATAATATCTCCTTGATGACGATCGACACCACCGCCGCGGCCAGAGCTACAGCGCCCGGGCGGGGCAACTCCCCGCCATCGACGACGATGCGGATGGCCCGGATGCTGCTGAGCAAAATACCGGCGCCCACGGCCGCCAGCGCCAGGCTGATGATGATCGTAGCCAGCGTCTCGTATTTCCCGTGCCCGTAGTCGTGCCCGTCGTCCCTGGGTTTGGCGGAGATCTTCGCGAAGGCGATCACCACCACGTCGGTAGCCATGTCGGAACAGGAGTGCACCGCGTCGGCGACCATCGCCCCGCTTCGGCCCACGATCCCCGCCGCGAACTTCATCGCCGTGAGGACGAGGTTGACCACGAACCCGACGAAGGTCACGCGGTAAATCACGCGCTTGCGTGCTTCGGCTTCACAGGACATGGCACTATTCGAAATTTGCAGGATAAGACGACAACTGGTATGCCAGCGCCTTCGCCATCCGGTAATGCCCCTCGGCATTGGGATGGAGACGGTCGCTCTGTGCGTCATGGAAATAGCGGGTATGGGAATCCGCATTGGGATAAAGCCCGCAGATGCTGTTCAGGTCGATGACGGGGACGGCCCAGACGTTCGCAGCTTCCTTGACCGCATCCACATAGGCATCCGCATAGAGGCCGAGGCTGTTGGGATAGGATTCGTCGGGCTGGATGTTGTTGTCCCCGAAACGGGCATATCCCCGGTGGATCGGGGTCAGCAGGATCACCTGCTTGTCCGGGAAATTCGCCTTCAGGTAGGACATTGCGATATTGATACGGCCACGGAAAGTATCCCCGTCCATCGACAACGTCCTCCTCGTCCGGAGCTCCGACCGGAGGCCGGACACCTCGACAGGTACCTCACCGGTCGTATACCACGTCCCCAGAGGCGTCCCGGAATTGTAATCGTTCGTCCCGGCAAAGATCAGGATCGCGTCGATGTCATCGCCGCGCTCGGCCCTGAGTCTTTCGCACTGCCCCGGCACGTCCCGCCACTGCTGGCCGTTGATCCCGTAAACGAACGGCACGAGGCCGAGCATCTCCTGCAAATACTGCCAATAGTTCTTCGTCGTACCGACATGCGCCTTGTCGGTGATCGAATCGCCCATGAAAGCGACTTTCCGTCCCTTCCACTGTGTACCCGCAACCGGCAGCGGATGATCCCCGTCCCCGGCATAGGCTGGGCACACGGCGGCACAGAAGCCCAGCAGCCACACCGCGCACAAACATACAGAATATCGCATACGTCCAATCGTTTATAGTATTACCGGGGCACGCCCCACAAAATAACGGAAGCCCGCCCACTTCGGGGGAAGGGCACAAAAAAGGGCGAACGGACTACCTCGGCACCCATTCGCCCGTTACCGGCGGAAACGCCCGTCCGAATCCGGCCCTAATAACTGCGGGCGAAGAGCACCCGGCGGTGCGACGGCTTGCCCGAGAAGACGCACGTGCCCTCCTCATCGGGCGCATCAAACGGGATACAACGGATCGTAGCCTTCGTGGCATCCTTGATCGCCACCTCGGTTTCGACAGTCCCGTCCCAATGCGCGAGCACGAAACCGCCCTTTTTGTGAGCACCTTAACTCCTCCCACTGTGACTGGCATCACGACTCGGTAGGCCAGGCCTTGCTGAAAATATTTGCTGGATTTGGACATTGCCCTTCGATGCGCTCCAGAGCCCTTCCTGTGGACGGCCCTTTCGAGCGTGTCTGGCGGACGAGTTGATCGTGCCGGTTATGCACGAGGCCCATCGCCAGACGCATTGGAGCCCTTCAGTTCGTATCCCAGCCCGAGCGCACGTTATCGCGGTCATCGATCTTCACGCTGATGCCTTTGGCTTTGAGCTGCTCCGCAATGGCCCCGAAGCGGGCACGGATTTCGGTCAGCTGGTCTTCGCCCTTGTAGATGGGCACCATCACCACCTGGATCGGCGCCAGTTTCGGCGGCAGCACGAGGCCGTTGTTGTCCGAATGGGCCATGATGAGCGCACCCATCAGTCGGGTCGAAACGCCCCACGAGGTCGCCCACACATATTCGAGCTTGCCCTCTTTGTTGACGTACTGCACGTCGAACGCCTTGGCGAAATTCTGTCCCAGAAAATGCGACGTACCGCTCTGCAAGGCCTTGCCGTCCTGCATCAGCGCCTCGATGGTCAGCGTATCCTCGGCGCCCGCAAACCGCTCGTTGGGCGATTTGTGGCCTACGATGACAGGAACCGACATCCACTCTTCGGCGAATTTCTGGTATACGTGGATCATCTTTTCTGCCTCCTCGATAGCCTCCTCGCGCGTGGCATGCGCCGTATGGCCCTCCTGCCACAGGAACTCGGCGGTACGCAGGAACAGGCGCGTACGCATCTCCCAGCGCACGACGTTCGCCCACTGGTTGCAGAGGATCGGAAGGTCGCGGTACGACTGGATCCAGTTTTTATAGGTGTTCCAGATGATGGTCTCCGACGTGGGACGCACGATCAGCTCCTCTTCGAGCTTAGCATCGGGGTCTACCACGACGCCCTTGCCTTCGGGATCGTTCTTCAGGCGGTAGTGCGTCACCACGGCGCACTCCTTGGC
>JBKSUH010000150.1:0-4078 GCA_047233565.1 Alistipes sp.
CCAGACCCCGTCGGCGACACCCTTTGTGACAAACAACATAAGTTTCGAACTTACGGAAGACAACAGCGGCCTATTCAAGCTCACGATGTACAACGTGCGTTTCGCGCAGTCCATGCCGATGTCACTCAATATCGTTATCCCCGAACTGAAATACGAGGACTCGGACGGCGACGGCATCTACGAACTAACGAGCACGGCCGATCCGATCATCCCCTACATCGGCGGCAAACCGTATTACGACCCGCAAACCGGCAAGGGATTCGCAATCCCGATGTTCACCGGCAGGCTCGCCAACGGCGTCCTGGAGGTGATCTTCACCTGCCGCAACGCGCAGATTCCCGTGGGCGACGAGACACTCGACCACAAAGCCGTGTACAAGGGAACGATTCTTTTGTAACTTTGCACCGAAAAACGTAACGATATGAAGGCAGAATACAAACCATTCGTAGACGAGCTCATCGAGCTCTGCATCAAGGAGGACATCGGCGACGGCGACCACACGTCGCTCTCGTGCATCCCCTCCGACGAACACGGCCGCATGCGCCTGCTGTGCAAGCAGGAGGGAATCATCGCCGGCATCGAGATCGCGCAGGTCGTATTCCACCGTCTCGACCCGGAGATGGAATTCGAGCAGGTACTCAGCGACGGCGACCGCGTGAAGCCCGGCGACGTGGCGTGCTACGTCTCGGGACGCCTGCGCTCGCTGCTTCAGGCCGAGCGCATCCTCAACATCATGCAGCGCATGAGCGGCGTGGCTACGCAGACCGCCGTTTACGTCGACCGCCTCGCAGGGCTGCATACCCGGGTGCTCGACACGCGCAAGACCACGCCCGGCATGCGCGTGCTGGACAAGATGGCCGTGAAGATCGGCGGCGGCGAGAACCACCGCATGGGGCTTTTCGACATGATCCTGCTGAAAGACAACCACATCGACTTTGCGGGCGGCATCCGCAAAGCCATCCACGGCGCCCGCGAATACCTCCGGGCCAAGGGCAAGGATATTCCCATCGAGTGCGAAGTGCGCTCGCTGGAGGACATCGACGATGTATTCGCCGCGGGCGGCGTCGACCGCATCATGTTCGACAACTTCACGCCTGCCATGACACGCGAAGCGGTGAAGAAGGTCGCCGGACGCTGCGAGACCGAATCGAGCGGCGGCATCACGCTCTCGACGATGCGCGACTACGCCGAATGCGGCGTCGACTTCATCTCGGTCGGTGCCCTGACGCACCAGATCAAGTCGCTCGACATGTCGCTCAAGGCCTGCGAATAACCCAGACGCCCTGTCGTCACCGAATCATACGGACAACGGTTAATTCATGAAACGCCTGCTCCATACCCCGCTGGCCCTGTTACTGCGGCGCATCGTACTGCTCTATGCGGTACTGATGCTCTGCCGCGTGGTCTTTTATCTCTACAACGCACAGTTGCTGGGGACGATCGGCCGGGGTGAGTTGTGGCAGCTGCTCGCCGGCTCACTCAAATTCGACACGGTATCGGTCATCTATGCCAACGGGGTATTCATCCTGCTGGCGTTGCTGCCCCTGCATGTGCGCGAACGCGGCTGGTACCGCCGTCTGCTGTTCTGGTACTATGCCGTCGTAAACGCCGTGCTGGTCGTAGCGGTCAATATGGCCGACTGCGTCTATTTCCGCTACACGCAGAAGCGGTTCTCCGCCGATGAAATCTTCTTCGCCGACAACGGCAACTCGTTGCAGCTGGTCGGCAAATTCATGGCCGAAAACTGGTATCTGGTCATTGCGGCGGCGGCCCTGACCGCCCTGCTCGTGTGGGGCTACGGCCGCAAGATACGCGAAGAGAGTCTCCTGAGCCGGGGCTGGGGCTACTATGCGGGCGGCACGGCGATTTTCGCCGTCGCAGCCGGACTCTGCATCGCCGGCATGCGCGGCGGCATGACCCGCATGACGCGGCCGATCACCCTCTCCAACGCCACGCTCTACACTGCGGACAGCGGCAAGGCCAACCTGATTCTGAGCAATCCGTTCTGCATCCTGCGCACCATCGGCAGTGCGGGCGGCGTCAGCTACCGGAAATTCTTCCCGCCCGAAGAGCTGCCGCGCCGCTTCACACCGGTCCACCGGCCGGCAGACAGCACGGCCGTAAACCTCGCGGGCCGCAACGTCGTGATTTTCATTATGGAGAGCATGTCGGCCGAACATTCGGCGCACCTGATGCCCGAAATCTATGCCGACCGAAAGACCAAAGGCTTCACGCCGTTCCTCGACTCGCTGATGCGCAGCGGGTTGTGCTTCAAACGGATGTATGCCAACGGCACCCGCTCGATTCAGGCCATGCCGTCGGTACTGGGCAGCATCCCGTCGTTCAAGACGCCGTTCGTGCTGATGCCGCAGTCGTTGGGCGAAAGCCGGCAGCTGCCGGCCATCCTGCGCGACAAAGGTTACGCCACGGCATTTTCTGCGGTTCGGAGCGCGGCTCGATGGGCTTCGGCGCCTATGCCCGTTCGGCCGGCGTGGAGCGGCTCGTCAGCCGCGAGGATTACGAAGCCCGGCACGGCAAAGAGGATTTCGACGGCTACTGGGGCATCTGGGACGAACCGTTCCTGCAATTCATGGGCGAGGAGCTTTCCGAAACCCCGGAACCCTTCTTCGCCACGCTCTTCACCCTCTCGTCGCACCATCCGTTCGTCGTACCCGCCCGATACGAAAACACGCTGCCCGACGGCTACACCAAAATCCACAAGGGCGTGGCTTACGACGACAATGCCTTCCGGCTCTTCTTCGAGCGCTTCGGAAGCGAAGAATGGTTCCGCCGCACGATATTCGTATTCGTAGCCGACCATGTGTCCTCCGAAAAATTCGCCGCCGAAACCCGCAGCTATCCGGGCAACTACCATATCATCGGCTTCATGTATACCCCCGACGGCGCCTTGCGGGGCCAGGTCGGAGAGGTCGTGCAGCAGCTCGACATCATGCCCACGCTCCTAGGGCTGCTGGGCAATACGGAGTCCTATTTCGCATTCGGCCGCGACGTGCTGAACGAACCGCAGCGACAGCAGTGGTCGGTGAGCTGGGACGGGGCGTTCCAGGCCGTGACGAACGACGGCACGATCCGCTTCGACGACGCGCAGGACAAACCGGAAGCGTCGGGCGCAGGGGACTCCCTCCTGCAGGATTTCCGCGCCCTTGTCCAGCAATACTATTCCCACGCAGAAAAAAAGAGTTACATCGTCCATGATTGAATTCAAACCCGTGCGCCTCGAGGATAAACAGACCATCGAGCGCTATACCATGCCTTCGGGCATCTACAACTGCGACCTCGCATTCGCCAACATGTACTGCTGGCAGGCGATGTACCACAGTGCCTGGGCCGTGATCGACGGCTTCCTGGTGATCCGCTTCCAGATCGGGGGCGGGGAGAAGATCGGGTACATGCAACCCGTCGGCGAAGGGCGATTTCGCGGGCATCATCCCTGCCCTGCGTGCAGACGCCCATGCCCACGGGCAGCGTCTGCGCATCATCGGCCTGACGGACGAGGGCCGCGAGATGATCCGCAACATGCACGCGGGACTTTTCGCATTCGAATCGGACCGCGCACTGGAAGACTACGTCTACAACGCCGAAGACCTGCGCAACCTGACGGGGCGCCGCTACCAGCCCAAGCGCAACCACATCAACCGCTTCATGTCCGAATACCCCGACTTCCGGTACGAGAATCTGACGCGCGACCGTTTCGCGGAGTGCATGCAGCTCGAACGCGAATGGCGCCGGGCCCACGAAGGGCACACCTCGGAACTGTGCGCCGAACAGCGGGCCATGCAGCGGGCTTTCGAACATTTCGAAGAACTGGAAATGATCGGCGGCTGTATCTACGTAGGCGACAAACTGATCGCGTTCACATACGGTTCGGCGGTCAACGACCATACGTTCGACACGCATGTCGAGAAGGCGGACACCGACTACGACGGCGCCTTCACGATCATCAACAAACTCTTCGCACAGCACCTTCCCGCGCGTTTCACGATGATAAACCGCGAGGAAGACCTCGGGATCGACGGGTTGCGCCAGTCGAAGCTCTCCTACCACCCCGCCGTCATCC
>JBKSUH010000151.1:0-3991 GCA_047233565.1 Alistipes sp.
ACCACGTCCTCGCATTTAAGGTTGGCGATACGCGTGCGCTCGGTCGTAACGAATGCCAGCGTCTTTGCCATTTCGTCGGCTCTCATGTCAGAAATATCGCGTCCGTCGAGCAGTATCTCGCCCGTATAGCGGCGGTTGAGTCCTGCTATGGCTCGGAGCAGCGTCGACTTGCCCGTGCCGTTGCGGCCGATAAGCGCTGTCAGCGAGCCTTTCGGGATAGCGGCCTCCACTTCGTGGAGCAGCGTGCGCTCTCCATAGCCGATGGAAAAATCGTGCAGTTGTATCATGCCGTAAAGGATTTGTTGCGCAATACCACCCACACCACGATCGGGATACCCAACAATGCGGTGATGGCGTTTATCGGCAGGGTGAAGAACTTGGAAACGAGGTCGCAAAGGAGCAGCACCGCCGCACCTGAAAGAATCGTTCCCGGTACCAACACGCGGTGATCGCCGTTGCGAAAGAGCATCCGTGCGACGTGGGGCATGGCCAGCCCGATGAAGCCTATCGGTCCGCAGAAAGCGGTTACCGTTCCGGCAAGCAGCGTCGTCGAGAGAAAGAGCAGTCCGCGCGAGCGGCGGATATTCAGCCCCATGGTCACGGCGTACTCCTCGCCGAACAGCAGTAAGTTGAGCGGCTTGATCGTCACCACCGCCAACAACAGTCCGGCGATAATCGACGGGACGAGTACCGCAAGCTGGTCGAAGGTCACGTCGCCGAGCGACCCCATCGTCCAAATGACAAAGGCTTTCAGGGATTCTTCCTTGCTGAGATATTGCAATATCTGTACAATCGCGCCGACTCCCGACGAGAACATCATGCCGAGAATCAGAATCACCATGATGTCCTTGATGCGGTGGCCGACGGCGGCGATGACGACCAGCACGAGCGCCGCTCCGAGCCAAGCCGCCCCGGCAATGCCTATCGACGAACCGAAGCCTGCAAGCACGACGAGTGCCACGCCGAGGCTCGCGCCCGAACTGATGCCGAGCACGTAGGGGCCGGCAAGAGGATTGCGGAAGAGGGTTTGCATCTGAAGACCGCTGACCGACAGAGCTGCTCCGGCCAGCAACGCGACCACCGCCTTAATCAGTCGGATATTCAGTATAATTTTCGCCGTCGCCCGCGGGCAGTCGCCGCCCGTCAAAGCCGCCCATACATCGCCGAGCGGTACGGCGACTGCCCCCACCGCCAAATCCAGCAGAAACAGGAAAAGGGTGAGGGCGGCCAGCATGGCAAACAATATGGCGGAACGGGAGCGCATCTATTTCAGTTGCTTGTAATAGACGAAATCTTCCTCGACCAGTTCGGGGTGGAATATCTTCACGAGGTCTCGCAGCACGAGGTCGGGATTTACGACCGCCGACTCATAGTAGTCGTTGCCGCCAGCAGCATTGGTGCGGGCGTTGTTGTTATAGACCTGTCCACCACGGAAACAGCGGGTGTCGATGAACTTCGGGCATGCGGCTTTCAGTTCATCAAGCGTGTTCGCCATCCCCACATGCAGCCACATATCGGCTTGCGAGGCCAGCAGATACGCCTCTTCGAGGTCGATGGGCGCGGAAGCGTTTCCTGTGTTCTTCTTGTAGATGTAATCGCCTCCGGCATCTTTGATTAACCGGGCGACATAGCTCCCGGTCGAGGGCATGAACCACGAATCGCCGTAGGGCGTATTGAGCATCACCGACGGGGCGTCGAGGGCGTTGTCCGCCACCCGCTGTTTCAGAGCGTTGTACCGGACGGGAATTTCCACGAAGACCTTTTCGCCCTCCGCACGCCGGCCTACGACCTCCGAGAGTGCCACTAACCACTCGGCCTTGCCTAACGGAGACTCCTCCAAGTAGTCGCCGACATAAAGAAACGGGATGCCTGTCTCTTTCAGTTTGCCTTCCGCCGAGCTCGCCCCGTTCACGCCGAAGAGCAACACCAGGTCGGGGTCGAGCGACAGCAGCAGCTCGTAGTTGATGTTCCCCTCGTAGCCGACATCGCCTATACTGTCGCGGCGTGCCTGAATATCGGGATTGGAGATGTAGTCGATGCCCGACACGCCGACCACGCGCCCGGCTTCGCCGATGGCATCGAGCATGGCGATATGGGTCGAGGACACGCAGACGATACGTCCGGCATCCCTTGAGTACTGACCGGTGAAATCCGCCGGAACCTCTTCGTCATCACGGGCAATGAACAGGTTCGTAGTGATGCTGTCGGCGCCCTGCCAAGGATTCGTGACGGTAACCAATACGCTCTTTTGCCGTCTGCACCTTTATGTCAACCCCGAAGCGTATTCAGGTGTATAGACCGTTCGGTTGAAATCGGCGAGTTTGAACTTTTATTGTGGCAGCCTGTGAATGCCAATACAAGTAGCAACAGCAGGCTCAAATTCTTTAATGCTTTCATATCGTTACCTATTTCGTTTACTGTTTTTTCTTGTTTTTATCGAACTTCGGGGTGATGCCGATGAACAGCTCGAAGTTGATGCCTGGCATCGGGCGCGAGAGCACCGAGAGATAATCCTCGTTGAAGAGGTTGTTGACGGCGAATTTCAGTTGCAGATCCAAGGGCTTGAACGAAAGCCCCTTTTCGAGTGAGATGTTGCTCATGAAATACTCCGGCAGGTGTCCCGTCAGCGTGTAGTCGTTGCTCGACATGGTGAAACGCTCCGAGTAATAGGCCCACTTGTAGAGGAACGCCCACGAGCGCCATGAAAGGCGTCCCGTCAGCGAGGCGGAATGTTCCGGAACGTAAGGCAGCTGTTTACCTACCGACTGGTCGGCCGGCGACATCTTCTCGCCCTCGTTGATGGAGGGCGTCCACGAATAGGAGCCGTTCAGGTCGATAAGCCAATCCTTGGCCGGTTGCAGGGCGAGGTTCGCCTTGACCTCGACGCCGTAGGCGTGCACTTTCTTCACGTTGCGCGGCGAGAAGAAGCCCTTGGTCGTGGGTAGCCAGATGATCCAGTCGTCGATGTAGGAATCGAACCAGTTCGCGCTGCCGCTCAGTTTGTAGATACTCTTTTTGCCGACCTCGAAACTGACGCCCGCGTCGTAGCTGAATCCGTGCTCGTTTCTCAGGTCGGGATTGCCGCCCTGCAGGAAGTAGAGGTCGTTCAGTGTCGGGAAGCGGTAGTTGCGCGATACGGAGGCCTTGGCGACAATGTTTCCCTTTTTCGACAGGATGCCGTCGATGAAAAACGCGGGGATGAGCGGCACCCATTGGTCTCCGTACATCTCCTCGCGCAGCACCACCGACATACCCATGCGGTCGATGGGCTGCCATTTCGCCGAGAGGGAGCCCGAGAGTTCCACGCGCCCCTTGTCGTAGCCGACGATGGCCTTGTTGCCGTCTTGCAGGATGATGTTCTTGTCCTCGCTGCGCACCAAATGTTGGTGAAGCGAAACGTTGGCGGTGAAGAACCACCGTTTCGAGAGGCTGTACTCGCCCTCCGCCTGACCGTAGAACGTGTTCACCTTGCTGCGCGAGCGTGTCATCGACGCCCAGTTGTCGGGAGCAACCTCGCGCTTGTAGTCGTAGGCCATCCACGTGTGGATATAGCCGCCTTTCACGCCGACTTTCCAGTTGCTTTTAATGTGGTCCCATGACACGACGCCGCGGAAAGTCTGCTCCCGCTGACGGTTCTCGAAATCGGTCGCGTCGCCGTAGTCGGTCGTGAGCATCGGCAGCTCGCGGTTGGAATTGATATACCAGGCATTCAGCCCCACCTTGTCGCCATTGCGCGTGTCGTAGTACACCTCCTGCAACAGGTGCAGATCCTTGAACGAACCGCTTCGGTTGCGTTCCACGGGATGATACTGCCCGATGATGTTCTTGTCCTCGTCGTAGATGTTGATCTTCTTGTCGCGGTTGGTGTACTTGTAATCGTTGGGCGACGAGGAATAGACGGCGCGGGTGGAAACGTGCCAGCGGTCGCTGCCGTAGGTCAGGCGCAGGAACTCGTCGAACGTGCTGAACGAGCCGATGCCCTGCACATACT
>JBKSUH010000152.1:0-3899 GCA_047233565.1 Alistipes sp.
AATCTGAATGTCCTGGCGTCCGCGGATCGTCGCCGACTTGTTGGTCGGGATTTCGCGGTTGGTGGTGGCAATGGTCATCACGCCGTATTGCGCGGGGCCTTGCTCCGTGGGTGCCTGACCGCACGAAACGGCTGCCATGAAGCTTGCCATGATAGCAGCTTTCACAAATGTTTGCTTCATATTTTCTCCTGTTTTAAACTAAAAAAACTTTTTTCGTTGCAAAAGTACCCTAAAAAGGGTGTGATCGTGCCTTTATATTGCGAACAGTGTTGGTATTTTTCGGAACAAATTTTAGGAGAATATCGAAAAATGCGCTAAATTTGTTCGAAAAACGAATTCATATGTCCGCCATAAACCCTCTAATTACCACCGCCGAAGAACAATTCGTAGTCGGGGAATCCGATTTCGCCTTTTTCGGCAATTATGCGAGCCGCTGCGAAGGCGGGGCGATTCTCTACTGCCGCAAGGGCAGCGCCGACGCCACCGTAAACCAATATTGCGGTCAGGTGCGGCGCAACACGCTGATTCTGGTGCTGCCCGGCTCGCTGCTGATGCTGACCAACCGCACGGAGGATTTCCGGATGACCTTCTGCGCCTTCTCGCGCGACCTTTTCGCCGAAGCCGGTTTCCGTCTCGAACCGTCGTTTTTCAGAATCCTGCGCGAAAATCCGATCACCTATCCGCCCGCCCGCATCGTGGAAGGCGCCAGTACTTGGTTTCAGATGGCCGCATACACCTACCGCGACCGCAACAATGTGTTCCGCAATACGATCATCCGCAACCGCCTGCAGAACGTGCTGCTGGAGATTTACGACAAATTGCAGCGCTTTGCAGGCATGCAGCGCCAGATGCCCGAGTCGACCACGCGGCAGACGGAGCTGTTCCACCGGTTCGTGGCCCTCGTGCACGAGTTCAGTTCACAGGAGCGCGAAGTGTCGTTCTACGCCGACAAACTCTGCATTTCCACCCGTTACCTTTCGACCATCGTGCGTACGATCGCGCACAGCACCGCCAAGGAGTTCATCGACCGGTCGGTCTTGCTGGAGATCAAGATGCTCCTGCAATCGACGGACTTGTCGGTGCAGGAGATCGCCTACCGCCTGCATTTCCCCGACCAGTCCTACCTGGGGCGCTATTTCAAGAAGCATACGGGTGAATCTCCCACCGAGTACCGCAACACCAAGAAATAAGCCGCCCCGCCGGGCGGCTTTCGTTTTGTCGCGGGGCGCCGGGCGTGTTTGGAACCCGAATTGCAGGGCATGTCGTAAAATACGAAAGATTATGAGCAAGACGATTGAAATTCTTGGGGAAAAGGCCGAATACTACCTTTCCCATGTGTGCCGGACCATCGACAAGAAACTGCTGTATCTTCCCGCGCCCGACACCGTCGACCGGGTCTGGATGGAGTCCGACCGCAATATCCGCACTCTCGGCAGCCTGCAGTGGATACTCTCCACGGCCGTCTGGCCGGTACGGGCTATGTGTCGATCCTGCCCGTGGATCAGGGCATCGAACATGCGGCCGGCGCGTCGTTCGCTCCGAATCCGGCCTATTTCGATCCGGAGAATATCGTGAAGCTGGCTGTCGAGGGCGGCTGCAACGCCGTGGCTTCGACCTTCGGCGTGCTGGGCGCCGTGGCGCGCAAATACGCGCACAGGATTCCGTTCATCGTGAAACTCAACCACAACGAACTGCTCTCCTACCCCAATTCCTACGATCAGGTGATGTTCGGCACCGTGCGCGACGCTTGGAACATGGGCGCCGCCGCCGTCGGCGCCACGATCTATTTCGGCTCGGAGGAGAGCCGCCGCCAGTTGGTCGAGATCGCCGAGGCGTTCGATTATGCCCACGAGCTGGGCATGGCGACGATCCTGTGGTGTTACCTGCGCAACGGGAGCTTCAGGAAGGACGGCGTCGATTACCACGCTTCGGCCGACCTCACGGGGCAGGCGAATCACTTGGGCGTGACCATCAAGGCCGACATCGTGAAGCAGAAGCTTCCGGAGAACAACGGCGGTTTCCGCGCCATCGGTTTCGGCAAGACCCGCGACGAGGTTTACACGAAGCTGACCACCGACCACCCCATCGACCTTTGCCGCTATCAGGTGGCCAACGGCTATATGGGCCGCGTGGGGCTGATTAATTCGGGCGGCGAGTCGCACGGCGCGTCCGATCTGCAGGAGGCCGTCATGACGGCCGTGGTGAACAAACGCGCCGGCGGCATGGGTCTCATCAGCGGCCGCAAGGCTTTCCAGCGGCCCATGGACGAAGGCATAGCCCTGCTCAACGCCATCCAGGACGTATATCTCGACCCCGAGGTCACGATCGCATAATAACCGGCCGTGCAAAACCGTTTTTTTTGTACGATAAAAGAGGAAAAAAGTGCATTTATGAAAATAACATTCTTCGGAACCCAACCCTACGACCGCGAGTCGTTCGACCGCGCCAATGCGTCCTTCGGGTTCGAGTTCAATTACCATCGCAGCCACCTGAACGGCAACAACGCCCTGCTGGCGCAGGGGGCCGACGCGGTCTGCATCTTCGTCAACGACACGGCCGACGCCGGCACGATACGTCAGCTGGCCGCGATGGGCGTGAAACTGATCGCACTGCGTTGCGCCGGCTTCAACAACGTGGACCTGAAAGCCGCGGCGGAATACGGCATTCCCGTCGTGCGTGTTCCCGCTTATTCGCCGCATGCCGTGGCGGAATACGCCGTGATGCTGATGCTGACGCTCAACCGCAAGGTCCACCGCGCCTATTGGCGCACGCGCGACGGCAACTTCTCGCTGCACGGCCTGCTGGGATTCGACATGTACGGCAAGACGGCGGGTATCGTCGGCACCGGAAAGATCGCCCGCGAACTGATCCGCATCCTCAAGGGGTTCGGCATGAAGGTGCTGGCTTACGACATCTTCCCCGATGCGGAATACGCCGCGCAGGCGCAGGTCGAATACGTGACGCTCGACGAGCTTTACCGCCGTGCGGACATCATTTCGCTGCACTGCCCGCTGACCGACCAGACGCGCTATATGATCAACGGCGATGCTATCGGCAAGATGAAGCCCGGCGTGATCCTAATCAATACGGGGCGCGGCCAGCTGATCCATACCGAGGCGCTGATCGAGGGGCTGAAGGAGAAGAAGATCGGGGCAGCCGGGCTGGACGTTTACGAAGAGGAGGCCGCCTATTTCTACGAGGATACCTCCGACCGGATCATGGACGACGACATCCTGGCGCGCCTGCTGTCGTTCAACAACGTCATCATGACCTCGCACCAGGGTTTTTTCACACGTGAAGCGTTGGATAGTATAGCGCATACTACATTGCAGAATATTAACGATTTCGACAAGCACCGCAAATTGGTGAACGAGGTGCGTGCCGAACCTGAAAAAGCGATAGGATGAAAAAAGTAGTTTTGCTCCGCCACGGCGAGAGCACATGGAACAGGGAAAACCGTTTTACGGGATGGACGGATGTCGATCTGAGCGAGAAAGGCGTTGCCGAAGCGGCCAGGGCCGGGGAACTGCTCCGCAAGGAGGGTTTCCTGTTCGGGCATGCCTATACCTCCTACCTGAAACGCGCCGTCAAGACGCTCGACGTGGTGCTCGACAAACTGGATCAGGACTGGATCCCGGTCTCGAAGAGCTGGCGGCTCAATGAAAAGCATTACGGGATGTTGCAGGGGCTCAACAAACGGGAGACCGCCGAAAAGTACGGCGACGAACAGGTACACATCTGGCGCCGCAGTTACGACGTCGCCCCGGCGCCGTTGGGCGAGGAAGACCCGCGCAACCCGCGTTTCGATCCCCGTTACCGCGATGTCCCCGAGGCGGAACTGCCCCGCACCGAATCGCTCAGCGACACTGTCGCGCGTATTATGCCCTACTGGAAATGCG
>JBKSUH010000153.1:0-3874 GCA_047233565.1 Alistipes sp.
GATCACCGACGGCTCGACCGACCGCACCGTCGAACTGCTCGCCGCCTACCCCGAGGTGACGGTGCTGCACGACCCGCGCCGGGGCGGTAAGACCGCGGCGCTGAACCGGGCGCTGGGAATAGTCCGCACGCCGCTGGTCGTATTCACCGATGCCAATACGATGCTCAACCCCGAAGCCGTGGCGCAGGTCGTCCGCTGCTTCGAAGACCCCGCAGTGGGGTGCGTGGCCGGCGAAAAACGCGTCGCCGGGACAGGGAATACGGGCGCCGCCGCAACGGAAGGCGTCTACTGGAAATACGAGTCGAAGCTCAAGGAGCTGGATCACCGCCTCTACTCGGCGGTGGGGGCAGCGGGGGAGTTGTTCGCTGTGCGGCGCGAACTGTGGCAGACGCTGAGGGAGGATACGCTGCTCGACGATTTCGTCTGCTCGATGCTGATCGCGGCACAGGGATACAGGATCGCCTACTGCAAGGAAGCCTATGCGCTGGAGAGCCCTTCGGCCGACATGGGCGAAGAAGGCAAACGCAAGAAACGCATCGCGGCCGGCGGCCTGCAATCGGTCTGGCGGCTGCGCAAGCTGCTCAATCCGTTCCGTTACGGGGTGCTGTGGTTCCAGTACGTATCGCACCGCGCGCTGCGCTGGACGCTGACCCCCGTAGTGCTTGTCGCACTGCTGCCGCTCAACGTCGCGCTGCTGTGGTCGGGCCATCCGGCGCTCTATGCCGCGATCCTCGCCCTGCAATGCGCATTCTACCTGGCCGCCCTCACGGGATGGGCGCTGGAGCGCAGCGGGCACCGCAACAGGCTGCTCTTCATCCCCTACTATTTTCTCTTCATGAACCTCAATGTTTTCCGCGGGGCATCGTACCTGGCGACCCATCGGGGACGGGGCGCTTGGGAAAAAGCCAAAGGGCCTGAAGTTTTTGAACGGAACCTGAAATATTATGCTATATTTGCATGTCTAAACCTCTCCTCATGAAAAACATCGCCATAAATCCCGAGGACTACACGATCCTGGCCGTCGACGACATTGCCACCAACATCATGCTGCTGAAAGCCGTGCTGAGCCGTGCCAAATACAAGATCGTCACGGCATCGGGAGGTAACGAGGCACTCGAAAAGGCCGCGACGGAGCTCCCCGACCTGATCCTGCTGGACATCGTGATGCCCGACATGGACGGCTACGAGGTGATCAAACACCTGAAGGCTGATCCCGCATTGCAGGACATCCCGGTGATTTTCCTCACGGCGCTGCACAACCCCGAAGACATCGTCAAGGGGTTCAAACTGGGAGCCAGCGACTACGTCTCCAAGCCGTTCAACCACGAGGAGCTGATCACCCGCGTATCGCACCACATCTATTTGGCGGCGGCGCAGCGCACGATCATGCAGCAGCGCGACGAATTGCAGGCCACGGTCGACGCCCGCGACAAGATGTACTCGGTAATAGCCCACGACCTGCGGTCGCCGATCGGCACGTTGAAGATGGTTTTCAACATGCTCTCGATAAACCTTACGCAGCAACAGATAGGCGAAGACAACATGGAGATGATCACGATGGGCAACAACATCACCGAGAGCACCTTCATGCTGCTGGACAACCTGCTCAAATGGACGAAGAGCCAGATCGGACGCATGAACACGGTGTTCCAGGAGGTCGACATTTCGGAGGTCGTGGTTTTCGCCAGCAAGATGTCCGACCTCGTGGCGCAGGTCAAGAGCATCTCCGTCGAATACGACATTCCCGGTCCGATTTCGGTGAACTGCGACGTGGACATGGTCAAGACGATCATGCGCAACCTGATGTCCAACGCCATCAAGTACAGCAACGAGGGCGGACGCATCATCATCTCGGTGCGCGAGACGCCGACGCACGCACGCATCAGCGTCCGCGACTTCGGCACGGGCATCAGGGAGGAGGACATCCCCAAACTGCTCAACCCCGAAATCCACTACATGACCTACGGCACCAAGAACGAAGAGGGATCGGGTCTGGGTCTCCAACTGGTGCAGGACCTCACGCGGCGCAACGGCAGCGAGCTGACCATCGAATCGGCGGAGGGAGAGGGTTCGACCTTCACCTTCACGATCGCCAGGAGCAGCCCCGGTCCGAAACCGTGGAGGACACCAGCGGCGGCATCGCCCGACCGTAACGCGCCGAGGTGCACTCCGCGCACGAAACCGATATGCAACAGCAGACGCGAAGCCCGGCCCGAACCGCGCTCCGCGTCTGTTTTTGCACCCGGCCGAAAAGCGGCGGCGCAAACGTACCGCCACCCCGGCCATCGCCAGCAATAAGACCAGCCGCACAAACGCCCGCCACTCCGCGCCGATACAGACCAATGCAGAGACGGGAAAGCCGCGAAAGCCGAAATCTATTTGAACCGCAGTTCAGCGACCACGGCCTTGTGGTCGCTGACATCTTCCGGAGGCATGTAATAACGGATGCCCTCGAAAGCGTCGTCGTAAAAGATGTAGTCGATGCGCAGTACCCCTCCCAGATAGCGGAAAGTACCGCCGTAACCGCTCCCGCTGTCGCGGAAACCGTCGGTCATGTTCCCCTTCATCGTATGGTAGGTATAGGACGAAGGCGTATCGTTGAAGTCGCCCGCAAGGATCACCGGGTAGGGCGAAGCATCTATTTCGACCCGGATTTCACCTACCTGCCCGGCACGGATACTACTGTTGTGTTCCAGCTCGCCCAGTATTCGCTCGACGGGTGCGTCGCGGTTGTAATCTTTCCGGAACCGGCGCCTGAGCTGGGCGATGCCCGAAGTCTGGAGGTGGACGGAGAAGAGACGCACCGTATCATCGCCGACGAGCAGGTCGGCACGCAGGTAGTCGTTGTTCGTATCGGCAAACCGGACGTATTTATGATCGAGAACGGGATAACGGCTGGCCAGGGCCGCACCGCCCTCATGCAGGAAATAGGGCATCCGCCGAGCGAAGACCTTCCCGATGCTGTCGGCCGGAAATTCCCTGCTGTCCATAAACTCCTGCAGGCAAAGCACGTCGACCTGCTCGCGGTTCACCATGCCGGCGATGGCCCTGGCCGTAGCGGGCGTGGATTCCAGTCTGCGGAATCCGTTTACGTTGAGCGTGGCGATGCGGATGTCGTGCGGATTACCCCTCTCCTTAAAATCGGGAAGCTGAACCATGGCTGAAATATACCCCAGGTTGAGTACCAGCGCGACCAGCGGCATCAGCAGGACGATCCATTTGCGGCGAACCGCCCACCAGACCAGCGCAACTACGTTGGCCAGCAGCACGACCGGCATCAGCAATGCGAGCGTCGCCCAGAATCCGCCCTCCCCGGGGGAGACGGACGAAGCATACCGGCACAGGACGGCGGCGACCAGAAGCAGCCCGGTGAGCACCACCGAAATGCCATAAAAAAGGAAAGAAACGGCTTTGCGACCCATTTTGTGCACTATTAAAGCGATTAACGCGTACAAAGATATGCTTTTACAAATAAAATCAGTATATTTGACGATCAAAAAAGACGCGATTTGGAATGAAGAGGATTTTAATCTCTGGCGGTGCCGGATTCATCGGTTCGCACCTATGTGAAAGACTGCTTGACGAAGGAAACGACGTGATCTGCATCGACAACTATTTTACCGGGCACAAAAGCAATATCCGGCACCTGCTGAAACACCCCAATTTCGAAGTCATAAGGCACGACATAATCTACCCCTACATGGCGGAGGTCGAAGAGATCTACAACCTTGCCTGTCCTGCTTCGCCCATCTACTACCAGCACGACCCGATCAAGACGACGCAAACTTCGGTTATCGGCGCGATGAACATGCTCGGCATGGCGCGCTACAACCGCGCCAAGGTGTTGCAGGCTTCGACTTCGGAAGTATACGGC
>JBKSUH010000154.1:0-3860 GCA_047233565.1 Alistipes sp.
GTATTCCTCGGGGTTTGAGACATACTGCTTCGCAGCCTCGTAGTCCGCAGGCGTGATGGCATTGATGATGTTGTCCACCACCGACGAGAACTTGTCCGACTTGATGTCCACCAGACGGGGCGGTATTTTGCCCGTCGTCGGATCCTGCAGGTCTTTCAGGTAGAGCGGGTTGACGTTGCCTTCCGAATCTACGTATACCATGCATCCGGTCTTGCCCTCGGCAAAGAGCTTGTGTACGCCGATACCCAGTTCCGAGCAGTACGTCAGGTCGTATGCGATCGGGGTCTGGCAGCGGATCTCGTAACCCAGCTCCACGGGGCGGCTCTTGACTTTGAGGCCGATCTCCTTGAGCTTTTTCTCGATCATCTCGTTGAAGATGTGCGCTTTCGACACCTTGCCCAGCTCGGGGTGCCCGTGCTCGTCATAGGTGAAATGGATGCCGCTCTTGCGGATCTCCTCGTCGCTCAGCGCGTGGAATACGCCTTCCGAGATGACGGCGGCGCCGTAGTCCATGCCCATGATCTTGCGTTTGATGATCGACGAAATCACGAGGTTCACGATCTTCTCGACGGTGATTTCCGTCTTGTCGAACATTTCGGGAATGACGATCATCGGGTAGTGGCAAGCCTCGCCGATGCCGAATGCCAAGTGGCCGGCGCTGCGGCCCATGGCAGCCAGTACGAACCAGTTGCCGCTCGTGCGGGCGTCTACATAGACGGCGCGGGCGATGACGGCGCCCTTGTCCTTGGCCGACTCGTAACCGAACGTCGGCGTGCCTTTCGGCAGGGGCAGGTCGTTGTCGATGGTCTTCGGACGTGGATGTTGGCGATGGGGTATTTCTTGGCCTCCAAGAACTTGGCGATGCGGTTCGCGGTCGAAGCCGTGTCGTCGCCGCCGACCGTCACGAGCAGTTTGATGTTGTTGTCGGTGAAGAACTTGAGGTTGAAGTTGTTTTCGAAATCCGAATCCTTGGGTTTGAAACGGCTCATCTGCAGGAACGAACCTCCCTGATTGAAGATACCGTCGGCCATGGGATAGTCGATGTCCACGGTTCGGGGCGAGGGGTTGAATAGTCCCGTGTAGCCTTCGTGCAGGCCGATTACGCGGTAACCTTTGCGGAGGAAGGTCTTTGCGACGCTGCCCACGACGGTATTCATACCGGGCGCGGGTCCGCCGCCAGTCAGAATTGCGATTGCTTCTTTCATGGTTGTGTTTGGGTTTTATGTTTGAACCTGAATTAACCTAAAATTGACGCCCAAAAGTACGATTATTTTTCAAACGGGCAAAAAAGCCGTTTCGATTGACCGATGCGGGCCGTGTAATGTCTTTACGGAATAAATAGGAGCATCCTGCGATTTGCAAATCGATATTTTTATCTATATTGCATAACCATATTGCGTCTAACTCTCACATTTAAAAATTTTGCTTATGAAAAACATTTACTGCCATTGTGCGTGACGCTCTTCCTGATTTTTGCCGGGGAAATGACTGCCGGCTGCGATAAGCTGGATGATAAATACAAGTCGGAAAAACTGTCACGCTCACCATCGCTTCCGTCAAGCCCGCTGCTGCCGACGACGACTATGATTGGTTGCAGGGGCTGCCTGTCTATATTTACAAAGAGGAGAGTCCGGACTGGCGGTTGTGGTATTCGCATGATCCGATCCGGGGCTTCGATGAAATCTATGAGGAGGGATATGAATACGTAGTCAAAGTCCGGAGACTGACACTGGCCGGTCCTCCTCAGGATGCAGGCGCATATGTATACGAATTGAAAAAGGTCGTTTCAAAGACGCAAAAGGATTCCGAAGGTGTTCCCGAATCCTATCTTCGGTGAGGAGAGGAATGAAAACGGTGTCCGGAATTCCGGACACCGTAAATTACATAAAATTCAGTGCTTGGATATATTGAGTAAATACAGCTCTTATTCCCTGAATTTGGAGGACGCCGGGTTATTCAACCACGGTTACGTTCACAGCCTGCTCGCCTTTGGCACCGCTGCCGACTTCGAATTCGACTGCCTGCCCTTCGTTGAGCGACTTGAAACCGTCCGTCACGATACCCGAGAAATGAACGAAGATTTCCTTGCCGTTCTCTCCCGTAATGAATCCGTAGCCTTTTTTGCTATCGAACCATTTAACCTTGCCTGTCATAAAAATGTAAATTAAAAAGTTTGTACTTGGCAAAGTAAAATAAAAAACATTGGCTTTCAAAACTTTTTGGCATGTTTTTTCATCTTTGGCAGAAAATTTTTATCTTTGCTCTGTAACAATGACCTTAATGACGATGCGATATGAATAAAAACTGAAACTCGCTCTGGCTGCGCTGCTTGGCTTTTCGACTGCCTGCTCGACGGTCAAAACGCTCCGGCGAAGGGCGCAGAGGAACAGAAGCAGGAGACCGGATCGCAGGAGGTTCAGGACTCGGTGAAGGTGCCGCCCCGCATTGTCGTCATGTACGGCGTGCGTCCTCCGGGACAGGCCGGACCTGCTACGGGCGTGCATATTCCCGATGCGAAGGTGCAGTCCGCCGAACCGGAGGAGCTGGATCCCGTTGCGGAGAAACCGACCGAGGATACGCCCGTCATGGACACGAAGAAGGGCGCCAAGGCTCCTGAGAAATAATCCATGGCGCGCCGCCGTCCGGGCCTGCGCAAACGGCTGGCCCTCAATATCTTTTCCGATCTCTACGCTTCGACGGTCGCCGAGCACCGGCTCACGACGCTCTTCTGGGAGTGTACGCTGCGCTGCAACCTTTCGTGCCGTCACTGCGGCAGCGACTGCCGCGTGGACCCCGGTGTGCCCGACATGCCGCTCGAAGACTTCCTGAAGGTGCTCGACGAGGAGATCACGCCCCATGTCGATCCCTCCGAGGTGCTGATTATCTTTTCGGGCGGCGAGGTGCTGGTGCGTGACGATCTGGAGCGTGCCGGAGCCGAAGTCACCCGCCGCGGCTATGCGTGGGGCATGGTCACCAACGGCTGGGGCTGACCGAAGCCCGCTTCCGAAGCCTGCTCGATGCGGGGCTGCGTACGGTCTCGGTGAGCCTCGACGGCTTCGAACGCGAGCACAACTATATCCGCTGTAATCCCCTCAGTTACGAACGGGCGCTCGGCGCCCTGCGCATGATCGTCCGCGAGCCGTCGCTCGCCTGCGACGTGGTGACCTGCGTCACGGGGGCGATGGTGCCCAGGCTCGGCGATTTTTGCGGGATGCTCGTCGCCGAGGGCCTGAAACACTGGCGGCTCTTCTCGATCTTCCCCATGGGCCGTGCCAAGGACGACCCGTCGCTGCGCACGACCGACGAACAGTTCCGTGCGATGCTGGAGTTTATCCGGCAGACCCGGCGTGAGGGGCGCATCGACGTCAGCTATGCCTGCGAAGGCTTCCTCGGCGGGTATGAAACCGAGGTGCGCGACCATTTCTACCAGTGCGCCGCGGGCGTTTCCGTCGCCTCGATCCGCGTCGACGGCGCCATTTCGGGCTGCACGTCGATCCGTGCCAATTTCAACCAGGGCAATATCTACCGCGACAAATTCTGGGACGTGTGGCAAAACCGCTTCGAACCCTTTCGCAACCGCGAGTGGGCGCGGCGCGGCGAATGCGCCTCCTGCAAGATGTTCCGCTACTGCCTCGGCGGCGGTATGCACCTGCACGGCGACGACGGCGGGTTGCTCTATTGCCACTATCACCGGCTTTGACGCATATCCCTTCCTGAAAAAGGGGCCGCCGTCCGTCGGCGGCTGTTTTTTTTCTCGGTTGTCCCTTTCCTTGTCGGCTCTTACCTCGGCGGTTCCGATCTCAGTTGTTCCGATCTCGACTGCTCATCCTCGGATGCCCTTCCCTTGTCGGCTCTTCCTC
>JBKSUH010000155.1:0-3814 GCA_047233565.1 Alistipes sp.
GATGGATGCCGGGGATTTCTCGGCACGCGGGTTCGCGGGATGCCTGCGCAAGCCGTTTACGGCGAATGAACTGGTTGCCGTGCTGAACACCGTCTGCGGCGCGGATGCCGCGGTGGCGCCCGTCGGGTGCGGGGTTGCCGCGGCCGGGGCGGAACAGGCGGACGGAGTGGATTTCAGCGCTCTGACGGCCTATGCGGGTGACGACACGGCGGCGGCACGGGGAATTCTGGAATCCTTCGCAGAGCAGGGCGCGGCCAACTGTGCCCTGCTGGAGCGGGCGTTGGACGAAGGCGATACGGCGGCACTGAAAGCCGTGGCGCACAAGATGACGCCGATCTTCACGATGCTCGGGGCCGTGCAGGTGGCGGCGGCGCTGCGGACGGCGGAAAGCTGGGAAGGCCCCCTGACCGACACGTTATGCCGGGAGGTACGCACGGCGGCAGAAAATATCCGTGCGATTATCGCGGAAGCGCAAAAAAAGGTATCTTTGTCGTGAATATGGAACGGATTCTGATCGTAGACGACGACATCACCTTCGGCCTGATGCTCAAGACCTGGCTCTCGAAAAAAGGGTTCGGGACACAGACCGCAGCCAGTGCGGCGGCAGCCCGGACGGCTCTTGCGGAAGGAGGGTTCTCGCTCGTGCTGAGCGATATGCGGTTGCCCGACGAGGACGGAATCGCCCTTTTGCAGTGGATGTCGGGGCAGCGGATCGAAGTGCCCGTGATCGTAATGACGAGCTATGCCGAGATCCAGAACGCCGTGCGCTGCATGAAACTCGGCGCCCGCGACTACGTCGCCAAACCCGTCAATCCCGACGAATTGCTGAAAAAGATCCGCGAGGCGCTTGATGCCCCGGCGCCCGTGGGCGATGTCCCCCCGGTAACGCCGGAAAAGGCGCCGGAGACTTCCCGGGCTGCGGGCGGGGATATACCCAACTATATCGAGGGGCAGAGCGATGCCGCGCGGCAGCTCTACGAATATGTGCGGCTCGTCGCGCCGACGAACATGTCGGTCTTGGTGAACGGCGCCAGCGGCACGGGCAAGGAACATGTGGCGCAGCTGATCCACCGCCAGAGCAAGCGCGCCGGAAAGCCGTTCGTGGCGGTCGATTGCGGCGCCATTCCGCGCGACCTGGCTGCTTCGGAGTTCTTCGGCCATGTCAAGGGGTCGTTCACGGGGGCTGTCGGCGATAAGACGGGCGCCTTCGAAGCGGCCAGCGGCGGCACGCTCTTTCTGGACGAGGTGGGGAACCTTACCTATGAAACCCAGGTGCAATTGTTGCGGGCCTTGCAGGAGCGCCGCATCCGTCCCGTGGGCAGTAACCGTGAAGTTGCGGTCGACATCCGGCTGGTCGCTGCGACCAACGAAGACCTTGAAGCGGCAATTGCGCGCGGGACGTTCCGGGCCGACCTCTACCACCGGATCAACGAATTCACGCTCCGCATGCCCGAACTGCGGCAGATGCGCGAGGATATCATGCTGTATGCCGATTTTTTCCTCGACCAGGCCAACCGCCAGCTGGACAAGCATATCGTCGGGTTCGACGGCGAAGCCGCTGCGGCCATGGTGCGTTATGACTGGCCGGGAAACCTGCGGCAGATGAAAAACACGGTGATGTCGGCGACGCTGCTCTGCCGGGGCGATTATATCTCCTGCCGCGAACTGCCGGCCGAAATCGCCGGGGTTTCCGGTGCGGTTGCGGTGCCGTTGCGCAACCCGGCCGGCGAGGAGGAGCAGATACGCCGTGCCCTGGCTCTGGCCGGGGGGAACAAGTCGCAGGCCGCCAAACTGCTCGGCATCGACCGCAAGACCCTTTACAACAAATTGCACCTCTACGGGATCGAGTGATGCGCCTGCGTGTGGAATTTTTCCACATACCTGTGGCGCGATTCCACACTTTTCCACATACCGCCGATTGTGGCACGTTTTGTTAACTGCTGTAATTCAGTGGTTTTCCGTTTTCTGTCCGCATGGCACGCCTCTTTGACTTTCCAAAGTCAGAAAGGTCGACGGGACAAATTACGAACCTGAAGAAATGAAGTGGAACCTTAAATCATTAAGAGCTATGAAAAAGACAATTGTAACGATGGCAGCTTTGATGCTGATGGCTGGGAGCGCATTCGCATGCGCACAGCAACCCGAGAAGAAGGACGCCTCCGCGGCGACCGAAGCTGCGGCTCCCGCAACGGAGTCCCCGGCTACCGATGGACAGGAGAAATCGGAGTCCGGCGATGCGGATAAGACTGATTCGACTGCCGGAGAATCAGCCAAGGAGGAGAACAAGGTTGAGAGTACAAGCACAAGTGAGGGCAACTCCTCCTCCGCATCGGAAGCTTCGGCTACCTCTAAGTAAGCTTCCGGGATAATCATCAGTTAAACGATTGTTTGCCGGGTACCCCGCCTGTATGGGCGGGGTACTTTCTTTGTGCCGCCGGGGCCGGGGGAACAGCGGCCTGTGCCCCGGCATGTACGGACGCAAAAGCGGAAGCCGGGATTCCCGGCCTCCGCCTTTGCGAAAGGGTCGTCGTGCGGACTACTCCTCGATAAAGTCGATGTTCACCTGGCGCTGGAACGCCTCCTGCAACGAGATCTGCGTCTCGGTCGAGGCGACGCCCTGGATACGCAGGATACCGTCGAAAATCGTACGCATGAGGTGCTCGTTGTCCACGCAGTAGAGTTTCACGAGGATGTTGCCCGATCCGGTGATGAAATGTGCCTCCACGATTTCGGGGATCTCCTTGAGCTGTTCCACGGTCTGCTTGAGCAGCTGCGGGTCTTTGAGCGTGATGCTGATGTGGGCGCAGACGTCGAAGCCCATCATCTTGGGGTCTACGATCAGGCGGCTGCCCAGGATCACGCCCGAATCGTCGAGCTTGCGGATGCGCTGGTGGATCGCAGCACCCGAAATACCGCATTCGCGGGCGATCTCGAGAAAGGGCATGCGCGCATTTTTGATCAGGTATTTGAGGATCTTGCGGTCGATTGCGTCTAATGAGGTCTTAGGCATATGAGGATTGGTTATTTAATGACATTCAATTCTTTGCCGACCTTGGTGAAGGCTGCGATGCAACGATCCAGCTGGTCGGTGGTATGGCCTGCCGATACCTGTACGCGGATGCGGGCCTGGCCTTTCGGCACTACGGGATAGTAGAATCCCGTGACGAATACGCCCTCGTCCTGCAGCCTGGCGGCGAAGTCCTGCGACAGCTTGGCGTCGTAGAGCATCACGGCGCAGATGGCCGACTGGGTGGGTTTGATGTCGAAGCCTGCGGCCATCATCCCCTCGCGGAAGTGCTCGACGTTGGCGACCAGCAGGTCGTGCAGTTCATTGCTCTCGGCGAGCATCCGGAACATCTCGATCCCGGCACCTACGACAGCGGGGGGCAGCGAGTTGGAGAAGAGGTAGGGGCGCGAACGCTGGCGCAGCATGTCGATATCTCCTGCGGCCGGTGGTGAAGCCGCCTACGGCACCGCCGAAGGCCTTGCCCAGCGTGCCGGTCAGGATGTCGACCTGGCCGCGCCGGTCGTAGAGTTCCGTGATGCCGCGGCCGGTTTTGCCCAGCACGCCTGCCGAGTGGCACTCGTCGACCATGACCAGAGCGTCGTATTTCTCGGCCAGGGCGCATATTTTGTCGAGCGGGGCGGCATTGCCGTCCATCGAGAATACGCCGTCGGTGCAGATGATGCGGAAACGCTGTGCCTGCGCCTTCTTGAGACACTCCTCCAGGTCGGCCATGTCGGCATTGGCGTAACGGTAACGTACGGCTTTGCAGAGACGCACGCCGTCGATGATCGAGGCGTGGTTCAGGGC
>JBKSUH010000156.1:0-3769 GCA_047233565.1 Alistipes sp.
GTCAAGGTCGCCGAGATGGAGGTGCAGCGCTACGACTATGTGAAACGCCAGACATGGGGCGGCCTGCTGCCGCAGGTATCGGTGACCGGGCAGGTCAACCACAGCTTCATCGTGCAGCAGATGTCCAAGGGCTTCTCGCTGGGCAACGACCCCTATACGACGCTCAGCGGGGCCGTGGATGCTTCGGTGCCGCTCTTCGCGCCGCAGGTTTACCGCATGATGAAGATGAACGACAAGCAGATGGCCACGGCCGTCGAGGCGGCGCGTTCGTCGCGCATCACGCTGACGGCCGAAGTCAAAAAGGCCTTCTATAACATCCTGCTCGCCGAGCAGTCGCTCGACGTGCTCCGCGAGTCGGAGGCCACCGTACAGCGTACGGTCGACGATACGCAGGTGCAGTACCAGAACGGCCTGACCTCGGAATACGACCTGCTGACGGCGCAGGTGCAGCTCAGCAACCTGAAACCCTCGATCCTCCAGACCGAGAACTCGATCCGCATCGCCAAGCTGATGCTCAAGATGTATCTTTCGATCCCCGAGCAGGTCGAAATCGAGGTCGAAGGCGAGCTGGACGCCATGCGCGACAAGGTGCTCGCCGGAACCGAGGGGCTTACGACCGACGTGCGGATAACCCGACCTGCGTACGCTCGAACTGCAGGAGGATCTGCTCAAACGTCAGCTCAAAGTGGCGAACGCCGGACGCATGCCCACGGTCACCGCATTCTTTACGGCGACCTATACCGGTAACGATATCGACATGACGAAGCTCAATTTCGGCGGTGCGGAGGAGGACAGCCGGGCGACGTGCTCGACGGTTCCAAATTCTGGTGGCAGCACCCGATGTCGGCCGGCCTGCAGGTTTCGATCCCTATTTTTCGGGCCTTACGAAGATGAACAGGTCGCGTGAGATCAAGAACCAGATTTCGCAGATCGGTCTCCAGCGGATTACGCCCGGCAGCAGATCGACGTCGAGGTGCGCGCGGCCCTGAACGACCTGCTCACCGCGCGCGAGACGATGTATGCGCAGGAGCTGACCGTCGCGCAGGCCCGCAAGGCCTACAGCATCTCCGACACCCGCTACCGTGCGGGCGCGGGAACGATCCTCGAACTGAACAGCGCGCAGCTGGCGCAGACGCAGGCCGAGTTGAACTTTCGCAGGCGATCTTCGACTACCTGACCGCCAAGGCCGAGTACGACCGCATCGTCGGCAAGGAGAATTAGCATAAAATCGAAAACAGATAAAACTATGAAGAATTTAACAGTTATGTTGATCGCCGCCGCAGCCCTCGCCGGCTGCACGGGCAAAAACCGCCGACGTCCAGCAGGAGACCCGCGTGCTGACCAAAACCGAGACGGCCGTCTCAGCTCCGGTGCAGCTTGCCGAGGAGTTCACCTCCGAAATCGAACCTTACAAGGAGAACGACATCACGCCCGCGGCGTCGGGCGTGCATATCGACCGGATTCTGGTCGAGGTGGGCGATCCCGTGCGTCAGGGTCAGCTGATCGTGACGCTCGACCCCACGCAGTACACCCAGCAGCTCGTGCAGCTGAAGACCGTCGAGGACGACTATAACCGCCTGCTTCCGGTCTACGAGGCGGGGAATCTCGGCCCAGCAGATCGAGCAGGCCAAGGCCCAGCTCGACGTGCAGCGCGAAGTGGTCGCCAACCTCAAGAAGAATATCGAGGTCCATTCGCCCATTACGGGCGTGGTCACGGCGCGCAACTACGAGTCGGGCGACCTCTTCTCGGCGCAGCCCATCCTGCACATCATGCAGATCGACCCGCTGAAGGTCATCGCCAATATTTCCGAGCAGTATTTCCCCAACGTGAAGGTCGGGATGCCCGTCGAGCTGAAGGTGGACATCTTCCCCGACCAGACCTTTACGGGTACCGTGTCGCTGATCTATCCGGCGCTCGACCCCACGACCCGCACGTTCAAGGTCGAGGTGAAGGTGCCCAATGCCCGGCGCACGCTGCGCCCGGGTATGTACGCCCGCACGGTCTTCAACATGGGGCATAAGGAGGGCGTCATGGTGCCCGACGTGGCCGTCCAGAAGCAGGTCGGCACTGCCGAGCGCTTCGTGTATGTCATCGAGGGCGATAGCGTTGCCCGTCGCCGCCGTGTGGACGTAGGCCGCCAGGTCGGCGACCGCGTGGACATTCTTTCGGGCGTCGGGGCGGACGAAGCCGTGGCCGTCACGGCCCTTTCGAAACTCTACGACGGTGCCAAAGTGGAAATCAAACAGGAATAAAACGCCCCGAAACATATGAAAATATACGAAAGCGCGGTTCGGAAACCGGTCTCCACGGTGCTCATGTTCGTCGGCGTGATGGTCTTCGGGCTCTTCTCGCTGATGAACCTCGCGGTAGACCAGTACCCCGAAATCGAAATCCCCCAGATATCGGTCATCACCTTCTATCCCGGTGCCAACGCTGCGGATATCGAGACCAACATCACCCGTATCCTGGAGGATAACCTCAATACGGTGAGCAACCTCAAGAAACTGACCTCCAAGTCGCAGGACAACGTCTCGATGATCACCGTCGAGTTCGAATACGGCTCCGACCTGACCGAGGGCGCCAACGAGATCCGTGACGTGGTGAGCCGCAGCCAGTCGCAGTTGCCCGACGACATCGATTATCCTACGATCTTCAAGTTCTCGACCTCGATGATCCCCGTGATCATGCTTGCCGTGACGGCCGACGAGAGCTACCCGGCCCTGAAGAAGATCCTCGACGATAAATTCGTCAACGTCCTGAACCGTGTCGACGGCGTGGGTGCCGTGACGGTCATGGGCGCCCCCGAACGCGAGGTGCAGGTCAATGTCGACCCGGCCAAGCTCGAAGCCTACAATCTGACCGTCGAGCAGCTGGGGCAGATCATCGCCGCCGAGAACGTCAACATCCCGAGCGGTACGATCGACATCGGCAACAACACGTTCAACATCAAGGCCGACGGCGAATTCAAGCTGAGCGACGAGATGCGCAAGGTCGTGGTGTCGAACGCCGGGGCCGCACGGTGATGCTCTCCGACGTGGCCGAAATCCGCGACACGCTCGAAAAATTCACCATGGACGAACGTGTGAACGGCCAGCGCGGCGTGCGCGTGATGTTCCAGAAACAGTCGGGCGCCAATACCGTGAATATCGTCCACGAAATCCAGAAGCGTCTGCCCGAAATCCAGAAGACGCTGCCCAAGGACGTGAAGATGGAGTTGATTTTCGAAGGCTCGCAGGAGATCACCGACGCCATCGGGTCGCTCTCGGAGACCATCATGTACGCCTTTATCTTCGTGGTGCTGGTGGTGATGGCCTTCCTCGGGCGGTGGAGGGCGACGCTCATCATCTGTATGACGATCCCCGTGTCGCTGATCTGTTCGTTCATCTACCTCTTCGCCACGGGCTCGACGCTCAATATCATCTCGCTCTCGTCGCTCTCGATCGCCATCGGTATGGTCGTCGACGATGCCATCGTGGTGCTGGAGAACATCACGACGCACATCGAGCGAGGTTCGAATCCCAAGGAGGCCGCCATCTACGCCACCAACGAGGTGTGGCTGTCGGTCATTGCCACCACGCTCGTGGTCGTTGCCGTGTTCCTGCCGCTGACGATGGTGCCGGGCATGGCGGGTATCCTTTTCCGCGAGCTGGGCTGGATCGTGACCATCGTGGTCTGCGTTTCGACTACGGCAGCCATTTCGCTGACCCCGATGATGTCCGCCTACCTCTTGAAACTCGAGGGCGGCGTGCACGATTACAAGGGGCTGGG
>JBKSUH010000157.1:0-3751 GCA_047233565.1 Alistipes sp.
ACTTCATCTTGCCCTCGGGCAATTCCACCATGCCGTAGGAGAGGTGCGTGATATGGTCGCTCCAGTCGGCATACCCCAGTTTCTTGAGCACCAGCTTGAGCACCTGGAAGTGGTAGTTCTGTTCGTTACCCACGACATAGATCATGTCGTCGAGCTTGTTATCCTCGAAGCGGCGGTAGGCCGTACCCAGATCCTGCGTCATGTAGACCGAAGTCCCGTCGCCGCGCAGCAGCAGTTTCTCGTCCAGCCCGTCGGCCGTGAGGTCGATCCAGACCGAATTGTCGGGACGGCGGTAGAAAACACCCTTGCGGAGCCCCTCCTCGACGAGGCTCTTGCCCAGCAGGTAGGTCTGCGATTCGTAGTAAACCTTGTCGAAATCGACGCCCAGCGCCTTGTAGGTCACGTCGAAGCCCTCATACACCCAGCCGTTCATGGTTTCCCAAAGCGAGTAGACCTCAGGATCGCGGGCCTCCCACTTGCGCAGCATCTCCTGCGCCTCGAGCATCACGGGAGCGTTCTTTTTCGCCTCCTCTTCACTCTGCCCCTGCGCCATCAACTCCTTGATTTGCGCTTTGTAGTGCTTGTCGAATTCGACGTAGTATTTGCCTACGAGGTGGTCGCCCTTCATGCCCGACGAAGCGGGTGTCTCGCCGTTGCCGTAAAGCTTCCAAGCCAGCATCGACTTGCAGATATGGATGCCGCGGTCGTTCACCAGATTGGCCTTGATGACGTTATGGCCGTTGGCCCTGAGTATCTGCGCCACGGAGTAACCCAGCAGGTTGTTGCGGATATGGCCCAGATGCAGGGGTTTGTTGGTATTGGGCGACGAATATTCGATCATGACCGTGCGCCCGGTGGCCGGGGCCTGCCCGAAATCGGCATCGGCAGCGACCTCGTCAAAACGCGCCGCCCAGAAAGCGCCGTCGAGCACGAGGTTCAGAAAACCCTTGATGACATTGAAAGACTTGATTTCGGGGACGTTGGCCGTCATATAACCGCCGATCTCGGTCGCAGTGGCTTCGGGCGACTTGCGGCTTCGTCGCAGCAGCGGGAAGGTCACGAGCGTATAATCGCCCTCGAATTCCTTGCGGGTCTTCTGAATCTGCAACTGTTCGCCGTCGAGCGGACCGTAAAGCGCCTCCACCGAACGGCGGACCGCATCCGAAATAAAGTTTTCAATATTCATAACACAAAAGATTTGCCTGCAAATTTAGCGTTTTTCGGCTAATAACCAATCCCGCAAAGCCATAATTCTCACAAATTGCGGCCGCGGCGCCCCGAAATTCAAACAATGCTTATCTTTGCCGCTACATTACACGCTTTCATGGAAATCATCATCATTATCCTGCTGATCCTGCTCAACGGGCTTTCGCAATGTCGGAAATCGCGCTGATCTCGGCGCGCCGCTCGAACCTGACGGCACGCGCCAAGCAGGCAACAAGGCGGCCGCCAAAGCCCTCCAGCTGGCTCAGGACCCGGACAGATTCCTTTCCACGATTCAGATAGGCATCACCCTGATCGGCATCCTGACGGGTATCTATTCGGGCGAAGCGCTGGCCGGCCGCTTCGGCGCGATGCTCGCATCGCTGGGCATGCCGCTCCGCACGGCCGTTCCGGTCGCCCAGATACTTATCGTCATCGTCGTAACCTACCTCACGATCGTCTTCGGCGAGCTGGTGCCCAAACGCATCGGCATGAAAAGCGCCGAACGGGTCGCCATACTCGTCGCACGGCCGATGCAGGTGCTCGCCAAGGTGACGTCGCCCTTCGTATGGCTGCTTTCGCGCAGCATCGAGCTTATCGCCCGCCTGCTCGGAATACGGGATACGGAGAGCAAGGTCACCGAGGGAGGAGATCAAGTCGATCATTCAGGAGGGAACCGAAGACGGAGAGGTGCAGATCGTCGAACAGCAGATCGTCGGCCGCGTATTCTCGCTCGGCGACCGCAAGGTGGGTTCGATCATGACGCACCGCAGCGAAATCGCATGGATAGACCCGCCATGACGCCCGCAGAGATCCGCGAGCTGGTCGGCAGGGAACCCACACGCTCTACCCCGCCGCCCGCAGCAACCTCGACCGGCTGGCCGGCGTGATATACCTCAAGGACCTCTTCACGCACATCGGCGAGGAGGATTTCGACGTCGCATCCATACTGCGTCCGGCAAAATTCTTCCACGAGAGACCCAAGTGTACACCGCGCTGGAACAACTCCGCAGCGAGCAGGTCGGCTACGGCATCGTCTGCGACGAATTCGGCGTGACGCAGGGCATCGTCACCCTGCGGACATCTTCGAGGCGCTGGTCGGCGAGATCCCCGACGGCTACGGGGAACCCGACATCGTACGGCGCGAGGACGGCAGCGTGCTCATCGACGGGCAGTGTCCGTTTTACGATTTCCTGGCCTTCTTCGGCGCGGAGAACGCCGTTCCCCGCAATGCCTACAATACGATCAGCGGACTGGTTCTCGACCAGCTGAAACACATTCCCGCCACGGGGGAGAAGCTCCGCTGGAACAGTTTCGACCTCGAGATCGTCGACATGGACGGCGTCCGCATCGACAAAATACTCGTAACACACGACCAAGTGAGCGAATCATGAAAATTGCCGACATAGAACTCGGGGAAAAACCCCTGCTGCTGGCGCCGATGGAGGACGTGACCGACCCGTCGTTCCGCTACATGTGCAAGCGTTTCGGCGCCGACGTGGTCTACACGGAATTCATCTCCTCCGACGGGCTGATACGCGACGCGGCCAAGTCGCTCAAAAAACTCGAAATCGACGACGCGGAGCGTCCGGTAGGCATCCAGCTCTACGGCCATCTGGTCGAACCGATGGTCGAGGCGGCACGCATGGCCGAAGCGGCCGGCCCGGACATCATCGACATCAACTTCGGCTGCCCCGTGAAGAAGATCGCGGGGCGGGGCGCCGGGTCGGGCATGATGCGCGACGTGCCGCTGATGGTCGAGATGACGCGCCGGATCGTGCAGGCGGTGCGCAAGCCCGTGACCGTGAAAACCCGCCTGGGCTGGGACGACGAGTCGAAGAACATCGAGGAGATAGCCCTGCGCCTGCAGGATGTCGGCATCGCGGCGCTCACGATACACGGCCGCACACGGGCCCAGATGTACCGCGGCGAAGCCGACTGGACGCTGATCGGCAAGGTGAAGAACAAGCCGCGGATACATATCCCGATCCTCGGCAACGGCGATGTGGATTCGGGGCCGAAAGCGGCCGAAATGTTCGACCGCTACGGCGTGGACGGCGTGATGATCGGCCGCGCGACCTACGGGCGCCCGTGGATATTCCGCGAGGTGAAACACTACCTTGCCACGGGCGAAGTGCTGCCCCAGCCATCGGTCTGCGAGCGGGTGGAGATCGCCAAGGAGCACCTGCGAAAATCGTTGGAAATCAAAGGCGAATACGTGGGCATCCTCGAAATGCGCCGCCACCTGTCCAACTATTTCAAGGGGTTGCCCGATTTCAAGCCCACACGCCTGAAGCTGGTCACGCTGCTCGACATCCCCGAGCTGTTCGCCACGCTCGACTCGATCGCCGAGCGCTGGGGCGATTTCGACGTGAGCGGCACAGTGCCCGAACCGCTGTCGCACGACCTGTAATTTCACGGGGTCACACGAAGGCCTGATTCCGGTCGGTGGCCGAGACGGAGATGGAACGGGGTTTTGCCCGCTCTGCGCGAAACAGCAAAAAATACGCCTGATCCCCTGTGGAATCAGGCGTTTATACGCTCAGAT
>JBKSUH010000158.1:0-3634 GCA_047233565.1 Alistipes sp.
AACGGGCGGGCCGAAAAGCGCGGCGGAAGGCACCGGGCACGCGGCAGGGGACGCCGGGTTCGCGGAGCCGCACCCCGGATTTACGGCAGACGACAGGGCGGGACACGCAGCGGACGGCACCCAACGCCAGACGCCGGAAGGAAACCCGGAGAACACGTCGGAAGGGTACCTGCCGGAAGTGGAGAACATGGAAGGCGCAGCCTTTTTCGCCGTATGCGACGCGCTGGGCGTCGCGTGCTGCCAGATACGTGCCGTGTCGAACTACGTCGGCGAACCCTTCGGCCAGTGGGCTGTGGAGGAGGCCGTCGGGAACCTGACGGAAAAGTTAAACCAAATATTCGAAAACAATGAATAAAAATTGGATGCTCTGGGCGGGACTGATCCTGATACTGGTCGTCTTCATCCTGGTCTGGCAATTCGCCCCCGCCATCCAGCGGTGGCTGGCCAACGTATTTATCGACATCATCGTCCTCGTGCTGACTTTTGCCGCCGGATGGCTGCTGGGCCGTTTCGGGGGTAAACGCAACCGCAGCGACAACGAGAAAAACGCCCGCAACATCACCGAGGCGCAGAAACAGTGAGGCTGAAACTGCACATCTCACCCTGCCCGAACGACACTTTCATGTTCGACGCGCTCGTTAACGGCCGCATCGACACGGGCAGCCTGCGCTTCGAGGTCGAATACTACGACATCGAGGAGCTGAACCGCGGTGCCGGGCTGGGACGTGCCGACATCAGCAAGATAAGTTGCGCCGTGCTGCCCGCCATTGCGGAACACTACGCGCTGCTCGACAGCGGTGCGGCACTCGGACGCGGCAACGGGCCGTTGCTGGTACGCCGCGCAGGCGATACACGGCCGATACGCCGTGTGGCCGTCCCGGGGCTGCACACCACGGCCAACGCACTGATGATGCGCCTTTTCCCCGGATTACGGAGCGCACGCCCCTGCTCTTCTCGCAGATCGCCGCCGCCGTGGAGCGGGCGACTTCGACGCCGGAGTGCTGATCCACGAGGGGCGTTTCGTCTACCGGCAGCGGCAGTTGGAGCTGGTCGCCGACCTCGGACAGCTATGGGAGCGGACCACCGCGCTGCCCCTGCCGCTGGGCGGCATCGCGGCCAAACGGAGCCTGCCCGAAGCGATGCGGCGGCAGGTCGAGACCCTCATCCGCCAAAGCATCGAATACGCCTTCGCGCACCCCGAAGCGTCGCGCGCATATATCAAGGAACACGCGCAGGAACTCGACGACGCCGTGATCGACGCCCACATCGCGCTTTTCGTCAACGACTATTCGCTCTCGCTGGGCATCGAAGGCCGCCGGGCCGTCGAGGCGCTGACGGAATTGTTTTGCGCTCAAAAGCGCAAAACAATGAAAAATGAAAAATTAAGAATTCGAAAGGGACTTACTTCGGCCCAAAGATGCCTCCGCAAAACGCCGTGCGCTGCAACACGGGCACTACAAGCCGCACAAGCACCGACCGTTATACCGCCGCCGACTACTCCCACATTCCAAACGCCGGAAAATGTACCGCACGACCAACCTCCCCAACACCCGCATCGAAGTGGCGGACGCCCTGCGCGGCATCGCCGTGGCGGGCATCATTCTGTTCCACGCCCGCGAGCATTTCAACCTCTACTGGAGCGGGCTGGATTACCTCCGCGCCGGATTCGGCGACTGGGAGCAAACCGTGGCCGGCGCGCTGGGATTCCTGCTTTCGGGCAAGATGTACGCCATCTTCGCACTGCTGTTCGGACTGAGTTTCTTCATCCAGAGCGACAACCAGGCACAGCGGGGCAACGACTTTTCGCGGCGCTTCGCATGGCGCATGGTGCTGCTGTTCGGCATCGGGCTGGTCAACGCGGCGATCTACAACGGCGACGTGCTGACCTACTACGCCCTTTTCGGGCTGCTGATGATTCCCATCGGCAAGCTCCCCAACCGATGGGTGTGGGTCATCGCGGCCCTGCTTTTCATCCAGCCGCTCGAACTCTGGCAGTATTTCAGCGGACATACACTCTCGATCCGCGGCATCGAAGGCATGGAGACCCTCTATCCCACCCTCGCCACGGGCACCTTCGCCGAGAGCGCCCGCGTGAGCCTGCTCTACGGCCCGCTCAGTTCGTTCGGCTGGGGACTGGAACACGGCCGGGGCACGCAGACGCTGCTGATGTTCGTACTGGGCATGCTGGCCGGCCGCTACCGGCTCTTCTACGACGAAGGCCGCAACCGGCGCATCTGGGGCGGGCTGCTGGCCGTGGGCATCGCGGGCACGTGGCTCGTACCGTTCGAAGCGATGCGCAACCTGATGACGGCCACGGCGATCGTCTCGACGGTCGTCCTGCTGTGGTACGGCTGGCCGGGGTTCCGCCGGGCACTGCACGGCATGACCTTCTTCGGGCGCATGAGCCTGACCAACTACCTGCTGCAATCGCTGCTCGGGACGGCGCTCTTCTACAACTGGGGGCTGGGGCTTTACCGCCACGTGGACGTGATATACGGCACGCTGGCGGGCGTGGGGATCATCCTGGTTCAGTATCTCTTCTGCCGCCTCTGGCTGCAGCGCCATACGCACGGCCCCGTCGAATGGGTGTGGAAAAAGCTCACCTGGGTCGACCTCCCGCTTTTCGACCGTAAAATCGCCTCCTGAGGGCGATTTTTTCGTGTCGCCGTTTGGTTATCCCGATTTTTTTGTATATTTATAGTCGGCTAATCGGAAAATGCTCCGCAGCACGACTTTCCGTTCCGGGAACCCGGCTCCGCGAAGTACTCCCGACGATGCCCCGCACCACCGCAAAACCTTAAAACCATACGGGAATATGAAAAACTATTCAGCAAAAGAAATCAAAAACATCGTACTCATCGGGGCGCCCGGCACGGGAAAAACTACCCTTGCCGAAGCGATGGCCTTTGAGGGTAAGGTCATCGACCGCAGGGGTAGTATCGAGGCGAACAACACGCTCTCGGACAACACGGATATCGAGCACGAATACAAACGCTCGATCTATTCGACCATCCTCTTCACCGAATTCATGGACCGCAAGTTGAACATCATCGACTGCCCCGGCTCGGACGACTTCTGCGGAAGTCTCTTCTCGGCGTTCAAGGTGGGCGACGTGGGCGTATTCCTGTTCAACGCCCAGAACGGCTGGGAGGTCGGCAGCGAAATTCAGGCCCGCTACGCCCGTCTGCTGCAGAAACCCGTGATCGGCGTAGTGAACCAGCTCGACGCCGACAAGGCCAATTTCGAGGCCGCCGTCGAGTCGATCCGCGCCTCGTCGCGCGTGAAGCCCGTCATCGTGCAGTACCCGGTCAATCAGGGTCCCGAATTCAACGCCTTCATCGACGTACTGCTGATGAAGATGTACCGTTTCAAGGACAACGACGGACACCGCGAGGAACTGGAGATCCCCGCCGAGGAGATAGACAAGGCGCAGGAACTGAACAAGGAGCTGGTCGAAATGGCCGCCGAACACGACGAGGCGCTCATGGAGCTCTACTTCGACAAAGGTACACTCACGCAGGACGACATTCGTGCGGGTCTGAAAATCGGCGTTTCGAAACGCGAGGTGATGCCGATCTTCTGCACCAGCGGCAAGCGCGACATCGGCACCAAGCGCCTGATGGAATTCATCATC
>JBKSUH010000159.1:0-3621 GCA_047233565.1 Alistipes sp.
GCTTGGCGATCGAAGGCTTGGTGAAATACTGGCGGCGGCGGAGTTCCTTCAGGACGCCCGTGCGCTCGTATTTACGTTTGAACTTCTTCAGGGCGCGTTCGATGTTTTCGCCCTCTTTTACCGGCATGATAATCATAGTAGTATTCTTTTTTTTGTTTTTTTAATTTCGTCGTTTACTTAAATTCCTCCGGGGTTCGCATCACCTGATACCTCGCCCCATGTCGTGTCGTTGTCCGTATCGTCAGCCCCGCTTCGGGTAGTGAACCGCAGGTAAGGAGCCAGCCGTGCTGCCTCTTCGCGGGTCAATATGTTGTCTTCAACCAATTCCTCAGCGGTACTCCAACCTCCTTTCAACTGTCTTGTTTTAAGTAATTTCCGAAGTTTCTGCGGCGGAATGTACGGATGCCGTCCCAACTCTTTCGGGCTTGCAAAGTTAATATCAATTTTCCGAATTTCACAACTATCGCAGTAAATTTGTTTCAAAATTTTCTCATAATTGCGTTCCGTGACTCCCGGAACCTCTGCGAGTTGCTCCAAACGGACAAATCCGCCGAGCCTCGCGCGGTAGTTCATGATCGACACCACCGTCCGCGCTCCGATCCCCACCACACCGCGCAGCGTCGCGGAATCGGCCGTATTGATCTCCACGGGTTCGTCGACCGGCGCAGCTCCGCGCTCGGGAAAGATAATATAGGGTTCGAGCGCCGCAGCCACCGAATCGCTCACGACATAGCAGGCGCGCAACTCCTCCATGTCGTAGATCCCGCTCAGGTCACGCCAGCGGATGAAAGCCTCGGCCTGCCGCTTGGACAACGCCCCGATGGCCCGCAGGTAACGCGCCCCCACGGTGTCGATGCGAAAGCGCGTGGGCGGCATGGGTTCGGGCACGACGCGTCCCGTACGATACTGCCGGGGCGCGATGGCATATTTGCGCCCGATACGGATATAGGGAGCCAGGCGGCGGTAGATCGAATCGCTGATGCCGTAGCAAAGCGTCACATCCTCCGGGATACGGAAGATCTTCCCCGCAGCGCGGTACTTCAGCAGGCTCACGGCTTCGTGCTTCGACAGGCCCAGCCGCCGAAGTCCGTCGTAATCTACGGTGTTCGGATCGAAGGCTGCATGACGACCGTATCGGCCCGCTCTCCATTTCGGCTTCGACCCGCAGGGCCGCCGCGGGATCGGCCTTCGCACGAGGACGATGCCGAGGACCAGCAACCCGGCCAGCGGCAGAAAACCGCCACGGCCCGAATCTCACGTTCTGTAAAAACTTTCCCATATGCAGAGACTATTTACATACCGTCCGGCAAATGCCGGAACCTACCACTGCGCACCGCCGGAGCAGGGCAGGCGGCGGTAACGCCGCGAAGGCGATTCCACGAAAGCGCCCAGCCCGTACCCGTCCAGCGGCGATCGACCAGCCCGACGGTCGCTTCCGACGCCGTCACGATGTTGGGGAAACGCGCAGGATTGCCGCCATCGCCGGGCCGTTTGCTTCGCGCGTCGACTGAGCGTCGCGCCTCCGTCCGCAACGTCGCGCCGCGGGATCGGTATTGGCCGCCGCGAGCCACAACAGCTCTTCGGGCGTCAATCCCGCCGCCGCCGGGTCGAACAGCACGAAATATCGCACCCCCTCAGGGGCTCGAACCCCGCCCCCGGTTCGGCGAAGGCAAGCGCCGCGCCCCACTTTTCGAGCAGATCGGTGCGGCAGCCCTCCGGCAAAGAGAGTTGCGGTACGGATTCCGACTGAGACGCGGGTTCGGCGCAGCTCCGGCTGTGGTAGCGTCTATTGCAATTTTACCGCCGAAGCCGGGCGTCGCCGTAGCATGGTCCAGCACATCGAGGATTCCCCGCTGCGAACGAGGTCGCGCAGCGGGTCGAGGTTGCGCACGAGCCGCGCCAATGCATCCGTATCGCGCACGTCGGTTGCGGCCGGGACGACGAGCATGTATTTGTTGAACATCATCTGCCCGGCGCCCCACAGCGACTGGGCGACCTTCACGGCCTGTCCGGCATAGCGGCTGTCAATCGAAACGACGGCGATGTTATGCGCCGTTCCGGCCTCGGGCATCGTCATGTCGCGGATTTCGGGCTGCAGGGCCATGCGTATCGGCGCCAGAAATATCCGCTCCGTAGCCTGCGCGATACAGGCGTCCTCCTGCGGAGGAATCCCCACGACCGTGGCCGGGTATACCGCATCGCGCCGCCGCGTAAGGGCCGTGACGTGGAAAAGCGGATAACGGTCTTCGAGCGAATAGAACCCCGTATGGTCGCCGAAGGGGCCTTCGACGGCTTTCTCCTCCGCAGGGTCGACATAACCCTCGATCACGAAGTCGCAGTCGGCCGGGACATAAATATCGTTGGTGACGCACTTCACGAGTTTCACGGGACGGCGGCGCAGGAACCCGGCCAGCAGGTATTCGTCCATATTGTCGGGCATCGGAGCCGTCGCGGCGTAGGTATAGGCGGGATCGCCGCCCAGCGCGACCGAGACGGGCATCCGGCGGCCCAGACGCTTGTAAGCGTCGTAATGGCGCGCTCCGGTCTTGTGGACATGCCAGTGCATGCCCGTCGTACGGTCGTCGAAGACCTGCATGCGGTACATGCCGACGTTGCGCACACCCGTTTCGGGATCGACCGTATTGACCATCGGCAAGGTCACGAAGTGGCCACCGTCCGCAGGCCAGCATTTGAGGACCGGAAGCGCGGAGAGCGCCGCCTCGGCCCCGGTCAGCACGACCTGCTGGCACGCGCCCCGGCCCGACACGGTCCGGGAAACCAGCGCACCATCTCGGCCAGCATCGGCAGGGCGCGCAGTTTGTCTGAGAGCGAATTGCGCGGCGCGGCTGCCTGCTTCAGCAGGACGTCGATACGCTCCGAAAGTTCATCGAGCGTTCCGACGCCGAGCGCCAGCGCCATGCGGCGTTCGGAGCCGAACAGATTCGTCAGCACGGGAAACTCCGTGCCGGTATTTTCGAACAGCAACGCCTTGCCGCCGCCGGGCATTTTCGAGACCCGGTCGGTTATCTCGGCGATCTCCTCCACCGGCGACACCGGAGCCGTTATGCGGACGAGTTCGCCCTCGCGCTCCAGCAGGGCGATATACTCACTCAGGCTTCGGTGCATGCTCCAACGCCTTTTTCACCGACCCGTATTGCAGCAGCAACGCCCGTGCCTGCGCCTCGGAAAGCCCCGAAGCCTCGGCCACCATGCGCGTGCCGCGCCCCACGAGTTTGTCGTTCGTCAACTGCATGTTGACCATGCGGTTGCCCTCGACACGCCCCAGGCGGATCATCACGGCCGTCGACAGCATGTTGAGCATCAGCTTCTGTGCCGTGCCCGCCTTCATGCGGGTCGACCCCGTCACGAACTCCGGCCCCACAACCGCCTCGAGCGCATATTCCGCCTCAGCCGCCACGGGCGACGACGGATTGCAGGTAATGGAGGCGGTCAACAGGCCGTGCTCCCGCGCCATGCGCAGGCCGCCGACCACATAGGGAGTGGTACCCGACGCGGCGATCCCGACCAGGACATCGTCCGCCGTGGGATGGTAGGGCGCCATGTCGCGCCAAGCCCCTGCGGTATCGTCCTCGGCATTCTCCACGGCACGCCGCAGTGCAC
>JBKSUH010000160.1:0-3594 GCA_047233565.1 Alistipes sp.
GGCTATACCTCCGTGCAGTCTCCTATTTCGGGTTATATCTCCGAACGCAACGCCGACATCGGTACGCTCGTGGGGCCGAGCGGCAAATCGCTGCTCGCCACGGTCGTGAAGAGCGATACCGTGCGTGTCGATTTCAGCATGACGGCCCTCGACTACCTGCGCAGCAAGGCGCGCAACGTCAACCTCGGGCACCGCGATTCGACCCGCAAGTGGGATCCCTACATCACCGTGACCCTGGCCGACGGTTCGGAATACCCCTACCGCGGCCTGGTCGATTTCGCCGACCCGCAGGTCGATCCGCAGACGGGTACCTTCTCCGTGCGAGCCGAGATGGCCAACCCTGACCACATCCTGCTGCCGGGGCAGTTCACCAAGGTGCGGCTGCTGCTCGACGTGCGTGAGGATGCCGTTGTCGTGCCGTCGAAGGCTATCGAGATCGAGAAGGGCGGCGCCTACATCTACGTGGTGCGCCCCGACAGCATCGTCGAGAAGCGTTTTGTCGAGACGGGCCCCGAATGGGGCAACAACATCGTCGTCGAACGCGGCCTGGTGCGGGGCGAGGATATCGTCGTCGAGGGCTACCATAAACTCCAGCACGGCATGAAAGTCGAACCGGTCGTTACGCGGCGCGAGGAGGAGACCGAAAATCAGCAGTAACCTATGAAAGCGGACTTTTTATCGACAGGCCCGTCTTTTCGACGGTGCTGTCCATCATCATCGTGATCGTGGGTTTCATCGGCCTGGCACTGTTGCCCGTCGACCAGTATCCCCAGATCGTACCTCCCGTAGTGCGTATCTCGGCGTCGTACCCAGGTGCCGATGCGCAGACCGTGACGCAGGCTGTGGCTACGCCCATCGAGCAGGAGCTGAACGGTACTCCCGGCATGATCTACATGGAGTCGTCGAGCTCCAACTCGGGCGGTTTCTCCGCCACGGTGACCTTCGACATTTCGACGGATCCCGACCTGGCAGCCGTGGATATCCAGAACCGGCTGAAGAAGGCCGAGGCGCGCCTTCCTGCCGAAGTGGTGCAGAACGGCATCTCGGTCGAGAAGCAGGCGGCCAGCAAACTAATGACCATAACCCTGCTTTCGTCCGACCCCAAGTTCGATGAAATCTACCTTTCGAACTATGCGACGCTCAACGTGCTGGACATGTTGCGCCGCGTGCCCGGCGTGGGCAGCGTTTCGAACGTCGGCAGCCGTTATTACGCCATGCAGATATGGGTCATGCCCGACAAACTGGCCGACCTTGGGCTGACGGTCAAGGATTTGCAGACGGCGCTCAAAGACCAGAACCGCGAGTCTGCCGCCGGCGTGCTGGGGCAGGCCCCCATGAACGGCATCGACGTGACGATCCCCATCACGGCGCAGGGGCGTCTGTCGTCTGTCAGCGAATTCGAGGACATCGTCGTGCGGGCCAACCCCGACGGGTCGATCATCCGCCTGAAAGACGTGGCGCGTATCTCGCTCGAAGCTTCGTCCTATAATACCGAGAGCGGCATCAACGGCGGGAACGCCGCCGTGCTGAATATCAACATGCTGCCCGGAGCCAATGCCATGGAGGTGGCGGCGCTGGTCAAGGCGGCCATGGAGGAGATCAGCCACAACTTCCCCGAGGGCATCGGCTACGAGATTCCGTTCGACATGACGACCTACATCTCGGAGTCGATCCACCACGTCTACCGGACGCTTTTCGAAGCGCTGCTGCTGGTGATTCTGGTGGTCTTCCTCTCGTTGCAGAGCTGGCGCGCCACGATCATCCCGATCGTCGCCGTGCCCATCTCGCTGATCGGTACCTTCGGCGTGATGCTCGTTTTCGGGTTTTCGCTCAACATGCTGACGCTGTTGGGGCTCATTCTCGCCATCGGCATCGTGGTCGACGACGCCATCGTCGTCGTGGAGAATGTCGACCGCATCATGAACGAGGAGCATCTCTCGCCCTACGAGGCTACTAAAAAGGCGATGTCCAACCTGAGCGGGGCGCTGATCGCCATGTCGCTGGTATTGTGCGCCGTGTTTGTCCCGGTGAGTTTCCTTTCGGGCATTACGGGTCAGCTCTACCGCCAGTTCACCATCACCATCGCCGTGTCGGTGGTCATCTCGACCGTCGTGGCGCTGACGCTCAGCCCCGTGATGTGCGCGCTTTTTCTGCGTCCCGAAGGCGAGGGGAAGAAAAACCGCTTTTTCCGCCGCATCAACCTCTCCCTGGCGACGGGCAACAAGTTTTACGGCCGCATGATCCAGGGGGCGCTGAAACATTCGCGCCGCATGTTCGCCGCCTTCGGCATCGTGCTGATCGGAATCTGGCTGATGAACAGGCTCGTGCCGCAAAGTTTCATGCCGCAGGAAGACCAGGGCTACTTCACCGTCGAACTGGAGTTGCCCGAGGGGGCGACGATCGAACGTACCCGCGAGGTGACCGACCGCGCGATGAAGTTCCTGATGGCCGACCCCGACGTGGAGTACGTGCTCAACGTCACGGGTTCGAGTCCCCGCGTGGGCACCAATCAGGCGCGCAGCCAGCTGACCGTGATCCTCAAACCGTGGGGCGACCGCGATTCGGACGGCCTGAGCGAGGTGATGCAGCGCGTGCGCGCCGAGATGTCGCGCTATCGAAAGCCGGGTCTACCTGTCGCGTCCGGCCGTGATTCCCGGTCTGGGCAATTCGGGCGGTTTCGAGATGGTGCTCGAAGCGCGCGGCAATACGACCTACGCCGAGCTGCAGCGCGCCGTCGATACGCTGATGCACTATGCCGCGCAGCACAATTCACGGGGCTCTCGTCGTCGATGCAGGGCGATATTCCGCAGCTCTATTTCGACGTGGACCGCGACAAGGCGCAGCTGCTGGGCGTTTCGATGTCGGACATTTTCTCCACGATGAAGGCCTTTACGGGGTCGATCTACGTCAATGACTTCAATATGTTCAACCGCATCTACCGCGTTTACATCCAGGCCGAGGCTCCCTACCGTGCGCAGCGCGACAACCTGAACCTCTTTTTCGTCCGCGGAGCGGGCGGTGTGATGATTCCGATCACTTCGCTCGGAACGACGCACTACACGACGGGTGCCGGGAATATCAAGCGTTTCAACATGTTCAATTCGGCTACCATTTCCGGTGAGGCCGCACACGGTTACAGTTCGGGGCAGGCGATGGGCGTACTGGAAGAGCTCGTCCGAAAGCACTTGCCCGCGTCGGTCGGCGTCGAGTGGAGCGGCCTTTCCTACCAGGAAAAGCATGTCGGCGGGCAGACCGGCCTGGTACTGGCGCTGGCCTTCCTGTTCGTCTTCCTGTTCCTCGCGGCGCAGTACGAAAGCTGGTCGGTGCCCGTGGCCGTCATCCTGTCGCTCCCTGTGGCCGGTATCGGCGCCTACCTGGGTATCTGGATCTGCGGGCTGGAGAACAATATCTATTTTCAGATTGGACTGGTGATGCTCGTGGGCCTGGTGGCCAAGAACGCCATCCTGATCGTGGAATTTGCCAAGGAAGAGGTTGAGAAAGGCCGTGACGTGGTCTCCGCTGCGCTCACGGCGGCGCACCTGCGTTTCCGCCCGATCGTCATGACCTCGCTGGCCTTCATCCTCGGCCTGCTGC
>JBKSUH010000161.1:0-3558 GCA_047233565.1 Alistipes sp.
GGCCGAAGCCTATGCGCTGGTCGAAAAATTGCGGGGGGCGATCCCCGACCTGGCCCTGCGCACGACGCTGCTGGTCGGCTATCCCGGTGAAACGGAAGCGGATTTCACGGAACTGGAACAGTTCGTACGGGACGTACGGTTCGAACGCCTCGGGGTTTTCGCCTATTCCGAGGAGGAGGGAACCTACTCGGCACGCGAACTGGCGGACAACGTCCCGGAGGTGGTCAAACAGCAGCGCGTGGAACGCATCATGACGCTCCAGAACGACATCGCCCGCGAAAACAACCTGCGCCGCGTAGGCCGCACGGAACGGGTTCTGATCGATTCGCGGCAGGGCGACTACTATGTCGGACGGACGCAATACGACTCGCCCGAGGTCGACCAGGAAATCCTGATCCCGGCTGCGGAACGGCGTCTTCTGCGGGGGCATTTCTACGAAATACGGATCGACGGCGCCGCCGATTACGACCTTTACGGAAAGGCCGTCAGGAAATAAAATTTGTTTTTTAGCGTTCCTTTTCATACCTTTGAAATGTAAATCGGACTTTACCCGAGACCCAATGGCCGAAAAAAGCGTGATAACGAATATCGAAGCCCGTATCCGGCAGCTCATCGACGACCACAAAAGGTTGTCGGACTCGTGTGCGGAACTGACGGCGCAGCGCGACAACCTGAAAGCCGAAAACCGCACCCTGCAGGAGCGGATCCGCGAACTCGACGGAGAATTGTCACGCATGCAACTGACAGAAGGGCTGGCGGGCGGAAGCCGTAACCGGGACAAAGCGCGGGCCCGCGTCAACCGTCTTATGCGGGAGGTGGACAAGTGCATCGCGCTGCTCGGAAGGCCCGAATAGGCAAAGGCCGCAGCGGAAGAAACACCACCGTTACGGCAGTAGCTACGGAAGGCCGCAGGACGCACAGGAGGCAGCAAGAAAAACGAAACGAGAACAATGGCACAACAGGCGATAACACTCAAACTGGCAGGCAAAAGCTATTCGCTCAACATCGAAAGCGAAAAGGAGGAGGTATACCGTCTTGCCGAACGGGAGGTGAACAACTACCTCGCGGCGATAAAACAGAACAACTTCAAGAACTGGACGGATCAGGACTACCTGTCGATGGCCGCACTGAAATTCGCCATTGCAAACGTCGACATGCGGCAAAGCCGCGAACTGGGCGACGAAGACCTGAAACATCTGGGGCGACTCGGCGAAGAGCTCGACGCCTACCTCAACACCCTGCAACGGTAACGGAGGGTAAAGGCCAGGCACGGGATTTGCCCGGGCAAACCGTAAAAAACGAGGTTCTTTAACATACGAAGGAAAAATCTACCCGCATAGATTCCTTACAGCTTTGCGAAACTGAACACTTTTTAAATTGGGGCAACTCACGGCGCTTCAAAATCAGGCCTTGACCCTTCGGGGTGTATGCTGCGGCGTACCGTTGGAAGATTGCGATTGTCGGAGCCCCCACACATGACTTATCTGCAGATTCGTCAAACAAGACTAAGGAATCCTATGCGGTTTTTTTATGCACTACAACAAACCCTATAATAACAAATTCAAAACAGCAACAAAAACATGTATACCACCATTTTGGTTGCCTGCATCTCTGCCGTGGCCGCCGTCGGAATCTACGCGGTCGTCACGAACCTCGTAGCCAAGACCTCGATCCGCAAGCGGCGCGAAGCCGCCCTGAAAGAGGCCGAGGCCGAAGGGGAGATGATTAAAAAGGAGAAAATCCTCCAGGCAAAAGAGAAGTTCATACAGCTGAAAAGCGAATACGACCGCCAGGTCAACGAACGCAACCAGAAGATCGCCCAGAGCGAACAGCGCGCCAAGCAGATCGAGGGCAACCTGCAGAACCAGCAGCGCGAGCTGGAGAACAAACTCCGCGAGAACGAGCGCTTGAAGGAGCAGATGCAGAACCAGCTGCAAATCCTCGAGCACAAGAAGGAGGTCGATCAGATGATGCGCGAGCAGAACGTCCGTCTGGAGCAGATTTCGGGCCTGAGCTCGGAGGAGGCCAAGAACATCCTGATCGAAAACATGAAGGCCGAGGCCAAGACCGAAGCCGCCGGCTACATAAACGAGACCATCGAAGAGGCGAAGATGACCGCCACGAAGGAGGCCAAGCGGATTATCGTGGCTTCGATCCAGCGCGTGGCCACGGAGACGGCCATCGAGAATGCCGTGACGGTCTTCAACATCGAAAGCGATGAGGTCAAAGGCCGCATCATCGGCCGCGAGGGCCGCAACATCCGGGCACTGGAGGCAGCGACCGGCATCGAGATCATCGTAGACGACACCCCCGAAGCCATCATCCTCAGCGGGTTCGACCCTGTCCGCCGCGAGATCGCCCGCCTGGCGCTGCACCAGCTGGTGACCGACGGCCGCATCCACCCGGCACGTATCGAGGAGGTCGTAGCCAAAGTACAGAAACAGATCGAAGAGGAGATCGTCGAAGTCGGGAAACGCACCACGATCGACTTGGGCATCCACGGCCTGCATCCCGAACTGATCCGCATGATCGGCAAAATGAAATACCGCTCGTCCTACGGCCAGAACCTGCTGCAGCACGCCCGCGAAACGGCGAACCTCGCAGGCATCATGGCCGCCGAGCTGGGTCTCAATCCCAAGACGGCGCGCCGCGCAGGTCTGCTGCTCCACGACATCGGCAAGGTACCCGACGACGAACCGGAACTGCCGCACGCAATCATCGGCATGAAACTCGCCGAGAAATACAAGGAGAAACCCGAAGTATGCAATGCCATCGGCGCCCATCACGACGAAGTGGAGATGACTTCGCTGATCGCACCGATCATCCAGGTCTGCGACGCCATATCGGGTGCGCGCCCCGGCGCCCGCCGCGAGGTGGTCGAAAGCTACATCAAGCGCCTGAAGGAGATGGAGGACATCGCCCTCTCGTACCCCGGCGTCGTAAAGACCTATGCGATCCAGGCCGGCCGCGAACTGCGCGTGATCGTCGGTGCAGACAAACTCACCGACCAGGAGTCGGAAGGGCTGTCGCACGATATCGCCAAGAAAATCCAGGACGAGATGACCTATCCCGGCCAGGTGAAGATCACCGTCATCCGCGAAACCCGCGCCGTATCGTACGCGAAATAAGAACCCCGCCCGTAGGACAGGCTGCACACGGCCTGCCTGCCGCAAATTTATCACAGGTAAAAATCCCTCCGCAAAACGGAGGGATTTTTTATCTACGGCTCTCTTACCGGTAAGCTCCGGCACACAACGACAGCTTATCCGCGACAGAATCCACACACAATCGCCCGATTCCCGCCACGGGAAGGGCCATAAGCCTCTCACCCGCCGGAGGGGGGGGGCAGCCAGCGGGATTATTTCCAGCTGTTACGCTTCCTGAAATCGGACGGAGTGACGCCCTCCTTATGCTTAAAAAAAGTAGAAAACTGCCCGGTATTCACGAACTTCAAGGCATAGGCGATATCCGATATATTTATATCCGTCCCCGTCAGCATCTCTTTGGCCTTCAGGAGCCGCTGTTGAAACTGGTACTGCGCGGGGTATATCCCGGTGT
>JBKSUH010000162.1:0-3507 GCA_047233565.1 Alistipes sp.
CCGGTCGCCTATGCCGCCGTAGTGCCCGTCGGGCAGGAACAACGCGGCGCATCGACCGATTCGCTGGGACGCTTCCGCCTCGAGCGGGTGCGGGCGGGTATTTTCCGCCTCTCGGCCTCGTCCGTGGGGTACAAGACCGTCGTCACGCCCGAATACCTCGTTTCGGCCGCCACGCCGTTCATCGAAATCGAAATGGAGGAGGATGCCACGCAGCTCGAAGCCGTGACGGTCGTGCCTTCGCCGTTCCGCGCCACGGCCGAAAGCCCCGTCGGGCTGCAGGTCATCGGGGTGCGGGAGATCGAAAAGAGCCCCGGCGCCAACCGCGACGTGTCGCGTATCGTCGTTCGTACCCCGGCGTGTCGTTCTCGCCCGTGGGCTATCGCAACGACCTGATCGCGCGCGGAGGTCCTGGAGAACAAATTTACATGGACGGCATCGAGATCCCCAATATCAACCATTTCGCCACGCAGGAGCCACGGGCGGTCGGTGAGCATCGTCAATGCCGACCTGATCCGCGAGATCAGCTTATACCGGGGCTTTCCCGGCCGACCGTTCCGGGGCGCTGAGTTCCGTGCTGGATTTCCGGCTGCGGGACGGGAATCCCAGCAAACCTTCAAGGCGACGCTGGGAGCGTCGGAAGTCGGGCTGAGCGGCAGCGGGCATATCGGCGGGAAAACCTCCTACCTCTTCTCGCTGCGGCAGTCTACCTGCAATTGCTGTTCAGATGATCGGCCTGCTGTTCCTGCCCAACTATATCGACGGACAGTTCAAGGTCAAGACGCGCTTTTCGAGCGCGACGAACTGACGGTGTGGGGCTGGCGGGCTTCGACAACATGCAACTCAACCTCGACGAGGAGGGCGAAGACGCCGAGTACCTGCTGAGTTACCTGCCCCGCATCCGCCAGGAGACCTTCACCGTCGGGGCCGCATGGCGCCACTATGCGGGCCGCCATGTGCAGACCGTGTCGCTCGGGCACACCTACCTGAATAACCGCAACCTCAAATACCGCGGTAACGACGACTCGTCGGAGGACAACCTGACGCTGCGGCTGCGCTCCGTGGAGCAGAAGACCACGCTCCGCGCCGAAAACCGCAGCTATCTGGGGCGCTGGACGGTGCGCGAAGGCGCCGAGCTGAGCTATTCGGGCTATACGAACCGTACCGAGCAACGGCTTTTCACCGATGAGGCGGCGCTCTCGGACTATCGTACCCGGCTGGGGATCGTGGGCTGGGGCCTGTTCGCCGGCGCGGATTATGCCTCGGCGGACAAGCGCTTCACGGCATCGGTCGGCGTGCGTGCCGACGGGGCCGACTATTCCGCGCGCATGGCGAGGTTCTGGCGTCAGCTTTCGCCCCGGGCGTCGGTCTCCTACCAGCTCGGCAAAGGGTGGTTGCTGAGCGGACGCGCCGGGCTGTCTTACCAGTTGCCGCCCTATACGGCGCTCGGATTCAAGGATGCGGATGCGTGGGTGAACAAATCCCTGCACTATATGCGCGTCGGGGCTTTCAGCGCAGGCGCCGGATGGCGCCTGCGCGACCGCCTGGTCGTCTCGGTCGAGGGGTTCTACAAGAAATACGGGAATATCCCGCTTTCCGTCTCGGACGGCATCCCGCTCTCGTGCAAAGGCGACGACTATGGCGTGGTCGGCAACGAAGCGCTGCGCCCGACGGCCGTCGGGCGGTCGTACGGCATCGAGGCGATGGCGCGCTGGCAGATACCCGGGAGGGTCAACCTCGTCGGTTCGGTGACCCTGTTCCGCAGTGAGTACCGTGCCGATGCCGCCTCGGAGTATATCGTATCGGCCTGGGACAGCCGTTTCGTGGCGAACCTCAGCGGTACGTACGACCTGCCGCGCAATTGGAGCGTCGGGGCGCGCCTGAGCGCCGTGGGCGGGACGCCCTATACGCCCTACGATGTCGAAAAATCGTCGTTGGTCGAAGCCTGGGACGCCCAGGGGCGCCCGTACTATGACTATGGGCGTTACAACGACGGGCGGCTCGACGCCTTTGCGCAGGTAGACCTGCGTATCGACAAAACCTTCTATTTCCGCCGCTGTATGCTCGGCCTTTACATCGACCTGCAGAACGTGACGGGCAGCAAACTCCGCCGTCCCGACGTACTGATGTCGACGGGCGTGGTGGAGAACCCCCAGGCCCCGGCGGCGGAACAGCGTTACCGCATGAAGTATATTGGGCAGCAGAGCGGGTCGCTTATCCCTACGCTGGGGATCACCGTTGAGTTTTAGAGGGTACGGGGGCGTGTCTTTGGGCGATATTCCGGAGCCGGGGCGATAACCGGGGCAGGGAAGCCGACATGCCGCAGCGGCAGGCAGGGAGGTGTCGGGAGAAAAATACGGAACCGCAGGGGTAGGCATCTCCGGCCCCTGCGGTTCCGTGCGATCCGGGGCGTGCCGGTGGCTATTTCCCGGTGCCCGGGGTATTCGTGCCGCCCCTGCGATCCATTGCGAAGCTGATGATGAACGGCATGGAGAGGAAGACGAGCGTGCCGACGGCTACCAGCCACGTGTAGGTGGCCGGGCTGCCTACGGGCAGCTGCGACGGCGGGAAGAAGGTGACGATGAACGAGAAGAGCACGGCGAGGAACCCGATGCCCCCGACGGCCCACATGCCGGCGTTCCCGCCCGGGACGCGGTAGCTGCGGGTGAGGCCGGGCTGCGTGTAGCGCAGGCGGATGCCCGCAGCGTACATCATCATATACATCACCAGGTAGAGCCCTACGGTCAGTGCGCTCAGCAGGAAGAACGCCACGCTCACGTCGTCCATGACGATGTAGAGCGACGAGAGCAGCGTGACGATGCAGCCCTGTATGACGAGGATGTTGACCTGCACGCCGTTTTTGTTGGTCTTTTGCAGGAAGTACAGGGCAGCACGCCCTCCTGCGCCGTCCATAGCAGGCCGCGGCTCGGGCCCGAAATCCACGACATGACGCCTGCCAGTGCGCCGAATGCCACGAGCAGCCCCATGACGTTCGAGAGCCAGCCGATGTGGTAGTGGTCGAAGACGATCTGGAACGTGGTGAACAGCCCCGACTGGAGGTTGATCTGGTCGTAGGGGGTGATGATCGCCACGGCCAGCGCACCCAGCGTGAAGAGCCCGAACGAGATCAGCGCCGCCAGGAACATGGCGCGCGGGAACTGGGTCTGCGGCTTGTCGAGCTCCGGGGCATGCACGGCGTGTACTTCGACGCCGGCGAAGAGCAACAGTATCCCGGCCAGGAATGCGATGTCGCTCATGCCCGTGATGTGCGGAAAGAGGCGCGGATGCACGTGGTGCGCCGCGTCGATATTGACGACCTGGCTGACGGTGTCGGGGATGTGTTCCAGTGCGACGGAATTGCCTCCGGCCATCCAGATGACGGCCATGATGATTACGACGATGCCGGGAAGCACCGTGCCGATCAGAAATCCTTTGCTCGTAATGCCCGATATGGCCGAGGTGCCGCGCAGCGTGACCAGCGTGGCGCACCAGTACATGGCGATCGAGAAA
>JBKSUH010000163.1:0-3507 GCA_047233565.1 Alistipes sp.
GATGCCGCCTTCTATCGCTGCCAGGACATGCTTGCGCGTAGCGACCTCCGTGGCGGTATACATCCCCGTTTCGCGTTTTACGCGTTGCAGCCAGGCTATGCCTTCGACGCCTACGCCCTCGAACCCGCCCGGTTTGGTGCGTGGTTTCCACAGTCCGGCGCGGAATAGCTTGAAGCCCTCCGCGGCCAGTTCGCGGGCTGTTTCGATTACCTGCTCTTCGGTTTCGGCGCTGCACGGCCCCGCGATGACCAGCGGCCGACGGGGGTCGAGCCCCGGGAGATTGATGGGTTGCAAATCTTTCATATCAGTTCTGTTTGAATTATTGTCGTTTGTCTTGTCTCTGTCTTTTCGCGTCATTCGCAGCCTGCCGCCGCGTTTGCGTCTCTGTCCCCGCCCGCCGCGAAAATCGGGTCCTATGTCCTTCTGTTCAGATTTCGGGATTGGGATATTCGGCGTATTCGCCCAGAATCCGGAAGTCGCTGGTCAGCGGCCGGCCGCATCGACCGCCTGCCGGTACCGCACCGGGTCGTCGAAGGTGACGTCCACGTAAACCGGTATTCCCATTCGCGTCCGATGATCGGCAGCGACTGTATTTTCGTGAGGTTGATTCCGTAGAAGGATAACAGCGTCAGCACTTTCGAGAGGCTTCCCTGCGCGTGGGGCAGCGAGAAGACCAGCGATGCCTTGTTCGTGCGCGCCGGGTCGGTGAACCCTGCGGCGCAGCTGCGGTCGGCCAGCAGGAGGAAGCGCGTGAAGTTGTGTTTGTTGGTCTCGATGCCCCGTTCCAGGATTTCGAGCCCGTAGAGCTCCGCCGCCCCGGCGCCGCAGATGGCGGCCGTGCCGCGGAGCCGTTGTTCGGCGATTTCGCGGGCGCTGCCCGCCGTGTCGTCGCGTTCGACGACTTTCATCGCCGGATGGGCTTTCAGGTAATCGCCGCACTGCATCAGGGCGATCGGGTGCGAGTGCACCTCGCCGATGTCGCAGGGCGCCTCCCCCGGCAGTGCTGCCAGTACGTGCGAGATGCGGAGGTTGTATTCGCCGATGACCGTCAGCGTGCTGCGGCGCAGCAGTTCGTGGTTAGGCAGCAGGCTTCCGGCAATGGTGTTTTCGATGGCCGCCACCCCCAGCAGCTCCGCGTCGGCTGCCATGCGGGCGAACTGCTCGTCGAAACTCACGCAGGGCAGCACTTCGACCTCTTCGCCGGGGAAACTTCCGTGCGCCGCCGTCTCGTGGAAACAACCCGCTATCCCCTGTATCGTTATCCGTTTCATCTTCTGAATCGCATTAAAAAATCCCGCTCTTTGCAGAACGGGATCCTTCGTGTTTTCACTCTATCGTATCATACAGCTAATTGCATACAACCCCGCTCTTCCTCTTGCTATAAAAGAAAAAGTAAAAAAAGTAATATGCAAAACCGTAAAGTCTCATCTCTCGTGGGGATTAACAGCGGCAAATGTAGTAAAATATTTGCGGAATCCAAATTTTCAGCCCTGTTTTTTACCTGCGGCGGCCGATTTCCGTTTCCGGAACCGCTTTTTGAACTGCTGACGGCGGCCGAAGAGCAGACGGAAGAAGACCCCCCGCAGCAGCGTGTCGTTGATGTCCCACCCGCGTATGTCGGCGTAGCGGTCGAGGATGATAGAAACGCCACGGCCGGGCAGCTCAGCCGCCGCAGGTTGATCATGCATTCGTCGGGGCGCAGCGGCCGGGCGTGGAATCTCATGCGGTTGATGTCGATCAGCTGGAAACGGTAGCTGCCTGTCGTACCGTCGTATTCCCAGAGGATATTGGTCTGGTTGAAATCCTCGTGGCAGATCCCTTGCTCATGGAGGCGGACGGTGAAGCGGGCGAAGGCTTCGAGTACGGGCAGCGTGTCCGGCGCCGGGAACTGTTTCATGGTCTGCGGGAGCGGGGTGAGCTCCGACCGGCGGGAGACGAAATAGGTGTCGGCGATCAGGCCGTCCTTGCGGTATTCGCTCCATGCCACCGGTTCCGGGGTGTCGAAACCCATCCCGCGCAGGCGCAGGGCGTGCTCGTAGGCGCGGCGGGCCTTGTTCTTGCGGAAGAACGAATACATGACCCTGTTGAACAGATGGGGGCGTTTGTAGCGTTTGACGACCAGGCTTTCGCCCCCGATGTCGAAAGCCCGTATCTGGTTGCGCCCTTCGTGGAGCACTTCGCCCGAGACGGGAAAAGTTCCGGAAGCTGCCGGACGAACTGCCGCAGGTATTCCATGCCGGGATTGACCGTAATTTTCATGTCCGTATTCATTTACACGGCAAAGTTTACGGCAAACGATCGGCTTGGATAGTCCATTTTGGGCGCAGTATTGGCTGATTGGGCGGCAATCGGGCTTCGGATTGTTTGTTTTGTCGCTTTTCGTCTGCCTGAAGCGGCCGCCCCTTCCGGAGACTTCCGCATGGGACGCGGCGTCTCGGTGGCCGGCGGACCCCAGCGTGCATCTCCGCATTTGGCGTCTTGGCAGCCAACGCCCCTCCCCGGCCTGCATCTTTCGCATTGGGCATCTCCGCAGCCGGCGGACCGCTGCCGTCCGCTCCGCCTGTTCCCTGTCAGGCCTTTCCGCCGAAATGAAAAAGGATTACGTGACACGTAATCCTTGCTTTGCGAGCTGTTGACGAGGATTGAACTCGTGACCTCTTCCTTACCAAGGAAGTGCTCTACCACTGAGCTACAACAGCAACATTTCTCATTCGAGTGGTGCAAAAGTACATAAGAAAATGAAAAGACCAAAAATTTGTGCGGTTTTCACAATTATTTTCTATCTTTACTTTTGAATTATAACTCTAAACCCATGAAACGTATACTGATAATAGGCGCCGGAGGCCGATAGGTTCCGAGCTGACGGTTTACCTGCGCAAAATCTACGGCGACCGCAACGTCGTCGCCACCGACATGCGCGAATGCAAGGCTCTCGGCGAAGCGGGGCCTTTCGAAGTGCTCAACGCCCTGACGCTACGGCCATGGCCTCGGTGGTCGCCCGTTACCATATCGACTCGATCTTCAACCTCGTGGCGCTGCTCTCGGCCGTCGGCGAGCGCAATCCCCAGATGGCGTGGAACGTCAACATGGGTGCGCTGAACAACTCGCTCGAAGTGGCCCGCCAGCACCACTGCGCGCTCTTCACGCCCAGCTCGATCGGCGCCTTCGGCCCCACCTCGCCCAAGGACCGGACCCCGCAGGATACCATCATGCAGCCCACGACCATCTACGGCATCTGTAAGGTCACGGGCGAGATGCTGGGGAATTACTACCACCATAAGTACGGTGTGGATACCCGTTCGGTGCGTTTTCCGGGCATTATCTCGAACGTCACGCTGCCGGGCGGCGGTACGACGGACTACGCCGTCGAGATCTACTATGAGGCGATCCGGTCGGGCCGGTTCACCTGCCCCGTACCGTCGGACGTCTATATGGACATGATCTACATGCCCGATGCGCTGCGGGCCTGCGTCGAACTGATGGAGGCCGACCCCGCGAAGCACGTGC
>JBKSUH010000164.1:0-3495 GCA_047233565.1 Alistipes sp.
GCATTCTTCCTCGGGATGAGCTATCCGCCGGCCCGCGAAATGATAAATGCCGGGCTGGGCGTGGCGCTGGCTTCGGACTACAATCCCGGTTCGTCGCCCTCGGGCAACATGCGCATGGTCGTGTCGCTGGCATGCATCCGTATGCGGATGACCCCTGCCGAGGCCATCAATGCCGCGACGCTCAACGGGGCCTACGCCATGGGGCTTAGCCGTGACTACGGCTCCGTCACGGTCGGCAAGGTCGCCAATTTCTTCCTCACGGTGCCGATGCCTTCGGTGGCGTTCATGCCCTATGCCTATACCACGCCGCTCATCAGCCGCATATTCCTGCGCGGCGAGGGGGTCGTGGCGTAATATTTGACGGGAGAGCCGTATGAGATTGTTGGTTCTGATCATTGGCCTGGCGCTTGCCGGGGCCGTAAAAGCACAGGATATGAAGCCGTTGACACCGGAAGAAAGACGTGTGATCGTCGACAAGGGTACCGAAGCGCCTTTTTCGGGCCGTTATTACAAGCATCGCGGAGAGGGGGTTTACCGTTGCCGCCAGTGCGGTGCGCCGCTGTACCGTTCGCAGGACAAGTTCGATGCCGGGTGCGGCTGGCCGAGTTTCGACGACGAAATCCCCGGTGCCGTGAGGCGCACGACGGATGCCGACGGCCGGCGTACCGAAGATCACCTGCGCCAAATGCGGAGCTCACTTGGGGCATGTGTTTTTGAACGAGGGATTTACCCCGAAAAATACGCGCCACTGCGTCAATTCGGTTTCGCTTCTTCGAACCCGAAGCGAAAGCCGGCGAACAGCCGGCCGCCGGAGGGGAGCAGACGCAGAAAAAGGAGGGGACCGAAACCGCGATCTTCGCCGGAGGCTGTTTTTGGGGCGTGGAGTACCTGCTGTCCAAGATGCCCGGCGTGCTGAAGGTCGAATCGGGCTACACGGGCGGCAGGACCGAAAATCCCACCTACGAGCAGGTGTGCAGCCATACCACGGGGCATGCCGAAGCGGTGCGCGTGACGTTCGATCCGGCGAAGGTGTCGTATGAAAAGCTGGCGAAGTTCTTTTTCGAGATTCACGATCCGACGCAGCTCGACGGGCAGGGCCCGGATCTCGGCGACCAATACCGTTCCGAGATTTTCTATACGACGCCCGCCCAGCAGCAGACGGCCGAAAGGCTGATCGGCGAGCTGCGCCGCAGAGGGTACGACGTCGTGACCGAGGTGACCCCTGCAGGCCGGTTCTGGCCCGCCGAAGATTATCACCAGCAGTATTACAAGCGCAAGGGAACGCTGCCGTACTGCCACGCCTATACCAAACGGTTTTAGCCGGTCCTGCCGCTGCGTCGGCCGGCCGGGAAGAAAGCCGGCGCGTTTTACAGGCCGGAGAAGACTTATGTCCGGTCCGGTGTGAAAACCTCGGCCGGGTTGCCGGAAAATAAGGCCTCCGCTTCACAGCGGGGAGCCTTGTCGTATATGCCGGCCGGACTGCGAACCTTCTGAGTTCCCGAAAACCGTCGTTGTTGTACGATCGCGTCGGACCGCCCGGCGAACCATATGGCTCTGTTTGCTGTCGAATCATACGGCTCTGCTTGCTCTCGAACCGTATGCAGGATGTCGGCCGGGAATTCTCCTGCGGAGTTTATCCGCAGTGCCGTCTCGCCTGCCGGATCACCCCAGCTTGTGATTTCGCCCTGCATGATATGGGGCAGATTTTCGCGGATTTTCCCGATGGGCCAGTCCCACCATCGCAGTTCCTGCAACCTGGCTACGGTGTCCGCGTCGAAACGCCTGCGGATCTCCCTGGCCGGCACGCCGCCGACGATGGTGTAGGGCGGGACATCCCTGGTGACGACCGCCCGCGCCGCGATCACCGCGCCGTCGCCGATCCTCACACCGGCCATGACGACCGCTTCGTACCCGATCCATACGTCGTTCCCGATTACGATGTCGCCTTTGTTGTCCCACGCCGCGGCGACGTTCGCCCGGTCGAGTTCCCACTCCTCGAAGAAGAGCGGAAAGGTGTAATTGGCCAGCGAGCCGAGCGTGTGGTTCGCGCTGTTGAACAGGAACCGCGCGCCGCAGGCAATGGAGCAGAATTTGCCGATGACCAGCCGGTCCTTGTTGATCGGGTAGTGGTAGAGGACGTTGTTCTTTTCGAACTCTGTCGGGTCGTTCACGAAATCGTTGTAGATCGTGTAGTCGCCGACCTCGATACAGGGGTTGTCGATCACCGTATTCAGATAGATCGTCCGGCGGTCGTTCGTGCGGGGATATGTTTTCGTATTCATCGTGTGTTTCGTTGCGCCGCCTTTGCCGGGCCGCCGCATTTCCTGCAAAATTGCAAAAAATCCCCGCAAACCGGCGGTCCGGCGACGAAATATTTCCGTTGCAGGAATTTGCCGCAGTATCTTGGCAGGAAAGGAGCTGCGCGGAATGCGGCTTCCGGCGGCAATTCCTGCGCCGGGAGAGTATCAACCGGGGATATATTTTCTACATTTGCCTCCTGAAATCCCGGTTTTATGGAACGTGCCAAAGGTATTCTCTACGCGGCCCTGTCGTCGTCGACCTTCGGGCTGGCGCCGCTCTTCACACTGTTACTGCTCGGCCTGGGCTACTCTTCGTTCGAGGTGCTGTCCTACCGTTGGGGTGTCGCGTCGCTGTTTCTCGGTGCCCTGGCGCTGCTCGCCGGGCGCAGTTTCCGCCTCTCATGGCCGGCAGTGCGGACGGTATTCTTCCTGAGCCTTTTCCGCGCCGCCACGTCGCTGAGCCGGGTCAGCGCCTACCCGCATATCGCCAGCGGCGTCGCGTCGACCATTCATTTCATGTATCCGCTGGCCGTCGCCCTGGCCATGATGTGCTTCTTCCGCGAAAAAGGCTCCGTATGGGTCTTTGCGGCCATCGGCATGTCCATCGTCGGCGCCGTGCTCCTTTCGCTGGGCAACGTCGATTTCACCCGGGGGAATACCACGCTGGGCATGGTCTCGGCCGCCGTTTCGGTCGTCTCTTACGGCGGTTATATCGTCGGCGTGCGCAAGAGCCGTGCCGTGGGGATCGACTCCACGGTGCTGACCTGTTACGTGATGGGGCTGGGGGCTTTGTATTTCATTGCCGGCGGCCTCGTTACGGGCGGTATCCGCATCGAGACGGACGGCACGGCGTGGCTCTGCATCCTCGGGGTGGCGCTTCCGGCCACGGCCGTGTCGAACATGACGCTGGTGCAGGCCATCAAACGCATCGGGCCGACGCTGACCTCGGTTTTCGGGGCCTTGGAACCGCTTACGGCCGTGGTCATCGGCGTCGCGGTCTTCGGCGAACCCTTTACGGTGCAGGGCGCTGCGGGCATCCTGCTGATCGTCGCAGCCGTCACGATCGTCATCCTGCACAGCGGCCGCCGGAAAGCCTGACCAGGCCGCACTGCGGCGTGCTGCCGCCCGGGGAGCGCAGCTTCCGGATAAAGGCGGCGCGCATCCGGCCGCGGGGGACGGCTTCCCGGATATGGAT
>JBKSUH010000165.1:0-3444 GCA_047233565.1 Alistipes sp.
CCCGATTGCTGTCCGGGGATTCCGGGCGCTGGGTGTTCCCTCTGGCTTGTACGGGACTGCGCGGGCGGCTTCCCGGGACGGGGCGCCGGAGGCTGTCCCGGACGCAGGCGTGTGTATTTACCCGTCGCGGGGCTTGCCGGGCGTTGTCCCGGGGGCTCCGGATTTTGCCCGCACCCGGCGGCTTTGATAAATTGTTGATAAAAAAAATCGTCGCGTTGCCCCGGATATTAGGCCGTTTCGAAAATTATCACTACATTTGCGAGCAACAAAAATCCACGTTCATTATGTCTTTTATCAATGAAAGGGTTCAGCCCGAAGGACTTACGTTCGACGATGTGCTGCTTATACCCGCCTATTCGGAAGTGTTGCCGCGAGAGGTCAGTGTCCAGACCCGTTTCTCGCGAAATATCAAACTTAACATCCCCATTGTGTCCGCTGCCATGGACACCGTTACGAAGCGCCGCTGGCTATCGCCCTGGCCGGAAGGGGAATCGGCGTGATCCACAAGAATATGTCGATCGCCGAGCAGGCCGCCCACGTGCGCCGGGTGAAACGGGCCGAGAACGGCATGATTTACGACCCGGTGACCATCTCGAAAGACCATACGGTCGGCGATGCGCTCAACCTGATGAAAGAGAACAAGATCGGGGGTATTCCGGTCGTGGATGCGGATCGGAAGCTGATCGGTATCGTCACCAACCGCGACCTGCGGTTCCAGCGCGACATGTCGCGCCGTATCGAGGAGGTGATGACCCCCGGCGACCGCCTCATCACCACGCATAGCTCCGAATTGTCCAACGCCTCGGAGGTGTTGCTCAACTGCAAGATCGAAAAGCTCCCCGTGGTCGACGACGAAGGCCATCTGGTGGGGCTTATTACTTATAAGGATATCACGAAGGTGCAGGATCACCCCAATGCCTGCAAGGACGCGAAGGGCCGCCTGCGCGTGGCGGCCGGCGTCGGCGTTACGCCCGACGCGATGGACCGCGTGAAGGCGCTGGTCGCCGAGGACGTCGACGCCGTGGTGCTCGACTCGGCGCACGGCCATTCGGCCAACATCGTTTCGATGCTCAAGCGGATCAAGGAGGTTTATCCGTCGCTCGACGTGGTGGTGGGCAACATCGCCACGGGCGGGGCCGCGCGCTACCTGATCGAGAACGGCGCCGACGGCGTGAAGGTCGGCATCGGTCCCGGTTCGATCTGCACCACCCGCGTGATCGCGGGCGTGGGCGTTCCCCAGCTGTCGGCCATCTATGCCGCGGCGTCGGCCGCCAAAGATACGGGTGTTCCGGTTATCGCCGACGGCGGCCTGCGTTATTCGGGCGACATCGTCAAGGCGCTGGCTGCGGGCGGCGACTGCGTGATGATCGGCTCGATGTTCGCCGGCACGGAGGAGTCTCCCGGCGAGACGATCATCTACAACGGCCGTAAGTTCAAGACCTACCGGGGCATGGGCTCGATCGACGCCATGAAGGCGGGTTCCGCCGACCGCTATTTCCAGAAGGGCTGAGAGGGCAATATCAACAAGCTCGTTCCCGAAGGCATTGCGGCCCGTGTGCCGTTCAAGGGAACGCTGAGCGAGACGGTCTATCAGTTGGTCGGCGGCGTTCGCGCCGGCATGTTCTACTGCGGCGCGAAGGACATCGAGACCCTGCAGCGCGTGCGCTTCGTCCGCATCACCTCTTCGGGTATGCACGAGAGCCATCCGCACGATGTGGCCATTACCAGCGAAGCGCCCAACTACAGCAGCGAACGTTAGTTATGAATCCCGAAATCGCGGCCTGCGGGCTTTTTGCGGGAACTGCAGCAAATTCGGCAAAGGAAGCTGTCCGGGGTGCCGCCCGAACGAAAGGCGTCGTGGTGTAAGGTGCGGGCATGCTGCATCGAACACGGCTGGCAGAGCTGCGCCGAATGTACGCTGATGCCGCCTCAGACCTGCAAAAAGTTCGACAACTTTATCGCCAAGGTCTTTCAGATCGTTTTCCGTTCCGACCGCCGGGGATGCGTCGAACGTATCCGCGAAGTGGGGCAGGAGGCTTTCGCTGCGGAAATGCGCCTTTCGGGAAGCTACAACCGTCCGGTAAAAAGAAAATAATAAGGATTCGAGGTCTTCCTTGGCAGCGAGGAAGGCCCGGAGGAATTTTAGGCCTGAAACCGGCGTCGGAGACGCCGTAGAGTGAGTCCGGCGAGTTTCATGGCTTGTAAATCTTCCGAAATTGATGAACCCCGATTCGTCGGACTTAATATTATGGAAAAAATCCTGATTCTCGACTTCGGGTCGCAGTATACGCAGCTCATCGCGCGGCGCGTACGCGAACTGAATGTCTATTGCGAGATCCACCCCTTCAACAAGATTCCGGTGCCGGATGCTTCGGTGCGGGGTGTGATTCTCTCGGGCAGTCCCTTTTCCGTGAGGGACGAGAACGCTCCGACATCCGATCTTTCGGCCATTAAGGGCAAACTGCCCCTGCTGGGCGTCTGCTACGGCGCGCAGTTCCTCGCATCGGCCTTCGGCGGCGAGGTGCAGCCCGCCCCAGCCGCGAATATGGCCGCGCCATGCTCACGGTGGGCGATGCTGACGACGCGCTGATGCGCGGCCTGCCCAAAACCACGCAGGTATGGATGTCGCACGGCGATACGATCACGTCGGTTCCGGCGAACTATAAGATCGTCGCCAGCACGGAAGACGTACGCGTCGCGGCGTTCCATGTCGAGGGCGAGCAGACGTGGGGCATCCAGTTCCACCCCGAAGTGTACCATTCGACCGACGGCACGCAGCTGCTGAAAAACTTCGTCGCAGGCATCTGCGGCTGCAAGCAGGAGTGGACATCGGAGAGTTTCGTGGAAGCCACCGTGCGCGAACTGCGCGAAAAGCTGGGCGACGACAAGGTCGTGCTCGGGCTTTCGGGCGGCGTAGACTCGTCGGTGGCCGCCGTGCTGCTGCACAGGGCCATCGGCAAGAACCTCTACTGCATCTTCGTGGATTCGGGCCTGCTGCGCAAGAACGAATTCGAGGACGTGCTCGAGTCGTATAAGAACATGGGCTTGAACGTCAAGGGCGTGAAGGCCGGCGACAAGTTCCTGGGTGACCTGGCTGGCGTGAGCGATCCCGAGACCAAGCGCAAGATCATCGGCCGCGATTTCGTCGAGGTATTCAACGAGGAGGCGATCCGGATCGAGGACGTGCGCTGGCTGGCGCAGGGGACGATCTATCCTGACGTGATCGAGTCGGTGTCGGTCAACGGCCCCTCGGCGACGATCAAGTCGCACCACAACGTCGGCGGGCTGCCCGAGAAGATGCACCTCGGGATCGTCGAGCCGCTGCGCCTGCTCTTCAAGGACGAGGTGCGCCGCGTAGGCCGTTCGCTCGGGATCTCCGAGCAGCTGATCGGGCGCCATCCCTTCCCGGGGCCCGGCCTTGCGATCCGTATCCTGGGCGACATT
>JBKSUH010000166.1:0-3407 GCA_047233565.1 Alistipes sp.
GAATAACCTATGACACTGAAACATTTTATCGAACGACCCGTACTGGCGTCGGTCATATCCATCGTAATCGTAATCGGCGGTCTGATCGGTCTGGCGACGCTGCCCGTGGAGCAGTATCCCGACATCGCACCCCCGACGGTGATGGTGCACGCCTCATATCCGGGTGCCAGCGCCGAGACGATCCAGAAATCGGTCATCGTACCGCTCGAGCAGGCTATCAACGGTGTGGAGGACATGACCTACATGACTTCCAGCGCCGCTTTGGGCAGCGCTCGCGTAACTGTCTATTTCCGCCAGGGAATCAATGCCGACATGGCCGCCGTCAACGTGCAGAACCGAATATCGCGCGCTACCGGCAGCTGCCCTCGAGGTGACGCAGATCGGTGTGACCACCATGAAGCGCCAAACCTCATGGTCAAAATTTCTCGCTTTACAGCCCCGACGACTCCTACGACGAGACGTTCCTGTCGAACTATCTGAAGATCAACATCGAGCCGCGCTTCCCGTATCGCGGCGTCGGCGAGCTTCACGCTGGGCCGACTACTCGATGCGTATCTGGCTAAGCCCGACGTGATGGCCCAGTACAAGCTCATCCCGTCGGACGTGACGGCGGCCTCGCCGAGCAGAACATCGAGTCGGCAACCGGTACGCTGGGTGAAAACTCGCAGAACACGTTCCAGTATACGATGAAGTACCGCGGACGTCGATGACTCCGGAGAATTCGGGGAAATCGTACTCCTCGCACAACCCGACGGTACGATCCTGCACCTGAAAGACGTCGCCGACATCGAGTTGGGCAGCGAATCCTATGCCTACAAGGGCTACACCAACGGCCATCCGGGCGTTAGCACGATGGTCTTCCAGACTGCCGGTTCGAACGCCACGCAGGTCGTCAACGATCAACGCACTGCTCAAGAGGTCAGCGAACTGCCAAAGGCGTCGCCATCGCACACCTCAGAGCGTGAACGACTTCCTCTACGCCTCGATCAAGAAGTGATCAAGACGCTGATCGAAGCCATCCTCTCGTTATCCTGGTCGGTATACGTCTTCCTGCAGGATATCCGTTCGACGCTGATCCCCACGATCTCGATCCTCGTGGCGCTGGTCGGTACGTTCGCCTTCCTCTCGGTAGCGGGCTTCTCGATCAACCTGCTGACGCTCTTCGCGCTCGTCCTTGCGATCGGTACGGTCGTCGACGACGCCATTATCGTGGTGGAGGCTGTCCAGGCGCGTTTCGACGTGGGATATAAGTCCTCCTATATGGCTACCATCGACGCCATGTCGGGTATCACCTCGGCCATCATCACCTCGACGCTGGTCTTCATGGCCGTGTTCATCCCCGTGTCGATGATGGGCGGTACGTCGGGTGTATTCTACACGCAGTTCGGTATCACGATGGCCGTGGCCGTGGGTATCTCGGCGCTGAACGCCCTGACGCTCTCGCCCGCACTGTGCGCCCTCATCCTGAAACCCTACCTCGACGAAAACGGCGAGATGCGCGACAACTTCGCCGCCCGCTTCCGCAAGGCATTCAACTCGGGATTCAGCACCCTGATCAACAAGTACAAGCACGGCGTGCTGCTCTTCATCAAGCACAAGTGGCTGATGTGGTCCACGCTCGGACTGGCGTTCGCCGCCCTTGTCTTACTGATGAACACCACGAAGACGGGTCTGGTGCCCGACGAGGACCAAGGTACGATCATGGTCAACGTCACAACGGCTCCGGGCACTTCGCTCGCCGAAACGCACGTCGTCATGGAGCAGGTTGCGGATCGCATCCAGGCAATCCCCCAGATCAGGGACTTCATGCAGGTGGCAGGTTACGGCATGATCGCTGGCCAGGGCTCCTCCTACGGTATGTGTATCATCAAGCTTAAGGACTGGGAAGAGCGCCCGGACAAGGCAGATGCGGTGAACGCCGTGATCGGCCAGATATACGGACGCACGGCCGACATCAAGGACGCACAGATTTTCGCCGTGGCACCGCCGATGATCTCGGGTTACGGAACCTCGACCGGCTTCTCCATGCACCTGCAGGACAAGTCGGACGGCAGCCTGACGGACTTCTACAACATCTACCTGCAGTTCATCGGGGCGCTGAACCAGCGCCCGGAGATCGAACGCGCCTACTCGACCTTCAACATCAACTTCCCGCAGTATGTCGTAAGCATCGACGCGGCGAAGGCCAAACGGGCCGGCATCTCGCCCAACGCGATCCTTTCGACGCTTTCGGGTTACTACGGCGGGCAGTACGTCTCGAACGTCAACCGTTTCTCGAAAATGTACTACGTAACGATCCAGTCCGACCCGAAATACCGTCTTAACACCGAGTCGCTCAACAACGTCTTCGTCCGCACCAACGGCGGAGAAATGGCTCCCCTGGGCGAGTTCGTGGATCTACAAAGGGTATACAGCTCCGAAGTGCTGAACCGTTTCAATATGTACAGCTCGATCGCCGTGAACGGAACGGCAGCCGACGGATATTCGTCGGGCGATGCCATCAAGGCCATCCAGGAGACGGCCGCCCAGGTACTGCCGAAGGGCTACGGCTACGACTTCGACGGTATCACCCGGGAGGAAGCACAGACCGGCAGCAACACGACGATCATCTTCGGGATCTGTATTCTGCTGATTTACCTCATCCTGAGTGCCCTGTACGAGAGCTTCCTGCTTCCGTTCGCCGTCATCCTCTCCGTACCGTGCGGCCTGCTGGGTTCGTTCCTCTTCGCCAAGATGTTGGGACTGGAGAACAACATCTACCTGCAAACGGGTATCATCATGCTGATCGGCCTGCTCTCGAAGACCGCCATTCTGATCACGGAGTATGCCTCCGACCGGCGCCGCGCGGGAATGACCCTGACGCAAGCCGCCGTATCGGCAGCCAAAGCCGTCTCGCCCATCTGATGACCGTCCTCACCTGCGTATTCGGTATGATCCCGCTGGTGCTCTCGCACGGTGTGGGCGCCAACGGTAACATGACCCTCGGTTCGGGCGTCGTGGGCGGTATGATCGTCGGGACACTGGCCCTGCTGTTCCTCGTACCGACACTGTTCATCGCTTTCCAGACCTTGCAGGAGAAAGTCAAGCCCATAGAGTTCGACCCCGATCCGCAGTGGGCCGTACAGGCGGAACTGGAAGAGTGTAAAAACGAGAAAGAGGAGGAATAACAAGATGAAAAAGCTTATTATCATACTGGCCGCAGCGGCCATGACCGGCTGCGGCATCTACAAGCCCTACACCCGTCCCGAGGTGAAAACCGACGGGCTGTACGGCACGGCCGAGACTGCCGACACGACGACGATCGGCAACCTGGGCTGGGAAGAGATGTTCACCGACCCCTACCTGCGGACGCTCATCCGCCAGGGGCTGGAGAAGGCGGAAAATCTGCTGCTGGAGCCCTGGTACCG
>JBKSUH010000167.1:0-3359 GCA_047233565.1 Alistipes sp.
ATATTTTGACTATCTTTGGAAAATAATTCCAGCGACCAGAACCTATGAGCGAAAAATATGTCGTAAGGCTGAAAAACGCAGCCATCTACCATGCGGACAACCCGTTCGGCAGCACCTCGGCCGAGAAGCTGATGCGCCGGGGCGAGATGGTGCTGTCGGATGTGAACCTGTGCGTGGCTCCGGGCGAATTCGTTTACCTGATCGGGCGCGTCGGCAGCGGCAAGAGCACCCTGCTCAAAACCCTGTACGCCGAGGTGCAGCTGCTCACCGGCGAAGGGCGGGTGGCAGGCTATGACCTGCGCAGGCTCAGGCGCCGCGACATCCCCCACCTCCGCCGCCGGATCGGTATCGTATTCCAGGACTACCAGCTGCTCACCGACCGCAACGTCTTCATGAACCTCTATTACGTGATGAAGGCCACGGGATGGAAGCGCGAAGACGAGATCCGGGAGCGGATCGACCAGGTGCTCAAGCTCGTAGACCTCGGGGCCAAAAGCTACAAAATGCCGTTCGAACTCTCGGGGGGCGAGCAGCAGCGACTGGTCATCGCCCGCGCGATCCTGAACAACCCGCAGGTGCTGCTGGCCGACGAACCGACAGGCAACCTCGACCCCGTGACGGCCGAAGGCATCATGCAGCTTTTCCAGGAGATCGCCGGCCGCGGCTGTGCCGTGGTCATGTCCACGCACAACACCGCCCTGATCGAGAACTACCCTGCGCGCGCCATCCTCTTTGCGCAGGGGCATATCCGCGAGGTCGACCTCAAGGCGGAGCTGGGCTGATCTTGGGGATTTGGGCTATTGGATTATCCGGAAATATTTCGTATATTTGTACGATATTTTAAAGACAACAGATGAGTACCGAATTAGAAAACGTAAAAAAGCAAGAAGAAGAATATTCCGCTTCGAATATCCAGGTTCTCGAAGGGCTTGAGGCGGTGCGCAAGCGCCCCGCCATGTATATCGGCGACATAGGTGAGAAGGGTCTGCACCATCTGGTCTACGAGGTGGTCGACAACTCGATCGACGAGGCGCTGGCGGGCTATTGCACCGACATCGACGTGACGATCAACGAGGACAACTCCATCACCGTACGCGACAACGGCCGCGGCATCCCGACCGACTACCACGAAAAGGAGGGCAAATCGGCACTCGAAGTCGTGCTTACGGTGCTCCATGCCGGCGGCAAGTTCGACAAGGGCAGCTACAAGGTTCGGGGGTCTGCACGGCGTCGGCGTCTCGTGCGTCAACGCGCTTTCGACCTGCTGATCGCCGAGATCACAGCCGCGACGGCAAGATTACCGCCAGACATACAGCAAGGGCGCCCGACCTCGCAGGTCGAGGTGGTCGGCGAATGTACGACCGCGGTACGACATCACCTTCAAGCCCGACGGCGATCTTCACGCTACCACCGAATACAAATACGACATCCTGGCCAACCGCCTGCGCGAACTGGCATTCCTGAACAAGGGCATCCGCCTGAACCTCTACGACAAGCGCAAGGACGACGAAGGCAAGACCCGCGAAGACCACTTCTATTCGGAAGAGGGCCTCAAGGAGTTCGTCCAGTACCTCGACGCCACGCGCGGCACGCCGATCATCGACCAGATCATCTACCTCGACACCGAAAGGAACGGCGTCCCGGTCGAGGTGGCCATGCAGTACAACGACTCGTTCTCGGAGAACGTGCACTCCTATGTGAATAACATCAACACCATCGAGGGCGGTACGCACCTGACGGGCTTCCGCCGCGCGCTGACCCGCACGCTCAAGAAATACGCCGAGGATTCGGGCATGCTCGCCAAGCTGAAGTTCGACATCAACGGCGACGACTTCCGCGAGGGTCTCACGGCCGTGGTTTCGGTGAAGGTGCAGGAGCCGCAGTTCGAGGGCCAGACCAAGACCAAGCTGGGCAACGACGAGGTCTCGGCTGCCGTAGACCAGGCGATGTCCGCCGCCCTGGGGCACTATCTGGAGGAGAACCCCAAGGATGCCAAGGCCATCGTTTCGAAAGTCATCCTGGCCGCAACGGCACGCCATGCGGCACGCCACGCCCGTGAGATGGTGCAGCGCAAGACCGTGCTTTCGGGAGCCGGGCTCCCCGGCAAACTGGCCGACTGTTCGAGCCGCGACCGTTCGATCGCCGAAATCTTCTTCGTCGAGGGTGACTCGGCAGGCGGCACGGCCAAATCGGGCCGCGACCGTAATTTCCAGGCCATCATGCCGCTGCGCGGTAAGATCCTGAACATCGAAAAGGCGCAGGAGCACCGCATGTGGGAGAACGAGGAGATCAAGAACATGTTCACGGCGCTGGGCGTGACGATCGGCACCGAGGAGGACAGCAAGGCGCTCAACCTGGAGAAACTCCGCTACGACAAGATCATCATCATGACCGATGCCGACGTCGACGGCAGCCACATCGCGACGCTGATGCTGACGTTCTTCTTCCGCAAGATGAAGGAGCTGATCGAGAACGGCCACGTCTACATCGCCACCCCGCCCCTCTACCTCGTGAAGAAAGGCAAGCAGGAGCGCTATTGCTGGACGGAGAAGGAACGCGACACCATCACCGCCGAATTCGGCAAGGGGGCGCACGTGCAGCGTTACAAAGGTCTCGGCGAGATGAACGCCCATCAGCTGTGGGACACGACGATGAACCCCGACACGCGCATTCTGCGTCAGGTCAATATCGAGAACGCCGCCGAAGCGGACCGTATCTTCTCGATGCTGATGGGCGACGAAGTGCCGCCCCGCCGCGAGTTCATCGAGAAGAACGCACATTACGCGAACATCGACGCATAATCGAAATCAGGAAGAGGATTGCCCTTGCGAAAGGTGCGATCCTTTTCTTTATATAACCGCACTAATTGGCCGACACTATGAAAGTTACCGTTATCGGAGTCGCCGGAGGAACCGGCTCAGGAAAATCGACCCTCGTCAAGCGTCTGCAGGAGGCTTTCGAGGGCGACGACGTCGTAACGCTCTGCCACGATTACTACTACAAGGCGCACCCCGAGCTGACCTACGAGGAACGCACGAAACTCAATTACGACCATCCGCAGGCGTTCGACACGCAGATGCTGGTCGACCACATCAAGGCGCTGAAGGACAACGTCCCCATCGAGCACCCGGTCTACTCGTTCGTCGACCACGACCGTACGGCGGAAACCGTGTGCGTGAAGCCTTCGAAGGTAATCATCGTCGACGGCATCCTGATCTTCGAAAACAAGGAGCTGCGCGACATGATGGACATCAAGGTCTATGTGGACACGGACGCCGACATACGCTTGGCGCGCCGTATCCTGCGCGACGTCTGCGAGCGCGGGCGTACGATGCAGTCGGTCATCACGCAATACACCT
>JBKSUH010000168.1:0-3301 GCA_047233565.1 Alistipes sp.
TTAAAGACCTTTTTGCTCATCTCCGTAAGGCGTTTCACCTCCTCCGGGGAACTGTCGTCGTTCAACGGCAAGTGCCCGCCGTTGCCGATCACCAGTTGCAGCAAAACCTCTGCCGAATCCTTGACCTGCGCATATCCTTCCTGTTGGAGGCTTACGTCGATGCGGTTGTCCTCGGTGATTTTGCGGACGTAGCCCTTCATGCGGTCGCCGATGGCTACGGGGCGGAATACCTGGTTGCGGTATAGCATGCCCCAATGGCGGTTATTGACGATCACGCGGTAGCCGATCGGGCTTTCCGAGGCGACCAGCAGGTCTACCTCCTGGCGCGGTTCCACCGTGACCAGGTCGTTGTTGATGAAGCCCTTGAGCTTGGTGGTCGCCACGCAGCGCCCCGTGATGCTGTCTTCATAGAGGTATACGATGTAACTCCGTCCCGCGAGGATGCCGCCCTGCTGGTTGCGGTTGGGCAGGAAAAGATCCTTGCCGTACAGCCCCAGTCGAGGAATGCCCCGTGCACGGTCTTGTCCACCACGCGCAGGTAACCCGCCTCCCCGGCGCGGAGCAGCGGCGTTTCGGTAGTCGCCACGAGGCGGTCTTCCGAATCGTGGTAGACGAAAACCTCCTTTTCGTCGCCGGGTTTGTCGGCGAGGGAGATATAACGGTTGGGCAGCAGAACCTCGTTCTGCTCCTCGTCGGTGAGGTATAATCCGTATTCCGAAACACGGCTTACGGTGAGTTTCTGGGTGCGTCCTGCTCTGAGCATATCGTTTTTGCGGAATTGACCGCCTGCAAAAGTACGTTTAATTTCGCGGCTATGCAACTTTCCGCGCGGGAATAGATCGGACCCGCCGCTTCGAATGAATCCGATTTTCCGCCGAGGCTTTGGCTATTGCGGAAAAAGCGTACCTTTCGGACACTAACCGAAAACTCCCGACCATGAAGCTGCGCCTATTTTCCGCACTCCTGCTCGCAGGATTGCTCACGGCGGCCGCGGCCTTTGCCGGGCAGCCCGTCGCCGAACTGTACGACAAGGCCGAGTACCGCATCGCCATGCGCGACAGCGTAGCCCTCTACACGGCGGTCTATACGCCCAAGGCGCCCGGCGAAGCCCCCGTCATCATTTTTCGTACGCCTTACGGCTGCGGGCCCTATGGTGCTGGACGCTTCCCGCAGGGGTTTGAGAAAGGCTATCTGCGCAGCTACGTCGACCGCGGCTATATCATCGTCATGCAGGATGTCCGGGGGCGCTATATGAGCGAGGGCGACTTCGAGCATGTCCGGCCCGCCGGCAGCGGTGAGACCGACGAGACGACCGACAGCTACGACACGGTCGACTGGCTGGTCAGGCACATCCCGCACAACAACGGTCGGGTGGGTTTCGCCGGGTGTTCCTATCCGGGGTTCTACGCCATGATGGGCGGCCTTTGCGGCCATCCCGCCGTGAAGGCCGTCTCCCCGCAGGCTCCCGTCACCGATTGGTTCATGGGCGACGATGTGCATCACAACGGGGTGTTGATGCTCACCGACTCCTACCGCTTCCTGAGCGGTATGAATACCCCTCCCGGACGTGTTCCGGCCGCGAAAATGCCCTCCATGTCCCGGCAGACCCAGCCCGACGAGCGGACGTTCTTCCTGGAGCATACGGCGCTTGCGGAACTTACCGGGCTGCTGAAACCCAACCCCTTCTGGGAAGAGATGTCCGCGCATCCCGATTACGACGCGTGGTGGCAGGAACGCGACCTGCGCCGTGCCTGTTACAACGTCCAGCCTGCGGTGCTCGTCGTCGGCGGGACGTTCGATGCCGAGGACTGCTTCGGGGCGTGGACCCTCTACCGGGCCCTGAACAGGCAGAGCCCTTCGACGCCGTGCCATCTGGTCGTGGGCCCGTGGGCGCATGGGGCGTGGCGTAACGGCGGCCGGACGCTCGGGGCGTTCGATTTCGGCAGCGATGCCTCGTGGGAATATTACATGGAGCATTTCGAACTCCCTTTCTTCGACCATTACCTCAAGGGCGAGGGCGCCGCGGACCCGCTTCCGCCGCCGCGGTTTTCTCGTCGGGCGACAACCGCTGGCATGCTTTCGACCGCTGGACGCCGCGCGAAGCGCGTAAGCTCACCTTCTACCTCTCCGACGGCGGACGTCTCGAAACCCGCCGCCCGACGGCCAAAAGCTCCGCCTCCGCCTATACGTCCGATCCGGCCGACCCTGTGCCCTATATCGAATCCTTCGGCGAACGCCGCCCCAAAGAGTATATGCTCGCCGACCAGCGCTTCGTGTCGGACCGTTCCGACGTGCTGACCTTCGTCACCGAGCCGCTCGACGGGGATATGACCTCGCGGGACCCGTCGATGTCGAGCTGGAGGTGATCCTTTCGACCACCGACGCCGATTTTGTCGTCAGGCTGATTGACGTTTTCCCCGACGACGATCCGCAGTCCGGCTGCCGGATGCTCGTGCGCGGCGACGTGATGCGGGGGCGTTTCCGCGACGGGTTCTCGCGCCCCAAAGCCTTTACGCCGGGCGTTCCGGCCCGCGTGCCGTTCCGCATGACCGACATCGCGCATACGTTCCGCGCCGGACACCGGGTGATGATTCAGGTGCAGAGCACATGGTTCCCGCTTGCGGAGCGCAGCCCCAGCAGTTCGTCGATGTCTGGACGTGCGGCGCTTCGGATTTCGTGCCCTGCAAAGTCTCGGTGCTGCACCAGCGGAGCAACGCTTCGTCCGTTACCGTGTGGCGGCTCGGAGAAAGCTGACCCGGTTCGCCGCTCTGTTCCGGCTTACGCCGCGCCGCGTCGGTATGCGCGGATCGCATGAAATTTGCGGGATGTCTTACAGGATGTCCCGCTTTTTCTTGCAAAAGTGCAAACTGTAAGAAAATTTCATATATTTGTTACAAAAGAGAAGTTTCCTATGAAAATACGCGTAGCTATCTGTCAGGTCGATATGGAGTGGGAAAACACCGCCCGGAACCTGGAACGTCTGGAGCCTATCGTTGCGGCGGCCGATGCTGATATTGCCGTGCTGCCCGAAATGTTCGCCACGGGGTTCAAACTGCGCCCTGCCCGTGTCGCCGAGCCTGCCGACGGGCTTGTCGCTTCGACCATGCGGCGCTGGGCGGCACAATACGGCAAAGCTGTCGTGGGCAGCGTCGTCATCGCCGAAAACGGGGAGTTCCGCAACCGGATGTTTTTCGTGAAGCCTTCGGGCGGGGTTGCCTGGTACGACAAGCGGCACCTGTTTCGTCCCGGCGGCGAAGCGCGCGACTATACTCCGGGCGACCGTCGCGTGGTGGTGGAATAT
>JBKSUH010000169.1:0-3218 GCA_047233565.1 Alistipes sp.
GCGAAGGACATGCCCAGATAGCGGAGCAGTTCGCTGCGTGCGGCTTCGTAGTAACAGATGTAGTTCGAATGGTGGCAGATGGCCATCTGGTCGGTGTGCTTGTACCACACGCGGATTTGGCAATCGTAACTCAGCATGGTGCTTAAAAGGTTAGGACGGCACGCCCGTCGGGGCAGCCGTCGCGGATTATCAGATTTTGTGATGTGTCGACAGTCAGCCTTGCAGGCCGGCCGCCGATGCGGACTTGGTACGACCCTGCGGGCGGCAGGAGCTTGAGGGGGTCGTCGGTGCGGATGCGGCCGGCCGCCGCCGTCCCGATGACGAGGTAGGGATGCGACAACAGGCGGGCTGCACGGGCCATGTCGCCCTGCGCCACCAGGCGGCGGATGACGGTGGAGCTGACCTTTTCGGCGTCCACGTCGCATTCGCCGACTTCCACGACCTCCAGTCCGAAGCCGTGGCTGCCCAGATAGTCGTAACTGCCCTGCTTGTCGCGCCCGAAGCGGTGGTTGAAGCCCACGACCAGCGTTTCGGCGCCGATGCGCCCCACGAGGTAGTCGCGGATGAACGTGTCGGGCGCAAGGGCGCTGAATGCCTTGTCGAACGGGATGACGATCAGGTTGTCGATGCCCTGCTGTCCGAGCAGGTAAATTTTCTCTTCGAGCGAGGTCAGCAGCCGCAGGCCGTCGGCCCGGCCGAGCGTCACGCGGGGATGGGGTTCGAACGTGAGTACGACGCTCTCGCCGCCCTGTGCGCGAGCCCTCCCGGCAACGGTACGCAGCAGGGCCAGGTGCCCGCTGTGCACGCCGTCGTACGATCCGACGGTCACCGTCGGACGGACGAAATGCGGAAGTGCATCGAACCCGTAAAAAACCCTCATTGCTCTCTCTCCTGCCGCTCTTTGTTTAGGTGTTGCTGCTGTTTTTCTCTTCGTTCTCCTTGACGAAGTAGGCTACTTTTTCGAGCAGCGTGGTGATGTCGTAATTCTCGACCACGATCCCTGCGGGAAGTTCAGCGGCGTGGAGGTGAAGTTCAGCACGCCACGGATTCCGGCGTTGATGATCGGAACGACCAGACTCGGCGCCACCTGCGTCGGCGAGGAGACGATCACGATGCTGATGTCCTTGTCCTCGACGATCTCTTCGAACGTATCCATGTGATAGCACGGAATGCCGTCGATGGTCTTGCCGACCTTGCCGGGATCGACGTCGAACGCGGCGGTGATTTTCAGTTTGAGACCCTTGCCGTTGAAATATTTGGTGATGGCCTGTCCGAGGTGTCCCATGCCCAGCACGGCGATATTCATCTGCGAAGGGCTGTCGAGGATTCGGCTGATGTATTCGATGAGCACCTGCACGTCGTACCCTTTCTTCGTATCGCTCGAAAAGCCGATCAGCATCAGGTCGCGCCGGACCTGCACGGCCGTGATGCCGTGGATGCCCGCCAGCACGTGCGAGAAGATATGCGTGATCCCCTGCTTGTGGCTGGCTAGGAGCGTACGGCGGTATTCGCTCAGCCGCTCGATGGTTTTTTCGGGGATCGTATTGGTCAATGCTGCCATAGGGGTCGCTTTATTCGATGGTGATCGTAAAGTCGCTGTTGTAGTTCACCCGCGTCCAGTTGCGGTTGACGTGGTTGTCGCGCTGCTCGCCCTGGCCGAAGACATAGGTGGTTTGCAGCGGCGTATAGCTGCGTCCTTCCATGTCGTATTCGATGTCGTTGTACATCGCGGGGCAGAAGATCAGGGCGGCGTCGTAACCGCGGTAGGAGTAGAGCGAAGGCAATGCGCCGAAGGCGCGGATATAGGCACGGTCGAAATCGAGAATCGTCTGCGAGTCGCGCTTGGCGTGGTAGGTCGAGATGAAGATCACGCGGTCCTTGAAGAACATCGTGCGGTCGATGTTGTTCATGCGGTTCCAGCGGGTATTGCCCAGCACGACGAACCGGGGCCGTGCGGCCGCGGCTCGATATGTTGGTGTCGGCCGAAGCGATGGCCGCCAGAATGCGGTCCACGTCCACCTCGTTGTCGGACATGACGATGAATACGTTGTCGGCGCCGTTGTCCAGCAGCGGCGTCAGGTCGCCCGAATTGCTGTTCGTGCGGGCCGACGGATGGACATATTTATAGGTATGCTTCTTATAGTCCGAATCGCCGACAGCGTCAGTATCTCCTTCTCGAACTCCTTGTCCGTACTTTCGGTGTAGATCAGCGCTACCTGCCGGTCCCCGTTCACCAGTTCGGCGGCCTTTTCCCATTTGTGCGCCGGGTCGGGCGCCATCTGGAACAGCACGTCGCTGTTCATGCCCGTGATGTTGGCCAGCGGCGAAACGACGGGCACGTTGTGCTCCTCGGCGAACCGGATGACCGGATACAGCCCCTCCTCGTAGACCGGACCGATGATCAGGTCGGTATTGCGGAAGGCGTCGCTCTCGGTGATTTCGCGGATTTTCTCCGCATCGCGGGCCGTGTTATACAGACAGACGTTCACCGAATAGCCGTATTTGGTCTTCACGCTGTCCAGTCCGAGCAGGAATCCCTGATAAAACTCCAGATAGCTGGGATTGGGGGTGCCGGCGTCCATCGGCAGCAGCAGGGCGACGTCGAGCGTCGCACTGCGCCGCAGTGCGCGGAATTCGATCTCCTTCACCCTGTTGTCGGCGGAGAGGTCGGGGACGGAGTCCGCGCGCACGGTGTCGGCAGGCTGCCGCTCCCCGGCGGCCAGCTCTTCGGGAGAACCCGGAACCTTGATGATCGCCCCGGCTTTCAGGTCGGCGGGTTTCAGCCCCCCGTTGAGTGTCCCGAGCCGATCCTCGGTGATACCGAAGCGGCGCGAAAGCGAATAGAAGGTTTCGCCCGGTTTCACGATGTGGTAGGCGAAACCCTCCTCGGCTACGCTGTTGAGCGAATTGCGGTAGGCCTCCCACTGCTCCCTCGTGCCGGCTTCGTCTTCGGAGCCGATCTCCTTCTTGCGGATCAGGATGCGCTCCCCGAGGCGCAGGTGCGCCGGGTCGAGGTTCGGATTGTCCTCGATGACGGTCTGGATCGGGATCTCGTATTTGCGCGAGATGCCGTAGAGCGTCTCGCCCTGCGTCACGGTATGGATGTCGAAAGTCTTGCGCAGCTTGCGATCCGACTTGGGCTGGGGGACGTCCGATACGAAGGGTATCTTGATGCTCTCCCCTGCGCGCAACCCCTGCGCTGCCGCGGGGTTGTGTTG
>JBKSUH010000170.1:0-3193 GCA_047233565.1 Alistipes sp.
CCACTCGCTTGATACCTGCCTGGATGATGAGTTTCGAACATTCGATGCAGGGCGCCGCGGTGATGTAGAGCGTCGAGCCGTCGCAGTTGTTGGCGCTTTTGGCGACCTTCGTGATGGCGTTCGCTTCGGCATGGAGTACGTAGGGTTTGGTCTTGCCGTTCTCGTCCTCGCAGACATTCTCGAAGCCCGAGGGCGTGCCGTTGTAACCGTCGGAAATGATCATCTTGTCCTTGACGATCAGCGCCCCGACCTTGCGCCGTACGCAGTACGAATTTTCAGCCCAGATGCGGGCCATGCGCAGGTAACGCATGTCCAGCTGGCGTTGTTTTTCCTCGTTGTAACCCATTCCGGTTTACATTCCTTTGCCGTGGCACTGTTTGTATTTCGGCTTCCGCTTCTTGCAGCAGGGCAGGGATCGTTGCGCCCACTTTTTCGACGGGCATCGGCATCGGTTTCGTTTTCCTGTGCCGGCCTGTCCGCCCTGCATGCGCGAAGCCTGCAGTTTGTTCACGTCCACCTTGGCGCGCTCCTGACGCTGGCGCTGTACGGCTTCGGCGTTCTGGTCCCGCACGGAATATAGGCCTTGTTGAGGATCGACAGCACGTCGCGGTTGACCTTGACGATCATCTTTGAGAACAGCCCGAACGATTCGAACTTGTAGATCAGCAGCGGGTCTTTCTGCTCGTAGGTGGCATTCTGCACGCTCTGGCGCAGGTCGTCCATCTCGCGCAGGTGCTCGCGCCATGCGTCGTCGATCGAGGTGAACATCACCACCTTCGAGAATACCCTGAAGATCTCCGCCCCGTCCGAATTCTTGCATTTCAGCAGGTTTACCGGGACGTTGTAACCCAGGTGGCCGTCGGTGATCGGGAAATAGATGTTCGAATCCAACTGCTCTTTCCGATCCTCGTAGATGCGCTCCATCACGGGGCGTACCGTGTCGGCCACGGATTTCGCGCGGCGTGCATAGGCATCCTTGAGGTCTTTTACGATCAGTTCGGCCAGCTCGGCAGGTTTTGCGGAGCCGTAGGTCGCCTCGTCGAACGAGGGCTCGATGGCGACTTCGCGGATCAGCTCGAACCGGAAATCCTCGAATTCGATGCCGCGGTTGACCTCCACGAAGTTGTCGGCGTAGTCGTACATGATGTTGTTCAGGTCGATTTCGATCCGCTCGCCGTAGAGCGCGTGGCGGCGGCGCGTGTAGATCACCTCGCGCTGCGAGTTCATCACGTCGTCGTACTCCAGCAGGCGTTTGCGGATGCCGAAGTTGTTCTCCTCGACCTTCTTCTGGGCGCGCTCGATGGCCCGCGTCATCATGCCGGCCTGAATCACCTCGCCCTCTTTCAGCCCCATGCGATCCATCATCGAGGCGATGCGGCCCGACCCGAACAGGCGCATCAGGTCGTCTTCGAGCGATACGAAGAACTGCGACGATCCGGGGTCGCCCTGACGTCCGGCACGTCCGCGCAGCTGGCGGTCGACGCGGCGGCTTTCGTGGCGTTCGGTGCCGATGATCGCAAGACCTCCGGCTGCCTTGACCTCGGGCGTCAGCTTGATGTCGGTACCACGGCCGGCCATGTTGGTGGCGATGGTCACCTGTCCCGAGCGGCCCGCCTCGGCCACGACCTGCGCCTCCAGTTGGTGCTGCTTGGCATTGAGGACGTTATGCTTGATGCCGCGGAGCTTGAGCATGCGGCTCAGCAACTCCGAAATCTCGACCGAGGTGGTGCCCACCAGTACGGGGCGTCCCGCCTCGACCAGCTTCACGATCTCCTCGATCACGGCGTTGTATTTCTCACGCTTGGTCTTGTAAATCAAATCCTGGCGGTCGTCGCGGATCACCGGGCGGTTCGTCGGGATCACCACGACGTCGAGTTTGTAGATGCTCCAGAACTCCGAAGCCTCGGTTTCGGCCGTACCGGTCATACCGGCCAGCTTGTGGTACATGCGGAAATAGTTCTGCAGCGTGATCGTTGCAAAGGTCTGCGTCGCAGCCTCGACCTTCACGTGCTCCTTGGCCTCGATGGCCTGGTGCAGGCCGTCCGAATAGCGGCGCCCGTCGAGGATACGCCCCGTCTGTTCGTCGACGATCTTCACCTTGTTGTCCATCACCACGTATTCGACGTCTTTCTCGAACATGGCGTAGGCTTTCAGCAGCTGATGCACCGTGTGCACGCGCTCCGACTTGATCGAGTAGTCGTTGATCACCTCGTCGCGTTTGCGGGCCCGCTCCTCGGCCGAAAGTCCGCTCTTCTCCAGCTCGGCCACCTCGGCGCCGATGTCGGGCAGCACGAAGAACCCGTCCTCGTTGAAATATTTCGACAGCACCTCGTGTCCCTTGTCGGTCAGTTCCACCGAATTGAGTTTTTCGTCGATGACGAAGAACAGGTCGTCGGTGATCTCCGGCATACGGCGGTTGTTGTCCTGCATGTAGGTGTTCTCGGTCTTCTGCATCAGTGCCTTGACGCCCGTTTCCGAGAGGTATTTGATCAGCGGCTTGTACTTGGGCAGGCCCTTGTGGGCACGGTAGAGCTTCACGCCGCCCTCGTCGTTCTTGCCCTCCGAGATAAGCCGGCGTGCCTCGGCCAGCAGGCCCGTCACGAGGTTTTTCTGCAGGTTGTAGAGATGGTCGATGGCCGGGCAGTACTGCTCGAAGAGCTGGTCGTCGCCTTTGGGTACCGGGCCGGAGATGATGAGCGGCGTACGGGCGTCGTCGATCAGCACCGAGTCGACCTCGTCGACGATGGCGAAGTGGTGCTTGCGCTGCACCAGATCGGCCGGCGACGAGGCCATGTTGTCACGCAGGTAGTCGAAGCCGTATTCGTTGTTCGTACCGAACGTGATGTCGGCCATGTATGCCTTGCGGCGGGCGTCGGAGTTGGGCTGCGTGTCGTCGATGCAGGCTACCGAAAGCCCGTGGAACTGGTACATCGGGCCCATCCACTCCGAGTCTCGCTTGGCCAGGTAGTTGTTCACCGTGACCAGGTGCACGCCCTTCTTGGCCAGTGCGTTGAGGAATACGGGGAGCGTCGCCACGAGTGTCTTTCCTTCACCCGTCGCCATCTCGGCGATTTTACCTTTGTGGAGCACTACGCCGCCGAACAGCTGTACGTCGTAATGGATCATGTCCCATTTCAGGTCGTTGCCGTTTTCGTCGATTCCAGCTATTTCGAAGCACAGCATGTCGAGCCCT
>JBKSUH010000171.1:0-3173 GCA_047233565.1 Alistipes sp.
GTCGACGACGGCGTGATGGGATAGATCGCCGCAACTTCCGAGAACATGTATGCAACATGTGCCGCAGCGTAGTTACCATCACAAGTGATAAATTTCTTTTCTGCCATTTTGTTGAAATTTTAGATGATATTGTGTGTTTTTCCTGGATTCGGGACAAAATGCGTTGCAAAGATAACAATTCCGGCGGAAAAATCAGTCCGATTTTCTGACAAATCATCCGGTTTTTTCACTACGCAGGATGTTATTGGAATAACAACGGGGTTGTTATTTATTTAACAGCGAACTCGCGGATAATCACCGACTTGCCGAACTTATTATCCGATAGCGGATTACCTGCCACGCCCTCGCGGGCACAGTCCGGGCTGTGCGTGCACGGGGCCGGAGCGCCACCCCTGCCGGCAAGGCAAATCCCGGGCCGGAAAAAGCTGCGGAATTTTTTCACAGGCACATTGGCGGTTGAGAAAACAGATAATTTTTTGGCCGTCAACAAATTTTACGCGGCGAAACACTGGGAAATAAAGGCCGATAAATAGGTTGTTCGGGCGCGGCGATTGCAAATCGGGATTTTTTTCCTAATTTTGTTCCATAATTCGTTCTTTACATATCATCGTGTATAAACGATAGTATTGGGGCCCTAAAATCTGGTAAATTTTTTGTTATCCCACAATACAGATCGTACCCAGAAGGGTGCGTGCTGTGATTTGTGGGATAGAGGCTGACCAGAGCCATGGGCCACAGGTTCGGCACCACTCTTCCCGTTTTCTGCCGAAGCGTTTTCCACACGCAGCGGCAGGGTAATGGATTCCAATCCCCAAACTTCATAGTCTTCGAATCCATCTTCAAATGAGGCGTCACTAAATTTTCCTGCCGCTGCTTTTTTACTATCTTTGCATCCATGATCGAATACAAGAAGAGAACACTGGCGAACGGCCTGACGGTCGTCGTCAACCGGGATAAGGCTTCGAAACTCGCCGCAGTAAACATATTATATAAGGTCGGGGCGCGCAACGAGAACCCCGCGCGCACGGGTTTCGCCCATCTGTTCGAACACCTGATGTTCCGCGGCACGCGCGAAATCCCGAATTTCGACCTGCCCGTGCAGATGGCCTGCGGCGACAACAACGCCTTCACCAACAACGACTATACGGATTTCTACATCACACTCCCGAAGGACAACATCGAGACCGCACTGTGGCTCGAAAGCGACCGCATGGAGGGGCTGGACATCACCCCCGAAAAACTCGAGGCGGAGAAACGCGTGGTGATCGAGGAGTTCCGCCAGCGCTACCTCAACCAGCCCTACGGCGACCAGCCGATGCTGCTGCGGGCACTGGCCTACAAAGTCCACCCCTACCGCTGGGCGACCATCGGGCTCACGCCCGACCACATCGCCGGAGCGACACTCGACGACGTACAGGCCTTCTACCGCGCCCACTACCGCCCTTCGAACGCCATTCTTTCGATCTCGGCCGACATTGACGAAGAGAAGATGCTCGATCTGGCCGAAAAGTGGTTCGAGCCGCTCGCCAACCGGCCTGCGGCCCCGGACCACATCCGTCAGGAACCGGTCCAGACCGCACCACGCCGCGAGGTCGCCGAGCGCGACGTCCCCGCCACGACGGTTTCGCTGGCCTTCCACATGGGCGGACGCACCTCGCCCGACTTCTACATCGCCGACCTCGTGTCGGACCTGCTGGCCGGCGGCGACTCGGCGCGGCTCTACACCCATCTGGTCAAGGAGCAGCGGCTGCTCTCGTCGGTGAACGCCTACATTTCGGGCGACGTCGATCCCGGACTCTTCGTCTTCACGGGCCAGCTCCTGCCGGAGACGACACCCGAACAGGCCGAAGCGGCCTTCCGCGCCGAAATCGAAGCGCTCCGGACCCGGCCTGCGACGGATTACGAGGTCGAGAAGGTCAAAAACAAGTTCGAAGCCAACACGCTCTTCGGCGAACTGAACGTAATGAACAAGGCGATGAACCTCGGCTTCTACGAGATGCTGGGCGACCTGCCGCTCGTCAACCGCGAGGTTGCGGCCTACCGGCCGTCACTACCGACGACATCATCGACTTCAGCCGCCGCACGTTCCGGCCCGAAAACTGTTCCACCCTCATTTACAAAGCAAGCAAATGACACAACCGCCTCTCGTAATACCCGCGACCGTCGAGGTCCCGCAGGCCGAAAGACGACGCTCGCCAACGGCGCCACGCTCTACACGCTCGCCTCGGACGACTTCGAAGTGCTGCGCATCACCTTCGTGTTCCGCGCCGGATCGGCCGTGCAGCGGGTTCCCTTCTCGGCATCGGCCGCGGCAGACATGCTCGCAGAAGGCACGCGCGACATGACGGCGCAGCAGATCGCCGAACAGCTCGACTATTACGGCTCCTATTTCGACGTCAACATCGACCGGGACTACGCCTATATCAGCTTCTGCACGCTCTCCAAATTCTTCGGACAGACGCTGGCCGTGGCCGAGCAGGTGCTCCTGCATCCGACATTTCCGGAGGAGGAGCTGCGCACCTACTGCGCCAAGCGCAAACAGCGGCTGGCCATCGAGCGTACGAAAGTGGACGTCGAAGCCCGCGAAGCGTTCGCCCGGACGATGTTCGGTCCCGAACACCCCTACGGCATTTCGGCCGACGAAAACGATTACGACCGCCTGACGCGGGCCGACGTCGCGAATTCTACGCCCGCCATTACGGCCGCCAACGGCTTCGTGGTGTGCAGCGGACGCATCGGCGAGCAGGAACGGGAAGCCGTGGCCGCCCTCGCGGAGCGGCTGCCGCGGTCGGAGTCGAAACCGGGACGCCGTTTCCGGCGCCCGTAACCCGGCACGAAGCCTTCGTCGAACACCCCGGCGCCGTGCAGTCTTCGATCCGCATCGGACGCATGCTCTTCCCGCGCCAGCATCCCGATTTCCTCGGCATGCAGGTCGTGGCATCCGCCCTGGGCGGTTATTTCGGTTCGCGCCTGATGCAGAACCTGCGCGAGGAGCACGGCTATATGTACGGCGTGGTGGCCGCCATGGTCAACTTCGAACGGGAGGGCTATTTCGCCGTAGCGGCACAGGTCGGGACGGAGGTCACGCAGGAGGCCCTGCGCGAGATTTACGCCGAAATCGAACGGCTGCGCTCCGAGCCGATGCCCGAGGGCGAACTTTCGCTCGTGAAGAA
>JBKSUH010000172.1:0-3146 GCA_047233565.1 Alistipes sp.
ATGCACATGCGGCAGCCGATGCATTTGTCGTAGTCCACCTCCACGCGCCCCTTGTCATCCTTGTACGTGGCACCCGTCGGGCACGCCTTCTGGCAGGGCGCGTTCTCGCAGTGCTGGCATTGCACCGGCAGGTAGGTGCGCGCGAGGTCGGGGTACTCCCCCACGGCTCCGTCCATGACGTCGCAGCCTTTCGTGAGGATGCGGTTCCACAGCATTCCCATGGGCACGTTGTTCTGCATCTTGCAGGCGTTCGCGCAGGTGTTGCACCCGACGCAACGCTCAAGGTTGATGGCGATGCCAAGCTTGGTCATGATCGCTCACCTACGCTTTCTTGATCTCGACGAGGGTATCGAACGATGACCAGGCGCACATGAGCTCGGCGCTCGCTCGACGTAGCCGTCGTTCGTGACGTTCTGGACGTTGCCTCGATGAGGAAGTCGGCCGTCTGCCCCTCGAACATGCGCGCTGCCGGGGCGGATGGACTCGTTGGCCTTCGCGGCACTTGAAGGAGCCGCGGAACACCACCGCATCTCCCGTGGCCAGGCCGCGCTTCCATTCCAGGGGTTCAGCTCGATGCGCGGCTCGGCGAACTGCTGGATCCACTTGGCATCGTTGAACTGGTTGTGGATGCGGTAGCGCGTACGCACGTTCGCCAACTGCAGCGGGTAGGTTTCGGCCAGCTTGTACGGCGTGCGCCTCAAGCGGCTCGTAGGCAGGAAGCGCCTGACCGTATTCCACAAGAGCGTCGTAGTAGACGTCCATGCGCGTGGGGGGGTGGCGAACAGCGGTCCATGAACTCGGCGCGCCTCGTGCCCCCAGGGATACGCCGTTCGCAGCACGATTTGTCGATGGTGAGCGCGGAGACGTACGGGTCGGGGGGAGACAGCACCTCGCCACCCATTCCTCGGACGTGGCGGGCAGGTACTGGTCTTTGCCGAAACGCTTGGCGATTTCCTTGCCGATCAGAAGTCGGTGCGAGCCTCGAACAACGGCTCGATGATCTTGTTCTGCAGCACGATGTTGCAGCCGATCTTCACGCTCCCACTCGTCGTTCTCGAAGCGCGTGGTGGCGGGCAGATGACGTCGGCCCACTTCGCCTCGGTGAAGTACGGGTCGATAGTGACGATGAAGTCGAGGCCGCGCGCGAACTCGGTGGTCTTGTTCATGTTGCCGATGTGCTGCTGGAGCACATCGCCGCAGAAGATGCAGGCGCGCACCTTGGCGTTACCCTCGCGGGCATCGTACAGCGGCATCTCCAGCGTGCCGGCTGTCATGTCCTCGGGAAGCTCCCAGGCGCCCAGCGTGCCCGCATGGCCGTTGTAGCTGCCGCCCACGAACACGCCCACGCCGGCGCCCACCTTGCCCACGTTGCCCGTGAGGGCCACGAGCGTTGCGGCAGCGTGGCCGGCGATGTCGGCGTTGCCCATCTTGTCGTTGCCGCCCCAGCCCAGCGCCAGGCAGGCAGGACCCTCGGCGTACTCGCGGGCAAGTTGGCGGATGGTGGCGGCGGGCACGCCGCTTACGCTTTCAGCCCACTCGGGCGTGTACTCGACCTGCTTCTGCTTGAGGAGCGAGAACACCGTGGTGCAGGATGCGCCGTCCACGTCGAAGGTGCCCTCGAGAGCGGGCTTCGGCCGCGACGTCGTAGGCCGCCTTCGTTCGTCGCCGTGTCCCACACGAAGAAGGGGTTTGCTCGCCGGTCTCGGGCTCTTCGGCGTCAGGATCCTCCGCGTGGTCGCGCACGGCTTGCCCGTCGCGACGTCCTGAGAACGGAAGCGAGAAGGTGGTTCAGCACGAAGTCCTCGTCGTAGAGCTGCTCGTCGAGGATGACGCTGGCCATGCCGAGGAAGAATGCGCATCGGTGCCCGGCGTGATGGGCACCCACTGATCCGATTGCCGGCCGTCGTGGAGAAGTGGGATCCACCGTCACCATGCGGTGCCGCTTCCTTCGCCTCGAAGAACAGGCGCACGTTGGGCAGGCTGGACCCGGAAGTTGCCCACGTTGAGCGCGACTTGACACCCAGTCGCGAGCTCGCAGGTGGCCATCGCGTAGCCGCCGCCGAAACCGATGGCGGATCCAAACCGTTGCCGATGCCCACGTCGATGCCGGAGCTGGCATCCACCTGCGCGCCCAGCCGGCGGCCAGCCACGGAAATTCGCTTCGGCGCCCGTCGAGATGACCACGCAATCGTTTCCGTACTTGCCCTGGGCTCCTTGAGCTTGTCGCACACCGTCGAGCGCTTCGTCCCACGAGATAGGCTCGAATACGCCCGCGCCGCGCTCTCCGGTGCGTCGAAGCGGAGTCTGCACGCGATGGTCGCCGTAGATGTGCTGGACCCGGAAATACCCTTCACGCAGATGGTTTCGTACCGGTCGTCGCAGCAGTGGTTCATTTGAACCGACACCATGCGCCCGTCGCGCACCACGCCAGCGGGCACATGCCGCCGCAGTGGGACTGGTGGTAGGTGAATGCCGTACTCGGCGGTCTCGGCATGCGCCGGAACCAGCCATCCGTCATGGTCATCGCCCCCGCCGCGCCCAACATCGCCAGGCCGGCGCCCGCGACAGCGGTTCCTGACGAAACCCCGACGCGTCACGCTCATTCGTCTGTTGCATCCCTTTCAGTGACTCATGACCGTTTCCTCGACCTCTAATTAACTGTTTTCATAGTAATATAGTTAAATAGGAAATTGAATATGTTCATTTCAAGAATAATTTAGACGTCTGCGAACGGTGCGGAAAACGCGGCGAAGGTCGCGAGAGCGGGATGCCCTTGCGACCTTCGCCTTGCGGGAGCAACGCCTTGTCGACATCGTATGCCCATGTCAGTTATCATATATTACCTTTTGGAAAATGTTTTACCGAGCGCAGCCGCGCCGTCATTGGAAGCGTCCGCTCCCCTATCGCACCATAGCAGAATCCGCCGTCGCGTAGCTGGCCTTTCCGATCCCGCAACCAACCGTTCGCGAACGAGCGGCCGACGGTGTCGGACAAGCGGAGACGCCCGATCGGGCTATCGGCGAGATACGGATCAGGAGAGCAGCGGCGCCTGCGGCGGGCAGAGGCGGGCTGTCAGCAAGCCGGCGACCCGCATCCGACGGCCCTGATGTTTCACGTGAAACATTTGTTTGCGCGAACGATTGTTT
>JBKSUH010000173.1:0-3099 GCA_047233565.1 Alistipes sp.
GGATGTCCTGGCTTTTCGCGACTACTGCCTGTCGCTGCCCCTGACCGAGGAATGTACGCCCTTCGACGAAACTACGCTGGTCTACAAGGTCGGCGGGAAGATGTATGCCTATGCCGATATGGAGAATTTCGGGCGGGTCGCCGTGAAGTGCGACCCCGACGAGGCGGTTTCCCTGCGCGAGGAGTATCCCGACGTCACGCCTGCGTGGCATTCGAGCAAAAAGCACTGGAACGACATCCGCACGACGGGCGACCTGCCCGATGCCTTTATCCGGGCGCAGATCCGCAATTCCTACCTGCTTGTGCTGCGGCAGAACGTTACGCCCAAGTCCCTGCGCGAGGAGATTCTGCGTCATGTCGAAGAGCACGGGCTGCCGGAATGAACCTTCAACCTCCGAAAACGATACGATGACGATGAGAATGCGATTTCTTTCGCGCGCTGGCTGCGCTGGCAGCGGGTTCGTGCACGCGAACCGAACCGAACTTTTCAACGGCTGGACCTCGCCGGATGGGTGCGTCACCGACCTGAGGGCGTCGGCGACGCCCGATGCCTTCTCCGGCAGAACGGGAATATCCGCATAGCGGGCAGTCCGTTCGGGTACATGCGCACGGAGGAGACTTACGACGATTACCGGCTTCACGCCGAGTGGCGTTGGATCGGCGAGGCGACGAACAGCGGCATTTTCCAGCGCGTGCAGGCCGGCGACCGGCTTGGCCCGAGGCTGTCGAGATGTCAGTTGCAGGCGGGGTGCGGGCGACCTGCTGGGGCTGGGCGGCGCGAAGATCGCCGGGCGGAGAGCAACGAAGGGTCTTTCACCGGGCAGCGCAGCGGCGGTGAGCGGCCCGCAGGCGAATGGAACTGTGCCGAGATCGTCTGCGTGGGCGATCATATCGCGGTCTGTGTCAACGGCGTTTTGCAGAACGAGTGCACCGGATCGGTCCGCAGCGGGTATATCGCGCTTCAGAGCGAGGGCGGTCCCGTGGGTTCCGCAACATCTGGCTGACCCGCTTGAGACGCGGGATTTAGGTTGCGGCTGGCGGCTTCGGCTTGCTCGTCGTGAACGCCGAACACGCGAACATGCGAACAAGGGTGTTCGCCCATGTTCGCATGTTCGCGTGTTCGCGCAGAACTCGGCATCGCCCCTGGAAGCGGTTTTAAACCGCCGCATTATCGCTTGTAGCGGAATAAGAACAACCGCGGTCTTCGCCCGCAAGACTTCTTTGTACCTTTTTCCGCAAAAGTGCCGATCGCAGTCTTCGACTGGCGGGTCTTTGCCGCTTTTGGTCGGCAAAAAGCGGCGCAAAACCGACCCGCCGACAAAAAGGCTAAAAGACGCGGCCTAACGCTGGCTCCGGGCGCCCGCCTAAAAGGCGGGTTTAAGGGCGATGGGCCGCAGAAAGGATCATATCCGATACGACGCTCTCACTCTTAAAACCGGCGTCTTACGCCGGCGCTCGCGCTTTTAGCCGGGCCTTCGTTTCACGGCTCCGGCATCGGGCCGGGATCGTTCGCCGCGGAACGCGGCGGAGGAGGTGCAAATGGCCCCTGCAACCTGAACCCCGGTTCTAACCGGGCGCAGAACCGGGCGGAGAGCGGGCCGAAGCTGCCAGTCGCAATGCAAATCGGTTCTTAACCGGCGAACACGCGAACAGGGGCGAACACCCCTTGTTCGCGTGTTCGCGCGTTCGCAGGTAAAACGGATTTTTAAGCCCGGGCCTGCCGCCGCCATCGGAGGTAACCCGCCACGGCCAGCGCCGAGTAGAGGGCGTAAAGCCCGCGGTGTAGGGCAGGTCCTTATAGAGGTAAAGCCCGACGGTCACCAGATCCACGACCAGCCACACGAGCCATTGCTCCACCAGCTTGCGCGACAGCATCCACATCGCCACGACCGACAGCGCCGTGGTCCCCGCGTCCCAGAAGGGTACGGTGCTGTCCGTGAAGCGGGTCAGCAGCAGGTACAGCCCGATGTGCGCCGCGGCGTAGACCCCGCGAGCGCCGGGACCGTCCGCAGGGGCGTGTGGCCGATGCGCAGCGCGGCGGCCCGCTTTGCGCCCTCCGCATCTTCAGCCGGTCAGCCCGGCGTCCGTTTTCGGCCCCTCCTGCGCCACACGAGCCACCCGTACAGCCCCGCCAGCACGTAGTAAGCCTGCATCGAGCAGTCGGCATACAGCCCCGATTTGTAGTAGAGCGCCCCGTGGATCAGAGAGCATGACAAGCCCCACGATCCACGGCCGGATGTCGGCGCGGTATTCGAGCCAGAGGTAGGCAATCAACAGGACGCCGGCGATTTGCAGGAGGAGTTTTATGTCCATTGTTTCAACATTCGTATTGTCATTCCGAAGAGGACCGAAGGTCCGACATGGTAAACCTGCTGGAAGCGTTGGAAGGTCACGACTTTCGCCCGGATTGCCACGGCATCTGCGACGCCTCGCAATGCACGAAGTACAATTATTTAGTTTTCAGAGCTGAAATTCGGTTTCAGCGACGTTGAAATCGCGCGTTTTAAAATTTCACCGTGACGTTCGCCAGCATGTTCAGCGGCGCCTGCGGGAAGTAGTAGGCCTCGTCGATGCGTACGGCGCGGGTCCGCTCCACGTGTCCATGTACGAATACCCGTAGCCGTTGCTCTCGTATTCCGCATTGAACAGGTTGTTGATCAGCAGGCCCAGCCGAACGCTGCGCGCCGAACGGGTGCGGAGCGTATAGCCCAGGTTGAGGTTGGTCGTGCAATAGCTGTCGAGCGACAGGGCGTCGATTTCGTTGTTCGTGAAATACTGCTTGCCGACATACTGCGTGTGGAATACGGCCTCGAAGCCCTTGCAGTGGAAGTCGAAGAGCACCCCGGCGATTACGTCGGGCGAGTAGGAGATGGTCATGTCGCCCAGGTTCTGTCCGAAGGTGGGGCTGTCCTTGAGGGCGTCGACGTAATCCTCGATCCTGTTCTGGCTGAACGTTGCGTGCCCGCTGAGCGTGAACCAGCCCGTGGCTTTCCATTGCGCCGAAAGTTCGATGCCCCGGCGGTAGCTGTCCTCCACGTTCGTGTTCAGGGCATCGTCGCCGTCGTTGACCATGCCCGTGGCGACCAGCTGATCCTTGTAT
>JBKSUH010000174.1:0-3062 GCA_047233565.1 Alistipes sp.
AGTGGAATCTCGGCCACCCGGCGGTGCTCTATGCCGACAAGAACATCGTCGACACGCTCTGGGCACGCGACTCGCTCTACCTGCAGGTGGCGACCTTCCAGATCGACTCGACATCGCAGTCGATCTACGACGTGAAACCCCAGTGGAACCTGCCGTTCCGGTTCGGGGAGGTCAGCGGCTACGCCAAATGGGGCGCGCTCGCACTCGTATTGCTGCTGGCGGCGGCCTATGCGCTGAAGCGCTACCTGGAGAGCCGCGGCAAACGCCTCGGCGACCTGTTCAGGCCGTCACCGCCCCAGCCGCCGCACGTCGTGGCGATCAAGGCGCTGGAGGCGCTGCACCACCAGAAGCTGTGGCAGAACAACAAGCACAAGCAATATTATTCGGGACTGACGGACATCCTGCGCACCTACATCGCGGCGCGCTGGGGCGTGGGCGCCATGGAGATGACCTCCGACGAGATCATCGAGGCGATGCGCAGCGAAGAGCTGCCCGACAAGGCCCGGATGGACCTTACGGCGATCCTGCGCGACGCCGATCTGGTGAAGTTCGCCAAGGCGACGCCCGACGGCGAGCAGAACGAAGCCGACTACCTGAAGGCGTTCTATTTCGTCGAGGAGACCAAGCTCGTCGTCGAAGAGGAGGAGCCGGAGCAACCGGACCCGATGCAAAACCAAAATGCGTAACAAGATGTACAGACTCCTATATATCGTATTTCTCTTTGCCGCCCTCGGCGCTTCGGCGCAGGACATGCCCGAACGCAGCGAGGTGCGCCGCGGCAACCGGCAGTACAACAAGGGCAATTACGAAAAGAGCATCGAGCGTTACGAGCGGGCTTTGGAGGCCGCACCCGAATCGTTCGAGGCCCGTTACAACCTCGGAAACGCGCTCTACAAGGCCGAACGGTTCGACAAGGCCGAGCAGACGATGCGCAGGGCCGCGGCCGACTCGCTGCGTACGGATGGGGAGCGTGCCGAAGCGTTCTACAACCTGGGCAACGCCCAGTTCAAGCAGCAGAAATACAAGGAGGCGCTCGAAAGCTACAAACAGTCGCTGCGGCTGAACCCTGCCGACCAGCAGGCCAAGTACAACTACGCCTACACCAAGCGCCTGATAGACGACAACGAGGACGGCGGCGGTGGCGGCGACGACAAGAACCAGGACAAAGACCAGAACCAGGATCAGCAGCAACAGGGCAACGGACAGGACAAACAGGACGGCGACCAGCAGCAGGACGACAAGGGCCAAAAGGGCGATGACCAGGAGCAGCAGGGCGGCGACCAGGAGCAGCAGGGCGACCGGCAGCAGTATCCTTCGCAGCCGGACAAGGAGGGCGAAGGCGACCAGGAGGGGCAGCAGCAGCCCGTTCCGGCGGGTATCTCCCCGCAGGAGCAGGAACAGATGCTCGATGCCATCCAGGCCCAGGAAGACCGCACGCAGGACAAGCTGAAGGAGAAACAGGGCGTCGTCGTCCGGGGAACGAAAAACTGGTAAAACACAAGGACTATGCATTTCGCATCACCATACTATCTGTGGCTGCTGACGGCACTCGTACCGATGGCCGGCTACTACGTCTGGCGGACGTTGCAGGGCGGGGCGGCGATACAGATCTCGTCGGTCGACGGTGTCGTGCGCGCCCCGAAGACCATACGTTATTACCTGCGGCACCTGCCGTTCGTGCTGCGTGCGGCGGCATTCGCGCTGCTGGTCGTGGCGCTGGCGCGCCCGCAGGACGTCGAGCGTCTTTCGCGCACGAACACCGAGGGTATCGACATCATGCTGGCCATCGACGTTTCGGGTTCGATGCTGGCACGGACTTCCGCCCCGACCGCATCACGGCGGCCAAGGAGGTGGCCGGATCGTTCATCGCGGACCGTTACGGCGACCGCATCGGACTGGTGGCCTTCGCGGGCGAAGCCTTCACGCAAAGCCCGCTGACGACGGATCAGGGAACGCTCCAGACGCTGCTGGCACGCATCCGCAGCGGACTGATCGAGGACGGCACGGCCATCGGCAACGGACTGGCCACGGCGATAAACCGCCTGCGCGAGAGCGAAGCCAAGTCGAAGGTCATCATCCTGCTGACCGACGGTGTGAACAACCGCGGCGAGATCGCGCCCCAGACGGCGGCCGAAATTGCCAAGGCGCAGGGCATCCGCGTCTACACCATCGGCGTCGGCACCGAGGGCATGGCCCCTACCCGCCGTGGACATCTACGGCACGCCGACCGGAGGAACCGTCATGGCGAAGGTCGAGATCGACGAGAAACCCTCAGGTCGATCGCCGAGCAAACCGGCGGACAATATTTCCGCGCCACGGACAAGGAAGCTCAAGGCCATTTATGACCAGATCAACCAACTGGAAAGAGCAAGGTGGAAGTTACGGAACGTCACCTACCACGAGCAGTTCCTGCTCTGGGCGCTGGCGGTCTGGGGCTGCTCGTGCTGGAGTTCCTGTTCTCGAATCTGGTGCTGAAAAGAATACCGTAAAACGTAATTTGCAATGTTTAGATTCGCAAATCCGCAATATTTCTGGCTGCTGCCGGTCACCCGCGCTGATCCTCCTCTTCTGGCTGGCGGCGGCAACCGCCGCAAGACGGCTGCACGCTTCGGGAACCCCGGGGGTGGAGGAACTGATGCCCGAGGTTTCGACCGGGCGTACCGCACTCAAGTTCATCCTCTTCTGCACGGCCGTCGTCCTGCTCATACTGGCCGTGGCACGCCCGCAGTTCGGGTCGAAGCTCCGCGAGGAGAAGGCGCAGGGCGTGGAGATGATGCTCGTGGTCGACGTCTCGAACTCGATGCTGGCCGAGGATTTCGAACCCAACCGGCTCGAGCGCACCAAATATGCCATCAACAAACTTTTCGACGGGCTCAGGCAAGACCGCGTGGGGCTGATCGTCTTCGCGGGAGAACCCAAGGTTCAGCTGCCCATCACGTCGGACTACCGCATGGCGAAAGCCTTCGCCAAGCGGATCGACCCGTCGCTGGTGTCGGTACAAGGCACGGCCATCGGCAAGGCGCTGTCACAGGCGCTGCTGTCGTTCTCGGGCGAAACGGAAG
>JBKSUH010000175.1:0-3017 GCA_047233565.1 Alistipes sp.
GGCGTGAGTACCGAGAAGCGGCCGCCCACGTCGTCCGGGATGACGAACGTCGGATACCCCTCGTTGGTGGCGAGCGTTTTCAGAGCGCCGCGCGCCTTGTCGGTGATCGCCACGATCCGTTCCGCAGCCTCCTTTTTGCCGTAGCGCTTTTCGATCTCGGCCTTTATCAGGCGGAAGGCGATGGCCGGTTCGGTCGTCGTGCCCGATTTCGAAATCACGATGGTGGCGATCGAGTGCTCCTTTACGGCTTCGAGCAGTTCGTAGGTGTAGTCTTCCGAAATATTCTGGCCAGCGAAGAGCACCACGGGAGCTGTCTGCTCCTTGTGCAGGAATCTGAACGGGTCGCTCATGGCTTCGAGCACGGCCTTGGCGCCCAGGTACGAACCCCCGATGCCGATGCAGATGATGACCTCGGCCTTTTCGCGGAGTTTCGCGGCTTGTTTTTCGATGGCTTCGATTTCTGCCGCCGAGATCGACGACGGGAGGTGTACCCAGCCCAGGAAGTCGTTGCCCGCGCCTTTGCCCGATTCGAGCAGGGCGTTGGCGGCCTGTGCTTTGGCCTGCATTTCGGCCGAGACCGCAATGCCGGTTTTGGAGATGTCTAATTTAATCGTTTCCATGTTATCGTCAGATTAATTTGGTTGTCAGTTCTTTCATGCACTTGCGCGCCGAAGCCCCTTGGTAGAGCACGTTGTAGACCATGTCGGCGATCGGCATGTCGACTTTGTGGCGGGCGTTGATGTAGCGGATGCAGTCGGCCGCGAAGTAGCCTTCCGCCACCATCGTCATCTCGTTGAGGGCACTTTTGACTGTGCATCCGTGGCCGATCAGGAGCCCCAGCCGCCGGTTGCGGCTGTATACCGAGTAGCAGGTCACCAGCAGGTCGCCCAGGTAGCCCGATACGAGCGTGTCGCGTTCCGCGGGGTAACTCTCCTCCAGGAAACGGCGCATCTCGCCCGCGCTGTTGGCGATCAGCACCGCCAGGAAGTTGTCTCCGTAGCCCAGTCCCACGGCGATGCCGACCGACAGGGCGTAGATGTTCTTCAGGATGGCGGCATATTCGATGCCGTAAAGGTCGGTGGAGTAGCTCAGGTGTATGTAGTCCGTGGCGAATTTTGCGCCTAACGACCGTGCGTTTCCGGGATCGGTGCAGACGACCGTCAGGTAGGAGAGCTTTCCGCGCGAAACCTCCTCGGCGTGCGACGGGCCCGTGAATATGCCTATCTGTTTGTAGGACAGCCCGTAATGGTCGTGGATATACTCAACGATGGTCTTGTAGTCGCCCGGGACGATGCCCTTGATGGCCGAAACGACAAACTTGTCCTTGAGCGAAACGGTCAGCGGTTCGAGGAAGGTCTTGAGGTAGGCCGAGGGGGTGGCCAGGATGAGGATGTCGGCTTCGCGGACGATCCCGTCCAGGTCATCGGAGGGGGTGATGCGGTCGCGGTCGAACTCCATGTCGCTCAGGTACCGGGGATTGCGGCCTTCGGTGAGCAGCCCTTCGAGCACTTCGGGATTGCGGACATACCAGCCTACGCGGGTTTCGTTCGCGGCGAGCAGTCCCACGATGGCCGTTGCCCAGCTGCCATAGCCTATCACGGCGCAGCGGGCCTCATTTCCGATTTTATATTCCATGTGCGGATCGATTGTTTCGCAGGACAAATGTAATCAAAAAAAATAATAAAAAAATGTAAAAATATCCCTTGCTTTTTGCTACCTTTGTCCGGATATGTAACCTTTTCGAGCCGGTTCGGGCAGGGAGGGGTTTATGGAGTTGATTATAAAATGATTAGGAAAAATAATAGTTGGGTGTGACATTATGGGACTTTTTTCACTGACACAGGAGCTGGCCATCGACCTCGGAACGGCCAACACGCTGATAATCTATAACGGCAAGGTCGTTGTCGACGAACCGTCGATCGTGGCGCTCGACGTGCATACGGGCAAGGTCGTGGCCATCGGCCATCAGGCGCGCCAGATGCACGAGAAGACCAACCCTAACATCAAGACGATCCGGCCGCTGAAGGACGGCGTGATCGCCGATTTCAACGCCACGGAGCTGATGCTGCGCGGCATGATCAAGAAAGTCAAGACTTCGGGCAGTCTCTTCGCCCCTCGCTGCGTATGGTGATCTGCATTCCGTCGGGTTCGACCAACGTCGAAATCCGCGCCGTGCGCGACTCCGCCGAGCATGCCGGCGGCCGCGAGGTCTACATGATCTACGAGCCGATGGCCGCGGCGCTGGGCGCCGGTCTCGACGTCGAGGCTCCGGAAGGCAACATGGTCATCGACATCGGCGGCGGCACGTCGGAGATCGCCTGCATCTCGCTGGGCGGCATCGTCTGCTCCGAGTCGATCAATACGGCCGGCGACGTCTTTACCAACGACATCCAGAGCTATGTCCGTCAGCAGCATAATATCCGTATCGGCGAACGCACGGCCGAAGCCATCAAGTGTTCGATCGGTGCCGCTGTCTCCGACCTGGAGGAGGAACCCGAGGATTTCGTGGTCACGGGGCCCAACATGCTGACGGCCTTGCCGCAGACTGTTTCGCTCAGTTACAGCGAGATCGCCTATGCGCTCGAGAAGTCGCTCACCAAGATCGACGCGGCGCTGATGAAGGTGCTCGAATCGATGCCCCCCGAGCTGTATGCCGACATTGTGAAGAACGGTATCTACCTGGCCGGCGGCGGCGCCCTGATCAAGGGGCTCGACCGGCGCCTGGGCGAAAAGACGGGCATCCCGTTCCACGTCGCGGAAGACCCGCTGCGCGCCATTGCGCGCGGTACGGGCATCGCACTGAAGAATATCAACCGCTTCTCATTCTTGATGAAATAGTTGCGGCCTGTCCCCGCTTTGCCGGGACGGGAGTGTGTAGTCACATAAACGGATTGCGGGCCCAGTGTCCGCAATCTCAAATTAACGAGAAACCTTGCGCAAGCTCTTAGAGTTTATCCGAAGCGTCTATGTCGTGGTGCTGTTCGTCGTGCTCGAGGCAATAGCCATCAGCTATTACG
>JBKSUH010000176.1:0-2998 GCA_047233565.1 Alistipes sp.
ACGCAGGGCCATATCGCCCGCCAAGCCGTCGGTCGAAAAGTGGCTCGACGTGATGCACGAGGCGCACTGCCTCGGCCTTCCGACCTCGGCAACGATGATGTACGGCCATGTCGAGACCCCGCACCAGCGTGTAGACCACCTGCTGCGTATCCGCGACCTGCAGGCCCGCTGCCCCGAAGGAAAGTACGGTTTCATCGCATTCATCCCGTGGATCTTCCGGTCGACGGACACCGAATTGGAACGCCAGGGGGTAACGACACGGTTCTCTCCGTTGGAATACCTGCGCATCATCGCCGTGAGCCGCCTTGTATTGTGCAATATCCGCAACATCCAGGCCTCGTGGCTCACCGTGGGCAAGGCCACGGCACAAGCCGCCCTGCACAGCGGCGCCAACGACATGGGGTCGATCATGATCGAGGAAAACGTCGTCTCCTCGGCCGGAGCGCACAACCGTTTCGACGCCGAGGGCATCCGCGGTGCCATCCGCGAGGCGGGTTTCACCCCTCGCCTGCGCGACCAGCTGTACGGGATGCGGGAATATGCCCCGCAAACCGGGGAGCTTGCGACATCGCTTCAAGACGCCTAACGGCGCATCACGCCGCAGTGCCCAAGCACCTGCCGCGGCGCAGTATACACCACCGCAACGGCAACAGCCGCACTATTATACGGCGCGGCCACAACACAATGCGGTCGTATCCGGTACGCGCCCGCAGCATCTGCAAGTCGCCGCAAAATGCGTCCCGCGGCAACGCACGCCTGCGAAACGAATCACCGCCTAAACGGCGCGGCCACAACACAATGCGGCCGTATCCGGTACGCGCCCGCATCATCTGCAAGTCGCCGCAAAATGCGTCCCGCGGCAACGCATGCCTGCAAAACGAATCGCCGCAGAACGCGCACACACTACAAAGTAAAGGAGATGCTTTTCGGCATCTCCTTTTCATAATCCACGTCTCCGGACACGGAGCCAAAGCCCCGCAACCGCCATAAGCCCAAATGCAGGAAAGGGTTGAAAAATCCCCCCGCTATTCGATCACGGCCGCCCAGCCGCCGTTGCGCACCATCTCCACCTTCACGACGGTCGAAGCGTCCACCTCGCGCACCCGTTTTCTTGTAATCCATGGCCTGCAGGTCGGCATTCACACCGTCCTCGAACGAGGTCATCGTATAACTGCGCCCGGCAGGCAGGAAATCGAGCGCGACCTCGGTGGAATAGGGCTGGTTGTTGGTAATGCCCCCGATGAACCACCGGTCGCCCTTGCGGCGCGCCATGACGACCTGTTCGCCGCACCGTGCACGCAGCACGCGCAGCTCGTCCCAGGTCGTAGGCACCGAGGCGATGAACTCCGTGCAGGGATGTTCGCGGTAATAATAGACCGGGTTGTCGGCCATCATCTGCAACGGGCTTTCGAAGACGACGTAAAGTGCCAGTTGGTAGGCGCGCGTCCCCGAGGCCATCGGGTTCGAACCCGTCGAACGGTTATCCTCGGGCTGAGAGCAGAACATCCCGCCCGGCGTGAAGTCCATGGGGCCGACGGCATTGCGGATGAAAGGCAGGTAATTGCTGTTGTCGGGTTTGCAGCGACCGCCCTGCTCCATGCCGAGCACCGCCTCGTAGGTCAGCAGGTTCGGGTAGGTGCGGAAAAGACCCTTGGGTGTATAGGAGCCGTGCCAGTCGACGAAAAGGCGGTGCCGGGCGGCGCACTTCATCACCCGTTCGTAATAGCCGACCATCCACTGGTCGCTGCGGTCCATGAAGTCGATCTTCACGCCCGGGATGCCCCACTCTTCGAGCGTCGTGAAAAGGCGTTCCATGTCCTTCTCGACGGCGAGCCATGTCAGCCACAGCACGATCTGCACGTTGCGCTCCTTGCCGTAGGCGATCAGGCCGGGCAGGTCGAGGTCGGGATTGGGACGGAATACGTCGGTCGTCGATGCCGACCAGCCTTCGTCCATGATAATATAAGGGACGCCGTATTTGGCTGCGAAGTCAATGTAGTAACGGTAGGACTCCGTATTGCGCCCGGCACGGAAATCGACCCCCGACAGGCGCATGCCGTTCCACCAGTCCCAGCTCACCAGTCCGGGCTTCACCCACTCCCAGTCGGTATCGGCAGCGGGGGCGGCCAGCAGCCACACCAGCTCGTTTTCGATCAGGTCGGCATCCTCCCCGGCCACGACGGCAAGGCGCCACGGGAAAGTGCGCGTCCCCTGCGTCCGGGCAATATAGGGTTCTTCGGAGAGCACCTTCAGGCTGCGGTCGCCATCGGGGCCGTACTCCTTCGGCACGCGCGGGAAAAGCGATTCGAAACCGCCCCGTCCGTCGCTCCTGACGAACATGCAGGGGTAGTCCCGTACATCGGACTCAGCCAGCAGGAGCTTCTTGCCCCCCGGCATCCCGACCAGCACGGGCAGGTAACTCATCTTATCCGCCGGGGTATATTCGGCCATCGCCACGCGGGTGTAGGGCTCCTCGTACATCGAACGGAACCCGTTCACCTCGGAGAGCCACGCCTCGCTTCCGGCGGGCAGCCCCAGCCGGCACTCTTCGCCGAGCACCTCGACCTCGCCGGGCAGCGAGGTGACGAAGCGGTAGGCCACGCCGTCGTCGAAAAGGCGGAACTCCACCGCGTAGTCGCCGGCAAACCTGAGTTGCACGGCATTATAGCAGTTTCGGACGACGGCATCCTTCGTCGGGTTGCGGCGTTCGAGCATCTCGTCGGCCGAGGAGCGTTTCACGCTGCGCAAACGGGGAGCCTCGCCCAGCGTGCGGTCGTCCAGGGTCAGCGACAACGTACAGGCATCGAGGACTTTGTCCGCGCCGCTCCAGACGGTATAACTGATCTTGTCAGCCACCTCGATTTCCAGGCGGAGGTTTCCGCCGGGCGACGTCGCACCGACGATCTTGGCCGTAGCGGCACCGGCCACAGCCAATGCGCAGCACAATGCCAGAAGTCGTTTCTTCATAATGATAATAATTTGGGTCGGATACAAAGAT
>JBKSUH010000177.1:0-2985 GCA_047233565.1 Alistipes sp.
TTCCTTCATTGGGGGCTCTACTCGCTGCTCGGCACGGGCGAATGGACTATGACCAACCGCAATATCAATTATCAGGAGTACGCCAAGCTGGCCAATGCGTTTTATCCACATGATTTCGATGCCGCGGAGTGGGTCTCGGCCATCAAATCCTCGGGTGCGGGGTACGTCTGCTTCACGACGCGCCACCACGACGGCTTTTCGATGTGGGACACCGCGCAGACGGACTACGACATCGTGGACGCCACGCCGTATAAACAGGATATCGTAAAGGCGCTCTCCGATGAGTGCTCCCGTCAGGGGATAAAACTGCACCTATATTACTCACTGATCGACTGGTACCGCGACGACTGCCCGCGCGGCAGGACCGGGCTGGGAACGGGCCGCCCCGGCACGGCGATCAGCTACGAGCGTTACTACGATTTTATGAAACGCCAGCTCACGGAACTGCTGACGGGTTACGATCCGGTGGGCGCCGTGTGGTTCGACGGGGTGTGGGACCAGGACCAAAACCCGGATTTCGATTGGAAGCTCCGCGGACTGTACGACCATATCCATGCCATCAGGCCGGCCTGTCTGGTGGGTAACAACCACCACCTGGTTCCGTTCGAAGGCGAGGACATCCAGATTTTCGAACGCGACCTTCCGGGCGAGAGCACCGCCGGACTTTCGGGGCAGGAGATCGGCCGCCTGCCGCTCGAAACGTGCCAGACGATGAACGGCATGTGGGGCTACAAGATCACCGACCTCGACTACAAATCGTCGAAGACGCTGATCCACTACCTCGTGCGGGCTGCGGGCCGCAACGGAAACCTGCTGCTCAACATCGGTCCCCAACCCGACGGAAAACTGCCTGCGACGGCCGTCGAACGGTTGCGGGAGATGGGCGAATGGCTCGCCCGGTACGGCGAAAGCATCTACGGAACCCGCGGCGGCGACATCCCGCCCCACGACTGGGGCGTGACGACGCGCAAGGGCGACAAACTTTACGTGCATGTGCTCGATTTGCAGGACGATGCGCTGTACCTGCCGCTTGCGGAAAAAGTCGGGGAAGCCCGGTGCCTGAACAACGGCGAGCGGGTGAAGTTCGACACGCTCCGGGGAAAAGGGATCGTCCTGAATCTGGAGCATGTTCCCGAGGATACCGACCGAATCATAGAACTCACTTTACGATGAAAAAAACGACACAGCTATTCGCCGGCCTGCTTATGCTCACGGGCGTGTTGTCGGCGTGCTCCCCGGCCGGCAACGAGGGTTTCATGCGGCGCGTGGAGACCGATTTCCGGTACAAACAGGAGCTGCTCCCCCGGGGCGATCTGTTCGGGATATTCGACGAACCGATGACGCCGCAGGAACGCGATGCAATGACGTTTCTCTATGCCTATATGCCCGTGGGGGACATTACCGACTATCTGGGCGATTTTTATCTGGAAAACGTGCGCAGCGCGCTGGCCACCCGCCGGGAAATGCCGTGGGAGACATCGTTTCCGACGAACTGTTCCGGCATTTCGTGCTGCCCGTGCGGGTCAACAACGAGTGTCTCGACGATTCGCGCCGGGTATTTCACGATGAACTCAAACCCCGCGTCGAGGGGCTGTCGATGTATGACGCCATCCTCGAAGTGAACCACTGGTGTCACGAGAAGGCCAACTACCAGCCGTCGGATGCGCGAACTAGTTCGCCGCTGGCCACCGTGCGCACGGCTTACGGCCGCTGCGGCGAGGAGTCCACGCTGCTCGTTGCGGCCCTGCGGTCGGTGGGCATCCCGGCCCGGCAGGTCTACACGCCCCGCTGGGCGCACACAGACGATAACCACGCCTGGGTAGAGGCCTGGGCCGACGGACGGTGGCATTTCCTCGGGGCCTGCGAGCCGGAACCGGTGCTCGACCTGGGGTGGTTCAACGCCCCGGCCAGCCGCGGGATGCTGATGCATACCAAGGTCTTCGGCTATTACGACGGCCCGGAGGAGGTGATGAAAACCACGGCCAACTACACCGAGATCAATGTGATCTCGAACTATGCCGCGTGCGCCCCGCTCACCGTGACGGTCACCGACACGGCGGGCAGTCCCGTGGAGGGTGCGACCGTGGAGTTCAAACTTTACAATTACGCCGAGTTCTACACCGTATCGCGCAAAACGACCGACGTCCGGGGGCGGGCGTCGCTGTCGGCGGGTCTGGGCGATATGCTTGTCACGGCTGTCTGTGATGGCCGGTTTGGGGTTCGGAAGGTTTCTTTCGGGAGGGAGACGGAGGCGACGGTGGTGCTGGAGCATGCGATCGGCGACGAATTCTCCTTTCCCATCGACATCGTTCCTCCGACCGAGAGCGCGAATTTGCCGGAGGTGACGGCCGCCCAGCGCGCGGAAAACGACCGCCGCTTCAACCGCGAAGACTCCATCCGCAACGCCTATATCGCCACGTTCCCCGCACAACCGGCCGTCGATTCGTTCGCCCGCGCCATCGGAGTGAAGCCCGGCCAGATCGCCCGGTTCATAACCGCATCGCGAGGCAATCACGCCGAAATTATGGATTTTCTGCGCGGCGCGAGCCGGAAAGGATGCACCGGGCGGGCGCTGCAACTGCTCGCCACGCTGTCGGAAAAGGATCTGCGCGACACGCCGTCGGCGGTGCTCGCGGATCATCTTTATAATACGGACAAGAATGCCGACGCCGCGACCGTGCTGGCCCCGCGTGTGGCCGATGAGATGCTCACGCCCTACCGGTCGTTCCTGCAGCGGGAAATTCCGGCCGCCGATGCCGCCGCGTTCCGCCGTGACCCGCAGCGTCTGGTGGCGTGGTGCCGCGACAGCTTGACCCTGCGTCCGGAACTCTGCACCGTCTCCACGACCATCTCGCCCGAAGGCGTGTGGCGTAGCCGGACGGCCGACAAACTCTCGCGGGCTATCTTCTTCGTTGCCGCGGCTCGTTCGTTCGGCATCCCGGCGTGGATCGACCGCGTGACGGGCAACCTCTTCTACCGCCATGC
>JBKSUH010000178.1:0-2966 GCA_047233565.1 Alistipes sp.
AAGGCGCCTATGCCTCGCCGAGCGTCGTGGTGGCCAAGCTGACCAAAATCAAGCCGCTGAAGATCGACCTCTCCGTCCCGGAGCGCTACGCCAGCCAGATAAAACCCGGGACGCGCCTCACGTTCACGGTCGAGGGGTACAACGAGACGTTCCACGCCGAGGTATATGCCACCGAGTCGAAGATCGACCCCAATACCCACTACTTCTCGGTGCGTGCGCACTACCCCAATACGCGGGGCAGGCTGCTGCCCGGACGCTTCGTAAGCGTAAAGATCCGGATGCACGACATCCCCGACGCCATCGCCATCCCGACCCAGGCCGTCGTCCCCGAGATGGGCGTGGACAAGGTATTCCTCTACAAGGGCGGCAAAGCCCACGCCGTAGCCATAAAAACCGGGCTGAGGACGGAATCGCGGATACAGGTCGTCGAGGGGTTGGCCCCGGGCGACACGCTGATCGTCTCCGGCACGCTCCAGCTGCGTGAAGGGCTCCCCGTAAAACTCGACACCGTCGAATAAAACCGCCGCCGCATGAATATTTCCGAACTGAGCATCCGGCGGCCGGTAATGGCATCGGTGCTGACGATCATCATCCTGCTATTCGGTTTCATCGGGTACAGCTACCTCGGCGTACGCGAATACCCGAGTGTCGACAACCCCATCATCTCGGTGACGTGCTCCTATCCGGGAGCCAATGCCGATGTGATCGAGAACCAGATCACCGAGCCGCTCGAACAGAACATAAACGGCATCCCGGGCATCCGCTCGATGTCGAGCGTCAGCAGCCAGGGACAGAGCCGCATCACGGTCGAATTCGAACTCTCGGTAGACCTGGAAACCGCGGCCAACGACGTGCGCGACAAAGTGTCGCGCGCCCAGCGCTACCTGCCCCGCGACTGCGACCCTCCGACGGTCACCAAAGCCGATGCCGACGCCACACCGATCCTGATGGTAACCATCCAGAGCGACAAACGTTCGCTGCTGGAGCTGAGCGAGATCGCCGACCTGACGGTCAAGGAGCAGCTGCAGACGATCAACAACGTCAGCGGCGTGCAGATATGGGGTGAGAAGCGTTATTCGATGCGACTGTGGCTCGACCCGGCCAAGATGGCCGGATACGGCATCACGCCGGCGGACGTCAAGAGCGCGCTCGACCGGGAGAACGTCGAGCTGCCGTCGGGAAGCATCGAGGGCAACACCACCGAGCTGACCATCCGCACGCTGGGACTGATGCACACCTCGCAGGAGTTCAACGATCTGGTGGTGCGCGAGGACGCCGACCGCATTATCCGTCTGAGCGACGTGGGCCGCGCGGAGCTGGGACCGCAGGATACGCGCAGCTACATGAAGATGAACGGTATCCCGATGGTGGGCGTCGTGGTGATCCCCCAGCCGGGAGCCAACCACATCGACATCGCCGATGCGGTTTACCAGCGCATGGAGACGATGAAGAAAGACCTGCCGGACGACGTGGTGACCTCCTACGGGTTCGACAACACGCGCTTCATCCGCGCCTCGATCGACGAGGTGCGACAGACCGTCTACGAGGCCTTCATCCTGGTCATCATCATCATCTTCCTCTTCCTGCGCAACTGGCGCGTGACGCTCATCCCGTGCATCGTGATCCCGGTCTCGCTCATCGGCACGTTCTTCCTGATGTACGTCGCCGGGTTCTCGATCAACGTGCTGTCGATGCTGGCCGTGGTGCTCTCGGTCGGGCTGGTGGTCGACGATGCCATCGTGATGACCGAGAACATCTACATCCGCATCGAACGCGGCATGACGCCCAAGGAGGCCGGCATCGAAGGCGCCAAGGAGATCTTCTTCGCCGTCATCTCGACGTCGGTCACGCTGATCGCCGTGTTCTTCCCGATCGTCTTCATGGAGGGCATGACCGGCCGCCTGTTCCGCGAATTCAGCATGGTGATCTCGGGTGCCGTGGTCATCTCGACCTTCGCGGCGCTGACCATCACCCCGATGCTGGCGACCAAACTGCTGGTGCGGCAGGAGCGCAAGAGCTGGTTTTACAGCAAGACCGAGCCCTTCTTCGTGGGAATGAACAACTTTTACCAGCGCACGCTGGCCGGGTTCCTGCGGCGGCGCTGGGTGGCATTGCCGCTCATCGCCCTGATGGTCGGACTGATCGGCTGGCTGTGGCGGGCCATCCCGGCGGAAATGGCGCCGCTCGAAGACCGTTCGCAGATTTCGATCATTACCCGCGGGTCGGAAGGCGCCACCTACGAATACCTGCGCGACTACACCGAGGACATCAACCGCCTGGTCGATTCGCTCGTGCCGGAGGCCCAGTCGGTCACGGCACGCGTATCGAGCGGCTCGGGCAACGTCCGCATCGCCCTGACCGACATCTCGGAACGCAAACGTTCGCAGATGGAGATCGCCGAGGAGCTTTCGGCGGCCGTGCGTACCAAGACCAAGGCCCGCGCCTTCGTGCAGCAGCAGAGCACCTTCGGCGGCCGCCGCGGCAACATGCCCGTGCAGTACGTCCTGCAGGCGACCAATATCGAACGGCTGCAGGAGGTGCTGCCGGAATTCATGCGGAAAGTCTACGAAAGCCCCGTGTTCCAGATGGCCGACGTCGACCTGAAATTCAGCAAGCCCGAAGCGCGCATCATCATCAACCGCGACAAGTCGAACCTGCTGGGCGTCTCGACGCGCGACATCGCCCAGACGCTCCAGTACGGGCTCAGCGGCCAGCGTATGGGCTACTTCTACATGAACGGCAAGCAATACGAGATACTGGCCGAAATCAACCGCCAGCAACGCAACAAGCCCGCCGACCTGCGGTCGATCTACGTACGCAGCGACAAGGGCGAGATGATCCAGCTGGACAACCTGATCGCACTGGAAGAGAACGTCGCCCCGCCGCAATTGTACCACTACAACCGGTTCCTCTCGGCGACCGTATCGGCCGGGCTGGCGAAGGGCAAGACCATCGGGCAGGGGCTC
>JBKSUH010000179.1:0-2922 GCA_047233565.1 Alistipes sp.
GGCTTCAACAACGCAAACAACGGCGCTTTCGTCACGGCTCCGATCCAGTGCGAGGGTTCGAAAACCGTGAAGGTATCCTTCGAGGTAGCGACCAACCGTATACGCAATATTGAGTACAGGATCGGCGTAACGGGCAACGGCCCGATCACCGAATCGTGGCTCCGCGACAGGAACAACATCCTGAACGGCAACGACCAAAAGTGCAAATCCGGTACGCAGACCCATACGTTTACGGTCACCAACGGACAGCGTATCATGATCAAGATACTATCTACCGCAGGATCTTACCACGTAGAGTTCGCGGACTTCACCTATACGGTCGAATAATTTCGATAAAATAATTTTTCAGATCGGGACGGAGCAGGATACCGTCCCGATTTATCTATAAACCGAATCTGATGAAAGCAGCATACATAAAGCCGGAATTGGAGATACTCGTAATTGCGGCCGAAGCAGGATTCGCGATTTCACAGCCGCACGGCGGCGAACTCGGGCCGGGCCCGGTGGATTATGCGGACGACGAGTATTGAATTACAAACAGCCAATTCGAACCTGACGTTATGAAACACAAACCTATTTTCCGACTCGCGCTGCTCGCGCTCCTGCTGGCCGGTTGCGGAAAGGATACGACGGAACAGCCCCGTCCCGCAGATCGGGCGGTCGGCGGCGACGCCGTCAGCTGCCGTCTTGCGATCGGCAACGACCAGACATCCGGACCGGAAAACGAAACCCGCACGGCCTACGGTCCCCTTACCGACGGTTATTTCCCGATTTACTGGCGCACGGGCGACCGGGTGGGAATCATCAGCCCGCAGACGACTCCGCAGTGGGCCGAAGTGGAGGTCACCGTGTCGGGCGCGACCGAAAGCGAAGCCGACCTGAGCAATACGGGAATGCAGTGGGGGAGCAGTCCCAGCTACGATTTTTACGCCTTCTATCCGGCAGACGCCGTCCAGGCCAACAGCGGCTCGATCGTCGCGACGGCAATCCCGGCCGTACAGACCTACCACAACGGCGAATGCAACATGCAGTACGCCTATATGGCGGCATGCACCCAAGGGGTGGAACGCGGAGGGGAGGTGCCCTTCAGGTTCCGCCCGCTGATGACCACGGTTACGATCCAGGTGGGATTCTCGGAGGCCGCGGAGGTACAGAAGCTCGTGCTGTCGAGCGAGAACGGCCCCATAGCGGGCGGCTTCACGTTCGACATCGAAACCGACCGGTGCTCGGTTATCCCGGGCAAGGGATCGAACGTGCTGGCCCTGCACCTGATGTCGGGGGACGTCCCCTATATCCAGCTCAGCGCAGGGTCGAAGGTCGCGGTCACGGCGTTCATGCTGCCGCAGGACATCGAAGGGCTTACGCTCTCCGCCGTCACGACGCAGGGGAAGACCTACAGCTACACGACCCCGGCAACGCTCAAGGCCGGACACCGTTATTCGTTCACGATCGGCGACATGCAGGCGCAGGCGCAACAGACCTCGGAAGGTTATTCCGACTGGATGGCCTACCTGCCCGACAACACCTACCTGTCGCAGGTTTCCATCCCCGGGTCGCACGACGCATGCACGATGTACGGTTCGCATTACGAGTACAAAGACGGGATGCCCGACGATAGGTACCATTTCAAATGGTTGCAGAACGTCGTATTCGGCTATATGAACACGACCAAGATCATCAAGGCACAGGAGCTATCCATCGAAGAGCAGCTTGCGGCCGGGGTTCGCATGTTCGACCTGCGCCCCTCCTCGTCGAGCTCCTCGGTGCGCGACCTCCCGATCCATCACGGCATAGCCCCGCTGGGCGACCCGACGCTGGGCGGCTACGCCCCGGGCAGCTCCGGCCGCCAGGAGCTTTCGCCCTTCATGCTTTCGCACCTGCTCGACCGTTTCGTGGGATTCCTCGACGAACATCCGGGCGAGACGGTGCTCGTGCACATGAAATACGAGAACACCAGCACCAGCGCCAATAAGACGGGGTGGGACAAAAGCGTGGTCAGCCTGATCAAATCGCATTGCAGCGGCTATGTGGCCGACTTCCACCCCCTGATGACGCTGGCCGACGCCCGCGGCAAGATACTCTTCGTGATCCGCGAGGATTACAAATCGTCGAACAACGGCCGGTATTTCGGCGCCTACCTGAACTGGACGCACGACAAGGTGGTCTTCGACACGACGCTCAGCGGCAACGGCGTGGGGAAGGCCCCGATCCGCGTGAACGACCTCTACAACATCAAGAACGGGGCATCGGACGGCAAGACCAAGTATGCGGCCATCGACGAGTGCATCGCCTATACCTATAATACGGACGACCCGACGCGGTGGTGCATGAATTATGTGAGCTGCTACGACACGGCCCATTGCAGCGTGTCGGGGATCAGCCTGTTCGGCGCAGTGGGCGACTACGACTACTGCGCGAACAAATACAACAGGTATACGGCCGACAAGATCGACAGGTACGATTTCCGCGGGAACGTCGGCATCGTGCTGATGGACTTCGCGGCGGCATCGCACGCCACGATGACCTACGGGCAGACCTACTCGAACATGCAGGTCTACGGCGACGACCTGGTCAGGGCCGTGATCTGCAACAACAACAAGTGGAACCTGCGGCGCAACGAATAACCCCCGGAGGCTCCCGCCGCCGGCACGCGCCCCGGCAGGACGCCGGAACGACACCGAAGAAAAACCTCCCGGGCTTCCCGGGAGGTTTTTGCACACACAAACATTAACAATACAAACAACGCAATGGCTGAATAGATCTGTTGTTCCGGATACAAAGGTGGGGGTAATTTCCGGGTCGTACAATCGCCATAAATGAGTATTTTACGTCCGGGCACTCCCAATTTATGGTGAAAGCCCCGGCGGAAGGGCGTGATCTGCAATTTTTTATTTTGAATTTCGAAATAATGCACTATCTTTG
>JBKSUH010000180.1:0-2898 GCA_047233565.1 Alistipes sp.
TTCTCGGCCGTACCGGTCTTACCGCAGACATCGAGCCCTTCGAGCCGGGCCAGCATCGACGTGCCGCCGACGTTGACGCCCCGCCACATGCCCTCGACGATCGGCTCGAAATGCTTGGGGTCGACCTTCGTATAATGGCGCTCGTAGAAACGGCGGTCGAGCGAATCCCGCCCCTCGACCTTCTTGACGATATGCGGGATGTAGTAATAACCGCGGTTGGCGACGATGGCCGCGAGGTTGGCCAGCTGCAAGGGCGTGCAGCCCAGCGCATCCTGCCCGATGGCGAGCGAAATGACCGTCAGCGAATTCCACGACCCGCGGTACTGGCGGTCGTACCAGCCCCGGTCGGGGACATACCCATCGCGCTCGTCGAGGAAGTCGGAACCCAGCTTGCGGCCGAAACCGAAGCTCTCGACATACTCTTTCCAGACGTCGTAGCCGTCTTTCACGCTTCGTATTTGCGGTTGTCGAGAATGTCGCGGAAGACATAGCAGAAATAGGCATTGCAAGAAGTCGCCACGGCAAAACGCAGGTCGAGCGGCGAAGCGTGCGAATGGCACTTCATACGCCGTCGCCCTGCCTGGTAGCCCTCGTGGCAGACATGCAGATCCGACGGCCGGAGTACCCCTTCCTGCAAACCGATCAGGCCCTGCACCAGCTTGAAGGTCGAACCCGGCGGGTATTTGGCCCTCACGGCACGGTTATACAACGGCTGGCGTTTGTTGCCCAGCATCTTCATATAGTTGTTGCCGCGCTCGCGCCCCACCAGCTCGTCGGGATCGTACGTCGGCGAGGAAACCATCATCAGGATCTCCCCGTCGAAGGTTCGATCGCCACGGCCGCCCCGACCTTGCCGCGCATCAGCTCCTCGCCCAGCAGCTGCAGGCGGGCGTCGATCGTGCTGACGAGGTAGCGCCCCGGTTCGGGCAGCGAGTCGTAAACGCCGTTCATATAGGAACCCTTGATCGCCCCGTGGGTGTCGATCTCCTGGATCTTCACCCCCTTCGTTCCCCTCAGCAACGGTTCGTAGGCCGACTCCACGCCGCCCATGCCCACATAATCGCCGATCTTATATTCGGGATTCCGCTTGAGGTAATCGGCATTCACCTCGCTCACATACCCCAGCAGGTTACCGCCGATTTTACGCGGATAACGGCGGACGGTGCGGTAAACCGTATAGAAACCGCGGAAATTGCACTCGTCGAAACGGAGTTTGTCCTCTTTCGAAATATAGTTGGTCACGACGCGGGGCGCACGGGGGCGCATCCGGGCATTGGCCAGCTCTTTTTCGAGTTTCCCGCGCGAAAGTCCCAGCACGTCGCACATGCGCACGGTATCGAACCCATGCTTGTCGATCTCGCTGTAAATCACCATCAGGTCGTAGCACTCGCGGCTCTGAACCAGATACTCCCGTTGCGGTCGAAGACTTCGCCGCGCGGCGGATACTGCACCACATGGCGCAGCACATTGGCCTTGGCCAGTTCGTTGTATTTCGAATCGACAAGCTGGATATAGGCCAGGCGGCTGGCGATCAGCAGGAAGATGAAAAGCACCACCCCCTGCAAGGTACGCATCCGCACGAAACCCTCGGAACTTTTCATATGCGGACGGGGAGTTTGGCGGTGAAGATGCGGGCGATGACCCAGATGAAGGCCACCGACACGGCACCGCTCGCCACGGTACGCACGATCGTGCGCACGATATGCGCCCACGAAAGTGCTTCCAGCGAGAAAAATACGGCATGGTGCACCAGCACCAGCACGATCAGGTAATTCAGGAAGACCCGGTTCCCGAGCCGTCCGGTACTGGGGATGCCTCCCTCCCGGATATCGTCACGGGGGTACAGCAGCCCGAGCAGCGTCGGGCGGGCAAAGGCGATGAGCAGCGTGGCGATGGTGTTCACACCGGCAGCCCCCATGGCCAAGTCCATCGTAACGCCCGTGGCCAGCCCCGACAACAGCAGCACGATAGGCGGCGTGTCGAGCGGCAGCAGCGCGATGAAAGCCACGTAGACGAGCGGATTGAGGTAAATGCTGATGGACAGGTTGTCGAAAAGGAAGACCTGCAAGAGCACCACAACGGCGAAGAGTGCGAGATATGGGAGCGTCCTGTGCATCTATCTGTTCTGTCGGGTATGTTGTTCTACTTTCTCACTGTTCTGCAAATCGCGGATTTCGGTCAGGTCGCGGTTCTCGACCAGAATCACATCCGTCAGGCGCGACATTTCGGCCGCCAGCCGCACGCGCACCTTGAAAGCCGTGCGGGTTTCGTTCAGCTCGGCGCTTTCAACCCAGCCGATCAGCACGTCGGCGGGAAAATACTGCGAGAAGCCCGTGGTCACGACCTCTTGTCCGGGCTGCGGATCGGCGTACTTCGACAGTTCGTCCAGCACCACGGTGTGAGGGTCGGCGCCGTCCCAGTAGATCGAGCCGAAATAATCGGAGCCGGCGAGCTTGCCGCTGGCCCGGAACGAGGTGTTGAGTACCGACATCGCCACGGCATAGCGCTCCGTGCAGTCGACGACATACCCCGCCATGGCCCCGTCGGACGACAGCACGGCCATCTCTTCGGCGACCCCGTCGCGGCGGCCGCGGTTGAGCACGATCAGGTTCTGTGCCCGGTTGACCGTATTGGATGTCACCGAGGCGGTCATGATGCGGTATTTCGAAACCCCGATATCCTGCATGTAGCCGTCGAGCCGGGCCGCGGTCTCGGCCTCTTCGTACAGTGCCAGCCGTTCCTTCATCCGGGCGACATGCGCCAGCAGCTCACGGTTCTCGCGCCCGAGCGAAAAATAGTGCCGGACACCCGCGAACAGCCCGTGGACGCCCCCGACCAGTTGGTTGGAACGTGCCAGCAACCGTGCCTGGGTGTAGTAGGTCGAGTGGGCGTAATAGC
>JBKSUH010000181.1:0-2849 GCA_047233565.1 Alistipes sp.
ATGCGATGGAGGTCTGGGGCGGTGCCGTACCCGACTCGGTGATGCGTTATCTCAACGAGAACCCGTGGACGCGCCTGGAGACGATCTACAAGGCTGTGGGCAAGGTGTCGAAGCTCACGGCGCTTTCGCGCGGCCGTAACCTGTTCGGCTACGCGCCTTACCCCGACGACGTGATCGACGGCTTCTGCCGCAACGCGATCGAAAGCGGGCTGGGCATCATGCGTATCTTCGATGCCCTGAACGACGTGGACAACGTGAAATCGACGATCAAATACGTCAAGCAGTACGGCGGCATCGCCGACTGCGCCGTATGTTATACGGTCGACCCGAAATATCCCGAACCCTCCTTCATGCAGCGCCTGATGGGCAAGAAACAGCCGCAGCCCGTCTTCACGGATGCCTATTTCCTCGACAAGGCCAAACAGATGGCCGCACTGGGCGCCGACATGATCACCATCAAGGACATGTCGGGCCTGATCCCGCCGCGCCGTGTCGCCACGCTGGTCAAGCTGTTCAAGAAGAACATCTCGATTCCGGTCGATTTCCATACCCACTGTACGCCCGGCTACGGCCTTGCATCGGTGCTTTCGGCGATCATCGCCGGCGTCGATGTCGTGGATACCAACTGCTGGTATTTCGCCGAAGGCACGGGCGCCCGGCCATCGAGCTGATGCACGTCTTCTGCAAGAAACTCGGCGTCGATACCGGTGTGAACATGGAGGCCGTCGCCAAGATCAACACCCAGCTGCGCGAGATCCGCAAGGAGCTCAACCAGTCGGTATTCGGCGCGGACAAACCCGAGCCCAAGGCGTTCAACCCGCTGACCGACAAGCTGCCCGCCGAGATCGACGCCCTGTTCGACAAGGCTATCGCGGCCGCCAAGGCCGACGATGAGGACGCTACGATCGACGCCTGCCGCAAGATCGAGGCCTATTTCGGGTTTCCGGCTCCCAACGAACTGGTGCAAAAGGCCGAGATCCCCGGCGGCATGTACTCGAACATGGTCGCCCAGCTCAAGCAGCTCAAGGCCGAGGACATCCTGCCGCGCGCCATGGAGCTGATCCCCTCGGTGCGCCTGGCCGCAGGCCTGCCGCCGCTGGTGACCCCGACCTCGCAGATCGTCGGTGCGCGCAGGCCGTGAACTGCGCCCTCGACGAGAAGGCCGGACGTCCGATGTACACCAACAAGAGCTCGCAGTTCGTCGGCCTGGTCAAGGGCGAGTACGGACACACGCCCGTGAAGATCGACCCCGAATTCCGCTTCAAGATTTGCGGCGTGCGTGAGGAGACGCCCTACGATACGTCGAAATACCAGATGCAGCCCAACCCCGAACTTCCCGAGGCCGGAGGCGTGAAGCTCGCCGCCAACGAGAAGGAAGTGCTGCTGCTCGAGCTGTTCCCGATGGTCGCCAAGACATTCCTCACGGACATGAAGGTCAAGGCCTACGCCGCTTCGAAGCCTGCGGAACCCAAGGCCGAGGAGAAGAAGGCCGAGGAGAGTGTTGCGGCCGCCATTACGGGCAATACCGTTGCGGCGCCGCTGCCCGGCCGCATCATCGAATTCAAGGTGAAGGTCGGCGATACGGTAAAAGCGGGTCAGGAAATCGTTGTTCTCGAAGCCATGAAGATGGAGAACTCCGTGACGACCGATTACGCCGGCACCGTCAAGCAGATTCTGGCGCATCCCGGCGACAACGTGGCCACCGACGCCGTGCTGGTCGAGATCGTATAGTTCCCTCCGGCCTGTTTATCCGAAGAAAAGCTGCCCGCGTTCTGCGGACGGCTTTTTGATTGCGGATTCGGTAAATATCGCTATATTTGTTCCATCGATTAATTTAACCTCAGATTTATGGCATTTTCAAAGAATTCAAGAGTTTGCCCTCAAGGGAAACGTGATGGACATGGCCGTCGGCGTAATCATCGGCGGCGCTTTCGGCAAAATCGTGTCGTCGCTGGTGAATGACATCCTGATGCCGCCGATCAGGGCGCTGATCGGCAATACCGACTTTCGCAGCTGCGGCTCGATATTTCGAAGTTCCGGGACATGACTTCGAGTGCCGTGCATGCCGTCGGCGACGTCGTGACGGGCGGCGGCGAAGCCGCTGCAAAGGCGGCTGCCGAGCCCGTTTACTGGAATTACGGCGCCTTCATCCAGCAGTGCATCGACTTCACGATTCTGGCATTCTGCGTCTTCCTGATGGTCAAGCTGATGAACCGGCTGATGCGGAAAAAGGAAGAGGCCGCCGCTCCGGCGCCTGCTCCCGAACCCGCACCCACGAAGGAGGAGTTGCTGCTGACGGAAATCCGCGACCTGCTCAGGGAGCAGAAGAAATAATTACCCGATACGTGCAGCGGGCTGGCTGCCAAATGCAGCCAGCCCGCTTGTATTTGCGCGTGCCGGCCGTGCCTATGGGTTGCGGCAAGGGAGGGGAACCCGCTGCCCAGCCCGGCGGTCTCATTGGTCGGACTCCTTTTTGTGCGTATACTCCTGTAATATATAAGTGGTGAAGATCGGGAACATCATCATTCCCAGCGTAGGCAGCAGGATGGTGATGACCTTGCCGATGGCCGTGACGGCGAATATCTCGGCGCCGACGGTCGTGACGTTCATCCAGGCCCACCACAGGGCGTTTCCGAAACCATGGAGTTTGTCATTGACGAATATTTCGTAGTCGTAGAAGACCAGTGCCGAGATATAGGTGAAAACCACGACCGTGAAGATGTAGGCCGTGAATAGCCGGCGGATCTTGTTGTCCACGAGCCATTGCACGACTACGTAGAGTGCCAGGAACGCCCGCATCAGCGGCATCACCCCGATCAGCATGGCCCAGTAGCGGGGGAGGTCTGCAC
>JBKSUH010000182.1:0-2847 GCA_047233565.1 Alistipes sp.
CATACCCGACTGAAAGGACGCATACGGCAATCAGGATGACATAGCCCGCGACGATCTTGGTTTTGACGAATTTCGACTCTTTCATACCCCCAAAGATAGTAAAAACCGGGAAAATCCCGGCACCCGCCGATTTCGCACGGGGCGGACGGCCCGGCAGCACGAAAACAAACCGGGCCGCACGACAACGTACGGCCCGATTATTCCGCGTTTCGCGGTGCGGACTAATACTTATACCGCATCCACTTGTACAGCTCCTTGAACGTCGGCTTTTTGCCGTACATGAAGATACCCACGCGATAGATCTTCGCCGCAAACCACACCATCGCCGTAAACGAGGCGTAGAGGATCACCAGCGAGAGGATTATCTCCCACAGGGGGATGCCGTAAGGGATACGCGCCATCATCACCACGGGCGACGTGAAGGGGATCATCGAGAACCAGAAGGCCATCTGCGAGTTGGGGTCGTTCACGACCGATATCATCACCAGCAGGGCGAGGATGATCGGAATCGTGATCGGCGTCTGCAACTGCTGCGCATCCTGGATGCTGTCCACGGCCGAACCCACCGCGGCGAACATCGCCGAATAGAACAGGTAACCGCCGAAGACGAACAGCAGCAGGTAGGCGAAGATGCGGAGGATAAAGCCGAAGTCCGTAACGGCCGCTATCACCTGCAACATCTCCGGGTTCACGTCGATCGCAGCCGCTGCGCCGGGAACCCCCTGCTGCATGGCCTGCACGCCCTCCATCATTTCGGGCGGCATCATCTGCGCCACCGCAAGCGCCCCTACGACGCACAGCGCGCCCCAGATCAGCACCTGCACGACGGCAACCGACGCCACGCCGAGTATCTTGCCCAGCATCAGGTCGAAAGGCCTCACCGACGAAACCATCACCTCCAGCACGCGGCTGTTCTTCTCCTCGATGACCGACTGCATGACCATCGAACCGTAAATGAGCAGGAACATGTAGAGGATCATGCCCAGCACGAACCCGACGCCGGTGGCGATGACCGACGACTTGGCCTGCGACTCCTCCTCCTGCGACTCGTCGTTGCGGAAGGTCTGCATGCCGACCGTGGTCTTCACCTCCTGCAGGATCTGCGAGAGGTTCTCGATGTTGTACGACTTGAGTTTTTCGGCCTCGATGATCTCTTCGAGCTGCCCCGTGATATTGCTCTCGACCGTCAGCGACGACGACGAATTGACGTAAAGCTTCACGTTGTTGGGGTTGGTGAGGATGTCCGAGCCGATATAGAGCACGCCGAACTTGTCGGTCAGCTCCTTGCGGGCCGCATCGGTCGAGAGGTCCGTAGTCTGGAAGACCAGCTCTTCGCCGCTCTGCAGCTTCGGAGCGACCAGCCCGCTTTCGTCGATGACGGCGATCTGCTTCTCGTCGCCGCGCGAATACTTCATGATGAGCATCGGGGCGAACATCAGGCCGATCATCAGCAGGGGCATGAGCAGCGTGGTGATGATGAAGGATTTTTGCGGACGCGCTCGTTGAATTCGCGCCCTATGATAATGCTGACTTGTGACATGATCGTATCGTTTTAAAGGTTTCCGTTTACGGCGCGGATGAAAATATCGTTCATCGAGGGAATGATCTCCTGAAACGAGCGCAGTTCGACGGCGTCGTTCACCGCGGCGATCACTGCGCGCACCTCCTCGTCGCGCCCGACATGGAGTTTGAGCGTAGCGTATACCGACTTGTCCTGCGAACCTTCGAGTATCTCGCAGCGGCCTTCGACGGCACGGCGCAGCGCCGCCTCATCGCCCCGGTAGGCCACTTCGAAGATGTTTGCCCCGTGCCTGCGGCGTATGTCGTCGACACACCCCGAGAGGATGTTGCGCGACTTGTTGATCAGCGTGATGTGGTCGCAGATCTCCTCCACGGACGACATGTTGTGCGTCGAGAAGATGATCGTGGAGCCCTTGTCGCGCAGGGCGAGGATCTCCTCCTTCAGGAGGTTGGCATTGATCGGGTCGAAGCCCGAGAAAGGCTCGTCGAAGATCAGCAGTTCGGGTTCGTGCAGCACCGTGACGATAAACTGCACCTTCTGGGCCATGCCCTTCGAGAGCTCCTCGATCTTCTTGTCCCACCAGTCCTGGATACCGAACTTCACGAACCACTGCTTGAGCCGCACGACGGCTTCGCGGCGCGAAAGCCCTTTCAGGCGTGCGAAGAAAACGGCCTGTTCGCCGACCTTCATCTTCTTGTAAAGGCCACGTTCCTCGGGCAGATATCCGATGCGGTAGATGTCGTCAGGGCGATCTCGCGGTCGCCGAACAACACGCGGCCGCTGTCGGGCGCCGTGATGCGGTTGATGATGCGGATCAGCGTCGTCTTGCCGGCCCCGTTGGGGCCAAGCAACCCGTAGACCGAACCTCGGGGGATTGCGAGCGATACGTCGTCGAGGGCCTTGTGCCCGGCGTATTGCTTGGTGACATGTTCTACTGTGAGTAAATCCATGGTCGCTGAGAGTTATTTTTAGGGTTTGTTCGGCGACAAATATAACAACAATTTTTGAATATCAAAAAATATTTATCGTTTTTCGATATAATCAACATAGCAACCCGCCCGGCAGGGAAACAAAAAGGCGGCAGGGATTACCCTGCCGCCGGCATATCGATCGGGGCGGCACCCGCCTACCAGATAACCACGCGCTCCTCCTCGGGCATGAACATCTCCCCGTCGGTCATACTGAACGCATCGTAGAAATCCTGCAGATTACGCAGCGTGGCGTTCACACGCCATTTGCCCAGCGAGTGTACGTCGAGCTTCGTAAGACGTGCGATCTCCTCGTCGCGGATATTCTGCGCCCACAGCGTAGCGTAAGCCAGGTAG
>JBKSUH010000183.1:0-2831 GCA_047233565.1 Alistipes sp.
TTATATATGTATATTAGGTACACGGCGGACGGGAGAGGGCGGCAAGGCGACACGAGAAAGCGTACGGGAAAAGCGACAGAAGAAGGCGGACGGGAGAGGGCGGCAAGGCGACACGAGAAAGCGTACGGGAAAAGGCGACAGAAGAAGGCGGACGGGAGAGGAGGGTAGGGAACGCCCCACGGAAGGTTTCGAAAAAAAACTTGTCACTTTCGTTTCGAATCCCGGATATTTTTTATAGATTTGTAAAGGCCGCCGCAGGGTAGTCCCCGGCACGGGAACGGAATGCGGACAAAAGCGGCAACGACGCATCTATAACAACTCGAATATATGGAACAGTACATTTTGTCATTGGATCAGGGGACGAGCAGTTCCCGTGCGATCGTATTCGACCGGAAAGGGCAGATATGCTCGATGGCACAGCGGGAATTCACGCAGATATTCCCCAAGCCGGGATGGGTGGAACACAACCCGCACGAGATATGGTCGTCGCAGGCTTCGGTGATCGCCGAAGCCATCGCGGCCATCGACATCAACGGGCTGAACATAGCCGGAATAGCATCACCAACCAGCGCGAGACGACGATCGTGTGGGACCGCGAAACGGAGGAACCGGTCTACAACGCCATCGTGTGGCAGGACCGCCGGACCTCAGGTACTGCGACTCGCTGAAGGCCGAAGGAAAAACCGAGTGGATCCGCGGACGGGCCTGATCATCGACGCCTATTTCAGCGCCACGAAGATCAAATGGATTCTGGACAACGTGCCGGGCGCGCGGGCGGGCGAGAAGGGCAAGCTGATGTTCGGCACGGTCGACTCGTGGCTCATCTGGCGCCTCACGCGCGGCGAGGTGCACGTGACGGACGTGAGCAACGCCTCGCGCACGATGCTCTTCAACATCCATACGCTGCAATGGGACGAGGAGCTGCTGAGGCTGTTCGGCATCCCCGCTTCGATGATGCCCCAGGTGAAGTCGTCGAGCGAGGTATACGGCGCGACGAAGACCACGATCTTCGCCCACAAGGTACCCATCGCGGGCATCGCGGGCGACCAGCAGGCAGCGCTGTTCGGGCAGATGTGCGTCGAGCCCGGGTCGGTGAAAAACACCTACGGCACGGGGTGCTTCCTGCTGATGAACAGCGGGGAAAAGCCCATCACATCGTCGAACAACCTGCTGACGACCATCGCATGGAAGATCGGCGACAAGGTCGACTACGCGCTCGAAGGGAGCATCTTCGTCGGCGGGTCGGTCGTGCAGTGGCTGCGCGACGGGCTGGGGATCATCCGCTCGTCGTCCGAAGTCGAAGCCCTGGCCGCTTCGGTACCCGACACCAACGGCGTCTATTTCGTGCCGGCGCTCACGGGGCTGGCAGCCCCGTACTGGGATCAGTATGCCCGGGGCGCGATCAGCGGCATCAGCCGCGGAACGACGGCTGCGCACATACGCCCGCGCGGCGCTGGAGGGGATCGCCTACCAGACGCTGGACATCGTGGGCGCCATGCAGCGCGACTCGGGCATCACGCTCCGGGAGCTGAAGGTCGACGGCGGCGCGGCGAGCAACAACCTGCTGATGCAGTTCCAGTCCGACCTGCTGGACACGCGCGTCATACGCCCGGGCGTGACGGAAACCACGGCGCTGGGTGCGGCTTACCTGGCCGGACTGGCCGTAGGCTACTGGGGAAGCATCGACGAAATCCGGCAGCAATGGCAGGCGGAGCACGTATTCGAACCCACGGCCGACCGCTCGCAGATCGGGAAGGCCGTCGCAGGGTGGGAAGACGCCGTACGCAGGGTACTGCGCAACAGCAAAGACTAAAAGACCGGGATTATGGAAATCACACTGTTTACCAAGTGCCTGTTCGAATTCATCGGGACACTGGTGCTCGTACTGCTGGGCGACGGGGTCGTCGCATCGACGGTACTGAAACAATCGAAAGGTTTTAACGGCGGATGGGCCGTAATCACAATCGCGTGGGGCCTGGCCGTGATGTGCGGCGTGCTGATCGCAGGGCCTTATTCGGGCGCGCACCTCAATCCTGCGGTCTCGGTGGGACTGGCCGTGGCGGGGTCGTTCCCGTGGGCGTACGTCCCGGATACGTCGCCGCGCAGCTGCTGGGCGGATTCTGCGGCGCCGTCGTGGTCTACCTTTATTATAAGGACCACTTCGACGCCACGGACGACCCGGCGACCAAGCTCGGCGTATTCTGCACCATGCCCGCGATCATGGACAAGCCGCGCAACCTCTTCTGCGAATTCCTCGGCACGTTCCTGCTGGTGTTCGTGATCCTGGCCATCGGCAACGAACAGAACACCCCTGAAATCGGGATGGGAAGCCTCGGAAGCCTGCCCGTGACGATGCTCATCATGGCCATCGGCATGTCGCTGGGCGGCACGACGGGCTATGCCATCAACCCGGCGCGCGACCTGCCTCCGCGTGTGGCCCACAGCATCCTGCCCATCAGGGGGAAGGGCACGAGCGGGTGGGGTTACAGCTGGGTACCCGTAACGGGGCCCGTACTGGGCGCACTCGCCGCAGGGCTGATTTACGGATGCGTCTATATGTGCGGCTGACGGCAGCAGCCCCCATACCTCCTCCATGGCCGCTCCTGACAGGGGAGCGGCTTTTTCGTATCCGGCAGGAAGCGGGGAGGGGAGGCCGAAAGCGAATAATCATCATAAACCGTTACCGTGCCGGACATGACCGCGACGGAAACCGGTTTCCGGGGTGAATATTTCATTTAGTCCGCTAAATTTCAGATAAATAAAACAGGAGATGGATCCGGAGGCAAATCCGGGCATTAAATATTGCATTATCAGTATATTATATATAAATG
>JBKSUH010000184.1:0-2815 GCA_047233565.1 Alistipes sp.
CTTTCGTGCTCCCGCGAGTTTGCCGCGAGCTGCTTTCCGCTACCGGTTCGGGGGATCGGCCGAAGCCTTTGCAAAATGATGATATACAGTCGGTTTTCCTCTTTTTGCGCCGGACGGGCAACAAAAAAGGAGCCTCGAAAAAAGGCTCCTTTGTGCGGATAAAGGGACTCGAACCCCCACGCCGGTAAGGCATCAGATCCTAAGTCTGACGTGGCTACCAATTACACCATATCCGCTTGCTATATGCAAAGGTATATAAAAATTCACAATTCACAATCCGGAGCGGGTGATTATAAGCCTTTTTTATTTACTTTTGTAGGCAATTTATCCGCTTATGCCGCAGAATGTCGCACTCGTTTTAACGCCCCGTCAGGCTGCCGACGCGAAGTATTACACTTCGCTCGCCGCACGGCGTTTGGGCATGCCGGAGCAGGATATCGCTTTGGTGAGGGTCGTCAAACGCTCGATCGATGCCCGGCAGCGGCAACCGAAGGTCAACCTGACGCTGGAGGTCTATGTCGACCGGGAGCCGCATCCCGCACCCGTGCATTTCGATTATCCCGATGTCTCGGGACATACCGAGGTCGTAGTCGTGGGATCGGGCCCGGCTGGGCTTTTCGCGGCGCTGCGGCTGATCGAGTTGGGGCTGAAGCCCGTTATCCTGGAGCGGGGCCGTGACGTTTCGGCGCGCAAGGTCGACATTGCGCAGATCAACCGCAACGGGGCAGTCGATCCCGATTCGAACTACGCTTTCGGCGAGGGCGGCGCGGGGACCTTCTCCGACGGAAGCTCTTTACGCGCAGCAAGAAGCGCGGCGACTATAACAAGGCGCTGCAGACGCTGGTGTTCCATGGCGCCACGCCCGAAATCCTCTATGAAGCCCATCCGCATATCGGAACCGACAAGTTGCCGCGCATCATGCAGAATATCCGGCAGACGATCCTTGGCTCGGGCGGCCAGTTCGTGTTCGGTAGCCGCGTTACGGATCTTGAAATCCGCAACGGCCGTATCCGGGGCGTGCGGTGCGGCGACACGTTTGTCGAAGGGGCGGCCGTGGTTTTGGCCACGGGACATTCGGCACGCGATATTTACGAGCTGCTTTACCGCAGGGGCGTGCGCGTCGAGGCGAAGGCCTTTGCCATGGGCGTGCGTATCGAGCATCCGCAGGCGTTGATCGACTCGATCCAGTACCACTGCCCGACGCGGGGCGAATACCTTCCGGCGGCGGCTTATTCGCTGGTGAGCCAGGAGGCCGGCCGCGGGGTCTACTCGTTTTGCATGTGCCCCGGCGGGTTCATCGTTCCGGCCATGACCGATGCCGCGCAGTCGGTGGTCAACGGCATGTCGCCCAGCGGCCGCACGTCGCCCTATGCCAATTCGGGCATGGTGACCGAAGTGCGGCCCGCGGATTTCGAGCACCTGCGTGCGGAATGGGGCGAGCTGGCCGGGCTGAAATTCCAGCAGCAGTTCGAGGAGCTGGCGCGGCGGTACGGCGGTGACCGTCAGATCGCTCCGGCGCAGCGCGTCGCCGATTTCGTCGCGGGGCGTGCGAGCGCGTCGCTTGCCAGAACTTCCTATATTCCGGGATCGTCCCTTCGCGGCTCGACCGGTGGATGCCCGGATTCATCGCGCAGGGACTGCGGCAGGGACTTGCGACCTTCGGCCGCCGGATGCGCGGCTTCGTCACCAACGAAGCCGTCGTGGTCGGCGTGGAGTCGCGGACCTCTTCGCCCGTGCGCATTCCGCGCGATCCTGCGACGCTGATGCACCCCGAAACGGCCGGGCTTTTCCCGGCGGGTGAAGGCGCCGGATATGCCGGCGGCATCATCTCGGCGGCTCTCGACGGCGAGCGGATTGCCGAAGCGGTGAAGAATTACATAGCTTGAGGATATCTAAAAACCATATGACCGATGGAACCTAAAAAGATACCTGTTGTACGTTACTTTGCCTTATGCCTATTCAATCCTGAGGCCTTTGGAACATGAAATCCGCCGCCGCGGAGGCGAGGCGGCCTGGTTTGTCGAAGAGGGGTGTCCCGTCGTGCTCGAAGAGGGCGAGGTGCGGTTGGGGACAATCCGGGAGGCGGTCGCTTATAACCCGGTCGCGGTTTTTGCACCGGGCAACTACATCCCCGATTTTATCCCGGGTGTGAAGGTGGCGCTTTTCCACGGCTATGCGATCCAAAAGCGGATCGAGGCCGTCGACGACCACTTCACGGTGCGCGGATGGTTCGACATTTATTGTACGCAGGGGCCGAGCAGTACGCCTTATTTCAAGGAACTGGAAAAGAAATACGGCTTCTTCCGGGTCTACGAGACCGGCTGGCCCAAAGCCGACACCTATTTCTCGCCCGAAGTGCAGCGTAAACCGCAGAATGACCATCCGGTGATTCTTTACCCCCCGACCTTCACGCGCAATGTCTGTTCGGCGCCCCATCTGATGGCGGAGATCGACCGTCTGGCCAAAACCCATCCGTGGGACTGGGTCATCACGTTCCATCCCAAGCTGACTGACCCCGGGATCATAGCCGGCTATAAACGTATTGCGGAGGAGAACGAGAACGTCATATTCTATGAGGGTTCCGACAAGATGCCGCTTCTGCAGCAGGCCGACGTGATGTTGTGCGACAGCTCGTCGATCATCCTCGAATTCATGTTCCTCGACAAACCGGTCGTGACGTTCCGCAATTCGCATCCGGGGCCCCATCTGATCGACGTCGATACGCCGGAGGCCGTCGGCCCGGCCATCGAGCGTGCGCTGGCGCGGCCTGAGGGGTTAATGGAGGAGATCCGCAGCTACACCATGCACCATGAAC
>JBKSUH010000185.1:0-2815 GCA_047233565.1 Alistipes sp.
AATAGATACCCTCCTCATCGGTCGTGATGCCGGTCGTGGTGCCGGGGAACACGACGCTCACGAACTGCATCGGGGCACCGCTGGCGGCATCCGTCACACGGCCGCGGACACGGGTGCTCTGTGCCGACAGGGTCGTGCACACGGACAAAGCTGCGAGCAGTGAGGCGAGCAGCCTGTATGTAATTTTGCCACGGAGCATTTTGCAAAAATAATTAAAAAGAACCTGTTTGGTCAAAATAAATTACTTTTGCATAATTTAAGTCGAAAAATCGAACACCAAAAGCAGAAATGGCACACGGAAAAGTCGAAAAGACCAATGCGGCCCGCTTGCTCGACCGCGCTAAGATAGCCTATGAACTCGTCCCTTACCGGGTTGATGAAGAACACCTCGCAGCGACGCACGTGGCCGAAGAGCTGGGCGAAGATATAGGAAGCGTATTCAAGACCCTCGTGCTGCGGGGCGGCCGCACGGGGTATTTCGTATGCGTGGTGCCCGCCGACCACGAGGTCGACCTCAAGGCCGCCGCACGCGTATCGGGCAACAAGAAGGCCGACCTGATCCCGATGAAGGAGCTGCTGCCCGTGACGGGTTATATACGCGGCGGCTGTTCGCCGGTCGGCATGAAAAAGCGCTTCCCGACTTATATCCACTCTTCGGCCGGGAGCATCCGTTCATCTATATCAGCGCCGGCGTCCGGGGCCTGCAACTGAAAATCGCCCCGGCAGAGCTGATAGCATTCGTCGGGGCGACCGTGGCTGAGATCAGCCGGGAAGGGTAGTGTCTGAGTTTACCGCTCCGGCCGGGGCTTTGCGCATTTTCATATACTGCGGCCGTTTGTCCGGCGATAGCGTCCCAGTCGTATTTTTCCATCGGATATTCCTTTTGCCGATAGGTGCGTCGATGTTCTGCTGGAGCCTGCGCCAGCGCGGCTATGTCGCCGACGGGGAAATAAGCCTCTTTTCAAGACCTACCTCCAGATTGGCGGAATGTCGCTTACGATGACAGGCAGTCTGTAACTCATCGCTTCCAGCAATGCGATCGGAAGCCCTTCGTGCGAAGAGGCAGTACGAAGCAGCGGGCGTGGGTGGAAGGGCGTGCAGCTTTTTCCCTTGATGAAGCCGGTCAGGACGACGCCCTGTTCCCGTGCGTATTTTTGAGTCCTGCGGAGTACTCGTCTTCGAAATCCGTATCTCGGCCAGCACCAGTCTGCACCCCTTGTTGTCGGTCTTCGAGAAAGCTTCGATCAGGTGGTGCAGGTTCTTTCCGGGACGAAGCGGCACATGCTGAAGATGTATTTCCCCTTTTCGACGCCCGTTTCTTCGAGATATTCCGGAAAATCGACGATCTGGGAGCCGGAACCCCGTTGTAAATCAGGTGACACTCTTGCGGTGGTATTTGCGGATCAGCATGTCGTTTATGACGTTCGAAATCACGATGATTTCATTGGCGAAGCGTGCGCCATCATTTCACCCAGTCTGAGTACCGTTTTGCGCCGCCGCACCATTTGTCGGTCGTAATCCGGTCCGTGGTGGTAAATACCACCTTCAGTCCCAGCAGGCGTGCGACCGGCGTCAGCAGCGCCGGGCCGACGGCGTGGATGTGGATGATGTCGGCTTTCAGCTTTTGGCTTCGAGGACGGCCCGGAACGTATGGACGATCGCTTCGAACGACTTCTTTTTCGGGTTGCGAGATCGACGAGCGTGATTCCCTCGTATTGCCGCAGCGTGTCGTGCACGTAGCTTTTCCGCCGTATTACGGTTACGTCGAATCCCTTCCGGGCGATACGCGGAAACAGCTCTTCGCAGTGCGTTTCCACGCCGCCCATGATGCCGGGAATCCCCGGGTGCCGGTGACGACTATTTTCATAGCCGGAAAACGGTCATTCTTTTGGCATTCACGACTTGGTTAGAATTTTCCCGCAAATCGCCTTGCATCGGGTCTTGGCCGACATCGCACCACTTCTTGTCCAGACTGGCCGGTTTTCCCCGCAGGCTGCGGAGCTTGTTTCTGAGCGCCCACTTCAGCGGGTATTTCATGTATTTGTGCATTACAGGACTGGCCGTACCGACCATCCAGCAGTTTTTCGGGCATTTCCGGACCATGGCGCGGACTTCTTGCGCCCGGCGCTCTCCCAGATATCCATGAAGTCGGGCGTTTCGTGGATATTGCCCATCGATTTCTGCCAGTATTTCTCTTCGAGACCGTTGCACGGATACACCTCGCCGAAAGGATCGATGAAGAAGTTCGCCGAACCCGCTTCGCACGGCAGCATGCGGCGGCCGCCTTCAATGTAGTTGATCAGCCCCATATTGAACCATGCGCGGAACCAGCTTTTCGGATGGTTCTCCTGCAACTGCCATTCGATCAGCTGTTCGAAGTTTTGCACACCTCGTCTTTGTTGGTAATGACGTTGTCGTCCTTGTGGAAATAGTAGGAGTTGTGGAACGCTGCCGTTGCGAACTCCATCCCCAGCGATTTGCTCAACTGATACAGCGAAAGCATGTCCCTGGAGTTGTTGTTCGATACGGTACAGCCGAATCCGATGTCCTTCAAGCCCATTTGCTTTAAGGCAAGCAACGTGCGCAGGCCCTTGTCGAAGCCTCCGGCATGGCCGCGCAATTCGTCGTTCTTGCAGCTCAGGCCCTCGATGGAGATACGGATGCCGATTTGCGGGTATTTTTCCGCCAGCGCGATGACCTTCTCCTCGAACCAGCCCGAGGTGGAGATGACGATGCGATCCGTATGCTTGTAGCACTCTTCGACGATCTCGGCCAGGTCGTCGGGAAGATCGGCGGCCTCGGCGGCCACGACGAT
>JBKSUH010000186.1:0-2791 GCA_047233565.1 Alistipes sp.
GCTCCGGCGTCTTCCGTAGGTTTCGTCCGGTCGGAAGTGAAAGTCGTGATCAGCGTCCAGCTTTCGTTGCCGCCCCGATAGTCCTCCGGAGCATTGCTTCCATAGATATTCATCGTGCGGAGCTTCTGGCCGCCTTTGCCTCCGAATTTGTTCCAGTAGGTGAGCGTAATGCCCTGACATCCGGTTCCCAAATCCACATACCACGACGGAACGGTGCCTTTTTCTGCCTCCCCAACTGCGTCGGGGCCCCAATAGAGGTCCTTGTGCTCGTCGCTCCCGTCCATGATACCGTCATAAAGATACGAATCGTATTTTACGGAACCGTCCCAGTCGGTGAATACGGACGAAGCCCAGAAATTGTCATATCCGGGATCGGCTGCGCCGCTGATGGGAAGCGGCGCCGAGGACCAAACCTTATTCAGGTCGTCGTCGGTCTGGAAGTGATCCTCGATCGTTATGCTCGCATCCCACGGAGCATAGGTCAAACCCAACGTCAGTTCAGCATTCTTCAAGATCTCTTCCGCACGGCCTTCAAGCCGCGTGAGTTTGTCTGCCGGAATACTTCCGGAAAGACGTATGACGAAATCCTCATACGCGTCGCCCCGGAAAACCCGAAAATCCATCTTCACATTGGCCCTCGTCTCGTCCGAAGGCATCAGCACACTCCGGGCTGAAAAAACGGTTCCCTCTTTCGTCAACTCGATCCGCTTCGAAGCAGGCTCCCCCGTCGAAAAGTCGTACTGCCCCGTAAGGTCGACCCGGTCGTAGAGATCGCCTACGGTAAGTTCCACGGCCGTGACATCATTCGGGACATCGGTCAGGCGGACATCCAAGGCCCCGACCAGCCGTTGCAGGTCGGAGACGGGAACCGTCGCGCCGACATTCCGGGAAACGGACGCCGTACCGAGCACCATATCCGGAATAGTCTCGTTCATGTCCGTTACGGTCACGGTTGTGTTCTTTTTGGCCTCGTCCGAAGCCTCATAGAAAACATGAGGAACATCACGATCCATCATCAGCGCGACAAGCGAATAAGCCGCCTTTTCCACCACGAAAGGTTCGAGATCGCCGAACGAGTCGGCATGCTGGTATTTATAGCAGTCGGATGACATGTCGTTGAAAAGGTAGAGCGACACCCCATACTCACCGAGCCCCTCGAAGCCATCGCTTTCGGATGCAAGAACGGGAACGATCTTCCAAAGCTGATCCCCCTCTTCCGGTCTTTCGGATTTCGCCTTGTCCTCGTCGCACGAGCAAAGCAGAACGAGCGTGAGCGCAGGCAGTAACAGAAGGCGTGCAAGGCGATCCGCCCATCCGCAGGCATTCCCGACATTCTGTTTTTTCATCATCATGGCTTTCATATTATATACTTGATTCTTCAGGCCCCGCAGGCCCACACGACTGCCGTTCGGGGCGATGCCGGGAACGGACCGTTAAAGTCCGCTCCCGCAAATCCCCATTCAGCGTATCGCAGGAGGAGAACTCCCCTCCGACAATTATTTGAACTCCCAGTAGGAAACCTCTACCTCGCCGACATTCACGTCGAGCACATCCGTAATGGTCGCACCGTCAGGATTGACCTTAGATGTCATCACGCATTTTACATACTGATAGGAGACGCTTCCATCCTCCGAGAATGCGATCTTGCCCGTCGTCACCTGCGCCCCGGCGTCCGTGGTCGGAGTGGTCTTGTCGGAGGTGAAAGTCATGATCTTCACCCAATCCGCATTGCCACCGCCGTAATCGGCTCGCGTATTGCTTGCGTAAATGTCCATCGTCTTGATTTTCTGACCGCCCTTACCGCCAGCCTTGTTCCAGTAGTCGATGGTCACGCCCTGCTTGGCAGCGCCGAGGTCGATATACCAGACGGGAGCCGTGCGGTCCCATTCGTCAGGACACCAATAGTTGCTTCCGTCCGTTTTGTTCCCGTCATAAAGGTTGTACTGCCAGAATGTCTCGCCCCAGCCGGAATCGCCTCCATCGGACGACGCCCAGAAATTGTCGTATCCAGGAGCGGCTGAACCGCTGATTGGAAGGGCTGTCGGACCCATCCACTGCTTGTCAGGGGTAGTCTCGTCGATGGTAAAGCTGTCGGAAAGATTCACCACCGTGCTGTCCCAGGCCGCGTAGGTAATCGCCGAGTTGAGGTTGACCTTCGAGGAGGAACTGCCGGCTTCGACCGTCGTCGCCAGTTCATACTGCCCGTTGGCCGCGATCCGGCCCGCAGGGGTGCTGGTGTAATCCGTGCCGTTGACGCTATAAGTCAGCGAGAGGTTGGAAGCCTCCGTATCGGTAGGCATCACGATAGCGTTGCCGACGAACTTGCCTTCGGCATTCTTGGTGAGTACAAGACTTTTCGATGCGAACGCAGCTCCGCTCTTGGAAAACGCGCCGTCGAGACTCACCTGATCGTACATGTTGCCGATCGTCAGGGTGATGCTCTCGGCATCGACGTTCTCCAGTCCGCTGACCGTCACCGTGACCGATGCCACGACGCGCTTGAGCTGGAGTGCGGCCGCCGCGCCTTCGGCACCGACCGTAACGACGTCGGAATTACCGACCAACAGTTCGGGAATCTGAGCCGAAATGTCGGTTATTTTGACACGTGCATCGGCAACGGCATTCGAAGCGGCGACACCCGAAAAAGTGAGATTCGTCTCGTCGCTGGAAGCGACGGCGTAAACGGTGTAGCTGCCCGGCTCGACCGAGAAAGAACCTAAAGCCGCAGCATCGGCGGCGCTCTTTGCATCCGCAATGTTACCCTCCGACACCAGAATCGCCCGGTGTGCAT
>JBKSUH010000187.1:0-2742 GCA_047233565.1 Alistipes sp.
GTGCTTGGGCGTGTCGTCGGCAAAGCGCGGCACGATGCCCCGGATGTCGGCATACAACTGCCGCGTGGCGTCGGAGAGCTCCCCGGCGCATTGCAGGTAGTCGGCGGCCTGCACCAGCGCCAGCATCTCGATCGCGGCGACCTGGTAGCCGTTCTCCACGACCTGCCGCGTGAGCATCGCCGCGTTGGTTCCCATGCTCACGATGTCCTGGTTGTCGTTGTTGTTGGGGATCGAGTGGACGTACATCGGGTTGGAGAGCGTTTGCGACTCGGCCGTGGTCGAGGTCGCCGTGAACTGCGCTGCCTGCAACCCGTAGTTGAGCCCCAATTTGCCGAGGTTTACGAACGGCGGCAGCGTCTCGTTGATCCGGTCGTGGAAGAGGTAGTTCAGCTGCCGCTCGGCGAGCATCGTCATCTTCGTGACGGCGATCTTGAGCTTGTCCATCTCCAGCGAAACGTAGTCGCCGTGGAAGTTGCCGCCGTGGTAGATGGTCCCCGTCTTGGAGTCCACCACCGGATTGTCGTCCACCGAATTGAACTCTTCGACGAGTATCTTCTCCGCCTGTTCGAGCGTTTCGAGCACCGGACCCAGTATCTGGGGCGTGCAGCGCAGCGAATAGTAGGGCTGCACCTTGTGCTTGAAGGTCGGAGCCTCTCCCGTGTCGCCGTTGTAAAGTTCCGTTTCGCGCTTGCGCAGGCGGCGGCTCGATGCGCATATTTCGCGCATCCGGCGGGCGATTTCGATCTGCCCGGCGTGGAGCTTGCAGGCGTTGAGCGGCTCGGCCATGAAGTCGTCGTACGATTCGACCACCTCGTTGAGCATCACCGAAGCCTTCACGGCCCAGTCGAGCAGGCGGCAGGCCTGCGCGAGGTTCACCATGCCGATTCCCGTCATCACGGCTGTGCCGTTGGTCAGCGCCAGCCCGTCGCGGATGCGGAGCCTGAGCGGCGTTATGCCGCACGCCTTCATCGCTTCGGCCGCGGAGACGGTTTCGCCGCGGAACGACACTTCCGATTCGCCGATCAGCGCCAGTGCGATATGCGCCAGCTGCACCAGGTCGCCGCTTGCGCCCACGCTGCCGTGGCGCGGCACGAGCGGGTAAATTTCGTTGTTGAGGAAATCGGCCAGTATCCGCACCACGTCGGGGTGTACGCCCGACTTGGCGTTGAGGAACGTTTGCAGCCGCGCCAGCATCGCCGCCCGCACGCAGATGTCGGGCAGTGCCTCGCCCGCGCCGCAGCTGTGCGAACGGATGATGTTGTACTGGAGGCTGTTCAGGTCGGCGTCGCCGATCCGGTACTGCGCCATGGGGCCGACCCCCGTGTTGATGCCGTAGATGACCTTTCCCTGCTCGAATTTCTCCAGGAAACGGTAACACGCCTCCACTTCGCGCAGCGCCTGGTCGTCGATCCGTATTGCGGTCTTGTTGAAAATCCGGGCGTTTATGGTATTTAGGTTCGAACGTAGCATTTTTTGAGCCGATTTATGGCTCCAAAATTACAAAAACTATCTCAATAAATATTTATAAGTTTGTTTTTTTGTTTATATCGTCGGACGATGCGTCCGGGCGCCTAAGGCTGCGGGCGGCATCCGTGCCCCGGAAAAACAGCGGAGGGCACCATCGGGTGCCCTCCGCCGCCAAGGCATATCCTGCGTGTTATTTCACGCCGAACTTGTAGATGCAGACCTGCGTATAGGTCTCCCCGGGGCGCAGTACCGTCGAGGGGAAATTGTCGTGGTTGGGGCTGTCGGGGAACTTCTGCGTTTCGAGCGCCAGCGACTCGCGGTAGCGCTGCGGCTTGCCGTATTTGCCGATGCTCTTGCCGTCGAAGAAGTTGCCGCTGTAAACCTGCAGTCCGGGCTGGTCGCTCAGCACCTCGATGGTACGTCCCGAGGCGGGTTCCCAGACCGTGGCGACCTGCTCGATGCCGCTTTCGGTCTTGCGGTCGATCACCCAGTTGTGGTCGTAGCCGCCGCCGTTGCGCAGCTGCTGGTTGTCCGCTCCGATGCGCTCGCCGATGGCGTGCGGCTCACGGAAGTCGAACGGCGTACCCTCTACCGGGGCAATCTGGCCCGTGGGGATCAGCACCGAGTCCACCGGGGTGGTGTGGCTGGCGTTGATCGTCATCACGTTGTCGAGGATCGTGCCGTTACCCGCCCTTGAGGTTGAAGAAGGGGTGGTGCAGAGATTCACCACGGTCGGCTGTCGGTCGTGGCGCTGTAATCAATCCGGAATTCGTTTTCGGGCGTGAGCGAGTAGGTCATCTCGATTTGCAGGTTGCCCGGAAACCCGTCCTGTCCGTCGGGATGGAGGTAATGCAGCACGAGTTTGTCGTCCGAGGCCGATACCACGTCCCATACCACGCGGTCTACGCCCAGGAGCCCGCCGTGCAGCGTCTGCCCGTTATTGTTCACCGGCAGGGTGTATTCCGCGCCGTCGAGCGTGAAGTGCCCCTTTGCGATGCGGTTGGCGTAGGGGCCTACCACGGCGCCGAGGAACCGTTCGCCCGTGTTGTCTATGTAGCGGCCGATGTTTTCGTAGCCCAGTACGATGTCCTCGTAGCGGCCTTCGCGGTCGGGTGTCCAGAGCGATACGACGCGGGCGCCGTAATTGGTGACCTGCATGGTGATGTCGCCCGCATGGAGCGTGTAGAGTGCGACGGGTTTGCCGTCGACGGTGGTCTGGAATGCCTCTTCGGGCAGCAGCGGGAGTTCCGTTTTCTGCACGCCGCACGCAGCCAG
>JBKSUH010000188.1:0-2703 GCA_047233565.1 Alistipes sp.
CGTACACCCTTTTCGATGCATGGCCTTCCCGGACGCGATGCCGGTACGCGCCGTTCCGAACAGCCCTCCGCTGCCGCCGGCAGCCTGCCTGGCGCAGGACGGGCGGCGCCGTTTTTATCTGTGCTGAAGCATCGCCCTGGCCTTCTCGGCGTCCTCGGGACGCACGACGACCTGTGCGGGCATGGTGCCTATGGGGTAAATGGCCGACATATATTCGTTGCGGATCATCGACCAGATCCCTGCGCTGTCGAGCATGGATTTCGCGATCTCGGCTTCTGTGATGGTGTTGTATTCCGCCAATACAACCATGGTTTCGTCTTGCATAATCTCTCGGTTTTTGTTGGATACCTAAAGTTAGGAATTTTGTTGATAAAATGCAAGAGCCCTGCCACGAATTCTGCGGAAATATCCCTATCTTTGTTGTGCGATAAATTTGAAGAGTTACGACCATGCCTGAATTCGTCCATCTGCACGTACATACCCAATATTCGATCCTCGACGGCGCCGCGGCCATCAAGCCGCTCATCAAACGCGCCAAAGCATTGGGGATGAATGCCATCGCCATCACCGACCACGGCAACATGTACGGTGTCAAGAATTTCCACGACACCGCTACGGACGCCGGGGTGAAGCCGATCCTCGGCTGTGAGGTCTACGTGGTGAAAAACCGTTTCGAGAAGGACAAGGACGAGAAGGCCGGCGACCACCTGATCCTGCTGGCCAAGAACCTCGAAGGCTACCACAACCTCTGCAAGATGGTCTCCTACTCGTTTACCGAGGGGTTCTATTACAAGCCGCGCATCGACAAGCAACTGCTCGAACAGTACCACGAAGGGCTGATCTGCTGCTCGGCATGTCTGGGCGGCGAGGTGCCCCAGGCCATCATGCACAACGACATGGAGGAGGCCGAGCGCGTGGTGCAGTGGTTCAAGAACATCTTCGGCGAAGACTATTACCTCGAACTGCAGCTGCACCTTCGGGCGATCCGCAGAAAGACGCGGACGTCTACGAAAACCAGCTGCGCGTCAATAAGGTGATTCTGGAGCTGGCGGCCAAATACGGCGTCAAGTATATCTGTTCGAACGACGTGCACTTCATCCTCGCCGAGGATGCCGTGGCGCACGACCATCTGATCTGTCTCAATACGGGCCGCGATCTGGACGATCCGAACCGTATGCGCTATACGTTTCAGGAGTACCTCAAATCACCCGAGGAGATGGCCGCGCTGTTCCCCGACCACCCCGAGGCACTGGCCACGACGCTCGAGATCGCCGCCAAATGCGAGGACTACAAGCTCACGCACGCCCCCCTGATGCCGAACTTCCCGCCGCCGGAGGATTTCAAGATCGACCTCGCGGAGCTCCGCGAATCCTTCGTCAAGAAGATCGAGGACGCGGAGTTGCTGGCCAGGATCGGCGCCTGTGTGTCGGTCGAAGAGCTGGAGCGGCTCGTCGCCCATGACAAGGAGCTGTCGGACAGGCTGATGGTCGCCAAGCAATATTGCTACCTCGTAGACCTCACCTACAAGGGCGCGCACCGTCGTTACGGCGAGGTGCTGGACGAGAAGGTCGAGCAACGGCTCAAATACGAGCTGGATACGATCGAGTGGATGGGTTTCCCGGGCTACTTCCTGATCGTGTGGGACTACATCCGCGCCGCCCGCGAAATGGGGGTCTCGGTGGGCCCCGGCCGTGGTTCGGCCGCGGGTTCGGTGGTCGCCTACTGCCTGAAGATCACCAATATCGACCCGCTGAAATACGACCTGCTGTTCGAGCGTTTCCTCAACCCCGAGCGTATCTCGCTGCCCGATGTCGACGTCGACTTCGATGAGGACGGCCGCGCCGACGTATTGCGCTACTGCGTGCAGAAATACGGCCAGAAGCGCGTTGCCCAAATCGTGACGTTCGGCACCATGGCGCCCAAGATGGCCATCAAGGACGTTGCCCGTGTGCAGAAGCTCGCCCTCTCGGAGAGCGACCGCCTGTCGAAACTGGTGCCCGACAAGATCACCCCCGACAAGAAACACGGCGAGACGCCGTTCGATTTCGTATACAAGGAGTCTCCCGAACTGGCCGCCGAGCGCGAGTCGCCCAACCAGCTGATACGCAATACGCTCAAGTACGCCGAGAAACTCGAAGGCTCGATCCGCCAGACGGGCGTGCACGCCTGCGGCGTGATCATCGGCCAGGACGACCTCGAGAAGTTCGCGCCGATGGCCATTGCCAAGGATGCCGAGCTGAACGTGGTTGAATTCGAGGGCAAGGAGGTCGAGAGCGTCGGCCTGATCAAGATGGACTTCCTGGGACTGCGTACGCTGTCGATCATCAAGGACGCCGTGGAGAATGTCAAGGCGGTGCACGGCGTGGACGTGGACATCGACGACATCCCGCTGGACGACGCCCAGACCTACGAGGTCTTTGCACGCGGCGATACCACCGGCCTGTTCCAGTTCGAGTCCCCGGGCATGAAGAAGCACCTGCGCAACCTCAAGCCCAACCGTTTCGAAGACCTGATCGCCATGAACGCCCTCTACCGTCCGGGCCCGATGGAGTACATCCCCAATTTCATCGCCCGCAAGCACGGGCAGGAGCCGGTGACCTACGAGATCGCCGACATGGAGGAGTACCTGAGCGACACCTACGGCATCACGGTCTACCAGGAGCAGGTCATGTTGCTGTCGCAGAAGCTCGCCGGGTTCACGGG
>JBKSUH010000189.1:0-2596 GCA_047233565.1 Alistipes sp.
GTTCGAGTCGTTGTATGTCGGGTTGGAAACGTCGTTCGTGTTTTTTTCGAATGCGACCGGCGTTTCTTCCTGGATCATCTCCGTGCCCCAGGCCGTGAAATTCTCTTCGTCCATGATGTTATACATGGTCTGGATTGAGGACTGGCGGATCGAATAGATGGCGTTGGTCTTCGTGCTCTGGCGATCGGGGCTGTACGCCAGATTCGAAAGGATGTTCATGACCCGCGCCTGCTGGTTGACGAATTTCTTCCACAAGCCGTTCACGGCCGTTTCCGAAGGATCGGTCGGGCTCGTCTCGTAATAGTATTCGTCGACGAATGCCGTGAAGCGCATGTAGTCGCTACTGTCGAACAGGTGGTCGGAGCCCCCGCTTCCGCTGGTACGGTAACGCTCCTTGCAGGCCTGAAGGATATTCACCAGCTGGTCGACATACAGCAGTTTGTCCGTCCCGTTCGCCACGTCAGTCATATAGGTGTCCAGCGAGACCGTCCCCGTGTAGACCGCATCGTTGCCCGGATAGGCGCGGAAATCGGTGCTACTGTAGAAGTTGCTGCTGTTCTTGCTGTTGATCCGGAACTTTATCCACTTGTAGTCGGCCGGATGTTCGCCGGCGGCGCCCCGCGAGAAGGGGGTGTTGACGTCCCAGGTCATGGTCTCGTCCACGTTGCTCTGGTGGAAACTCAGGGTGAACACCTCGTTGTACGCGTCCAGCTCCTTGATCTGCAGCGCCATCACGACATCGCCCTCGGCGCCGGGACGCCGCTCGTCCTCCTCGGTCTTCTTGCTCGAATCGACCTCGATGATGATTTTGTCCACCGACACGATTTTCACGTTATAGGTATAGTAGGTGTTGCGGAGCAAGTTGTAGTCGTCGACGCCTTCCACGCCTCCGAGATGGATCGTATAGACCACATCGGTCGATATTTCCACGCCCGACGACGCGTCCTTGTAGCGTATGTCACCCCGCAACTGGACGCAGGTTCCGGTCTTCGGCGCATAGGTATAGTCGCCGTTGGCGACCTCGATTCCCGCGCCGGTCGGGGTCTTGTCTTGTTTCTCGCGCAGCGCATACTGCTCCTCATAGGTGCCCGCCGTGACGGGAATCTCGGCCCGGGGCGTCAGGACGCTCTCCAGCGAATAGAAGGCGAAGGTCTTGCCGTCCTCCTCGAAATGAGCCCACTCCGTATCGAAGCACTCCGCGGGGTCGGTGCACAGGTCGGTGCGCGAAGCCATCATCCCCGCCTTGCGTGGAACCGACACGACGCGCCAGTCGTCGGAAGTGAAGGTGACGCCCGAAGCCTCGGTGACGCGGAAGCGGATTTTGGAGTCGACGCGTGTCAGCGGCACGGTAGCCGAGACGGGACTGCCGGCCGTGACGGTGACATTCTCGGCGACGCCCGTCATCAGGAAGTTGGTGCCCCGTTCGATGAACTTGCCCCGGAGGTTCACCACGCACGAATCCAACGCCGCACGCGAGGCGATGCCGTCGAGCATCTCGCGGGTAATGTCGACGACCGTATTGTCCGTATTGGCAATGGCGGCCACGCTTTCCCCGTGCCGCACGTCAGGCCGCCGATGGTTCCGGTCCAGCTCGATGCGCTCAGGCTGGAGATATAGTTGCGGCAATCGACCGACCCGTCCGGGTTGAATATGAAGATGTAGAGGTTGTTGATCCGCTGTTCGTCGGCATCGGCCGACACGGCGCGGGTCTTCACGTCGTTCTGCGAAGAGGCGACGCTCAGCGTCAGCGAGGCAAACTCGCCATGCGTTCCGGGCAATTCATCCTTCGAGCACGCCGCGACGGCCAGACACATCCAGGCTATATGGAATAATCGTTTCATAATCGTCAATCGAAATCGGGGACATCAATGGTTTCCTGGTTCCAGTCCTGCACCACACAGGTCAGCGCCATCTCGCCGAACGGGGTGAACTTCAGTCTGAAAACATATCGCTTGCTGGCTTCGATGCTGCCGGAGACGACGAAATCGCCGATATTCCGAACTATTGCAGATTCCCGCGTCACGCCGTTCGACGTGTAGCGGACCGTGACGGTGAGCAGGTCGTCGTCATCGATCTGTTGCGGCCAAAGCATCGCGCAGCCCGTTGCGGAGGAGACCGGCTGGTAGACGGGATAGACGGCAACCAGCGAATTGCCCTGCAACGTGCCGTCCGCCTCCGAGAGAGCGTACTCCCTGTCGGCGGCGTCCGTCGCTAAGGTCTGCGTGATGGCGTCCGGCAGTTCGTGGTGGCAGGTGGCCTTATGCAGGAACTTTCCGAGACGGATTCCGGTTATGCGTATCGACTGTCCCTCGGAGAGCGTGCCGTCGACGCTGGCTTCGAAGACCACGGCCGCCAACGCATGGCGGAATGTCAGCGGCACCCTGCCGCCCTCTTTCGTCCGGTCGAGGGCCGGGGCGCTCAGCAGCAGGTCGCGGTGATCCGCCACGGCGTCGGGAACGGCATAGGTGACGCGCGGAGCGCCTGTCCCGCATGAGACGGAGACCGCCGCATCGGTGTCATACGGAGCATAGGCGAAGAAGCTGACCTTTCCCTGGGGCCAGTATTTCGTCGGAGAAAAGGACCAGACCCCTCCGGC
>JBKSUH010000190.1:0-2551 GCA_047233565.1 Alistipes sp.
GTTTCGGGCATCGACTACATCAGCAACACCTACGTCAACGAACACCGCTACTGCGGCGAAGTGCGCGACGTGGGATACGACACCAACCTCAACTTCGAACTGCTGGCCTCCATGCGGCCCGACCTCGTCCTGCTCTACGGCGTGACGGGCGAAAACACCGTCGTCACGGGCAAGCTCCGCGAACTGGGCATTCCTTATATATATGTCGGGGACTATATGGAAGAGTCGCCTCTGGGCAAGGCCGAATGGCTGATGGTGGCCGCCGAACTGTGCAACGTCCGCGACAAGGGTGCCGAGACTTTCCGCGGAATCGCCGCACGCTACAGAGCCGTCAAAACCGCCGTCGCCGGTTCCGCACCCGCCGTCCGCCCCAAAGTGATGCTCAACACCCCTTACCGCGACACTTGGTTCATGCCTTCGTCGCGCAGTTTCATGATCCGCCTGATCGAGGACGCCGGGGTGAATACGTCTACACGAAGAACGACTCGGACACCTCCGTCGCCGTAGACCTCGAAGAGGCCTACCTGCTGGCCAGCTCGGCCGACGTCTGGCTCAACGTGGGTCCGTGCAACACCCTTGCGGAACTGACGGCCCAGAACCCGAAATTCGCCGGCATCCCGGCCGTCCGCAACCGCATGGTCTTCAACAACAACCGCCGCCAGACCCCGGCCGGCGGCTCCGACTTCTGGGAATCGGGCGTCATACACCCCGATCTGGTGCTGCGCGACCTGAGCCTGATCCTCGGCGGCAAGCCTGCCGAAGAGGGAGAACTCCACTACTACAAACGTCTGGAATAACAAACACCCCGCTCGCAATGTCCGGACGCCGCACCGCCATACTTTTCACCGTTCTGTCGCTGCTGACCGCCGCGCTTTTCACGGCCGACCTGCTGATCGGCTCGGTCGCAGTGGCCCTGCGCGACATCTGGGCCGCGCTCACGGGCGGTTCGTGCGACCCGGCCGTGCGCGACATCATCCTCAAAATCCGCCTGCTCAAAGCCGTCACGGCACTCCTGGCCGGCGCGGCGCTCGCCGCCAGCGGCCTGCAAATGCAGACCCTTTTCCGCAACCCGCTGGCCGGGCCCTATGTGCTGGGCATCAGCTCGGGCGCCGGGCTGGGTGTAGCGCTGTTCCTGCTCGGAGCCCCGCTGCTGGGCGTCTCGGCGCACTCGTTCGTACAGTCGCTGGGCATCGCCGGCGCGGCATGGCTCGGCGCGGCACTCGTGCTGCTGGTTGTGATGGCGGTCAGCCGCCGCATCAAGGACATCATGGTCATCCTCATCCTGGGCATGATGTTCGGCTCGGGCATCAGCTCCGTGGTCGAAATCCTCCAGTACCTTTCGAGCGAAGCGGCGCTCAAATCGTTCGTCATCTGGACCATGGGCTCCTGGGCGACGTCACGGGCGGCAACCTCGCCCTGATATAGTCATCACCGCAGTCTCGCGCTCTCCGTCGCCGTCATCAAGCCGCTCAACCTGCTGCTGCTGGCGAAAAACTACGCCCGCACGATGGGTCTCAACGTCAGCGCACCCGTACGCTGCTGTTCCTCTCCACGGTCCTGCTCGCTGGCACCGTCACGGCCTTCTGCGGCCCGGTGGGATTCATCGGACTGGCCGTGCCACACCTGGCACGTGCTCTTCGCCAGCGCCGACCACCGCATCCTGATGCCCGCGTCAATGCTCTCGGGCGCCGCCCTGCTGCTGGTCTGCGACCTTGTTTCAAATCGCTGGCCCTCCCGATCAACACCGTCACGGCCCTGATGGGCATCCCCGTGGTGATCGTCGTAGTCGTCCGCAACCGCAATCTCTTCTGCAAATAGGCATCGCCCTTCGCCATATCACCCTCGCCTACGGCCGCCGCGTCCTGTTACGCGACGCCGACGCCGTGCTCCCGCAAGGGTCGATCACGGCGCTCATAGGCCGCAACGGGACGGGCAAAAGCACCCTGCTGCGGGCGATCGCCGGGCTGGGCACGGCCACCGGCGAGATCCGGCTCTGCGGCAAGCCCCTCGCCGCACTCACCGCGCTGCAACGCGCCTCCACCGTCAGCTTCGTCACCACCGACAAGATACGCATCGCCAACTTAGCCTGCGAGGATGTCGTCGCCCCGGCCGCGCGCCCTACACCAACTGGATCGGGCGCATGCAGCAGGCCGACCGCGACATCGTGTCACGCTCGCTCTCGCTGGTGGGCATGTCGTCGTTCGCCCGCAAGACCATGGATCGCATGTCCGACGGCGAATGCCAGCGCATCCTGATCGCACGCGCTCTGGCGCAGGACACCCCCGTGATCCTGCTCGACGAGCCCACGGCCTTCCTCGACCTTCCGAACCGCTACGAACTGGCGTCGCTGCTGCGCCGCCTGGCACACGAAGAGGGCAAATGCATCTTCTTCTCGACGCACGACCTCGACGTGGCGCTCGGGCTCTGCGACGCCACAGCGCTCATCGACACCCCCACACTGCACTGCATGTCGGCGGCCGACATGGCGGCGAGCGGCCATATCGAACGGCTTTTCGCCGGCGCAGGCATCTCGTTCGACCCTGCGACGCTG
>JBKSUH010000191.1:0-2464 GCA_047233565.1 Alistipes sp.
ATCAGGTTTACCCCCAGGCAGTAGTTCGAGGCGTAGAACAGCGCCCCGCCCTTCTCGCGGCACAGTTCCTGGAGCTCCGGCAGACGATCCGTCCAGCCCGTCGTGCCGCTCACCACGGGGGTGGCGTTCTCGATGCAGGTGCGGATATTGCCGTAGGCGGTCGTGGGCATGGTGAATTCCAGCGCCACGTCCGCCTGTGCGAGGTTGGCGGCGTTCAGGTCGGACGCGTTGTCCGTGTCGATCACGAGCGCTACGCTGTGGCCGCGTTCGAGGAGTATCTTCTCGATCTCGCGCCCCATCTTGCCGTAACCTATGATAGCTGCTTTCATATTTTTCCGGATTATAAAGTCGTGCAAATCCCGTACGGGGGCTGCGGAGCCGGGCGCAGGTGCAGACTTTGCCTGCACGCTGCCGGGGCCGCCTGCCTAAGCGGGAATTTATTGTTCGCAAAGATAATACAAGCTGCGCCGACTGCCAAATTTATTTGGCGGTTGTGGCCGTGCGGTTTATTTTTCGGGGGAATCGGCGCCCGCACGGCATACCTCCGCCCTGCTTCTCCTCCGTCCTTCCCGTCGATTTTGGCACGAAAATGCGAAATACTTCTTTATTTGAGAAATAATTGTTAACTTTCTGCTGCTTTCAGCTTTTAATGTGAAATAGAAACAAGTCGAAATATTTTTATATTGTAAGGGATATGAAAAACGAATCAAAGAAAACACGCACCGAATGCGACCTGCTCGGTTGCGTAGAAGTGCCGGACAACGTATTGTACGGCGTGCAGACCATGCGCGGACTGGAGAATTTCGCCATCAGCAAATTTCGCCTGTGCGAATACCCGCGTTTCATCGAGGGGCTGGCCATCGTCAAACTGGGTGCCGCCATCGCCAACCACGCGATGGGGCTTCTCTCCGACGAACTTTTCGGAGCCATATCGCAGGCCTGCCGCGAAATCATGGCGGGCAGGTTCCACGAGTTTTTCCCCGTGGATATGATTCAGGGCGGCGCGGGCACCACGACCAACATGAACGCCAACGAGGTCATCGCCAACCGTGCGCTGGAGATCATGGGGCACGCGCGCGGCGAATATCAGTACTGCTCGCCCAACGACCACGTCAACTGTTCGCAGTCGACCAACGACGCCTACCCTTCGGCCATCCACCTCGGGCTCTACGCCACGCACCTCGAACTGCGCCGGCACCTCGAAGCGCTGATCGCAGCCTTTGCCCGCAAGGGCGACGAGTTCGCCCGCGTGCTCAAGATGGGGCGCACGCAGTTGCAGGACGCCGTACCCATGACCCTCGGGCAGACGTTCCACGGTTTTGCGAGCGTCCTGCGGGGCGAGGTCGACAACCTCGACCACGCGGCACAGGAGTTCCTGTCGATCAACATGGGCGCCACGGCCATCGGCACGGGCATCTGCGCCGAGCCGGGCTATGCCGAGCGCTGTACGGCGGCCATCCGGGAGATCACCGGCTGGGACGTGACGCTGGCCGAAGACCTCGTCGGGGCGACGTCCGACACGGTCTGCATGGTCGGCTACTCCTCGGCGATGAAGCGCATCGCGTCGAAGATGAACAAGATCTGCAACGACCTGCGGCTGCTGTCGTCGGGGCCCCGCTGCGGGCTGGGCGAGTTCAACCTCCCGGCACGCCAGCCCGGTTCGTCGATCATGCCCGGCAAGGTCAACCCCGTGATTCCCGAGGTGATGAACCAGATCGCCTTCAAGGTCATCGGCAACGAGTTGTGCGTGACGATGGCCGACGAGGCGGCGCAGATGGAGCTCAACGCCATGGAGCCGGTGATGGCGCAGTGCTGTTTCGAGTCGGCCGAACTGCTGATCAACGGCTTCGACACGCTGCGCATCCGCTGCGTTGACGGCATTACGGCCAACGAGGAGAAGTGCCTGCAATATGTCCGTAACAGCATCGGCGTGGTGACGGCGCTCAACCCGATCATCGGCTACAAGAACTCCACGAAGATCGCCAAGGAGGCGCTGGAAACCGGGCGCGGCGTCTACGAGCTGGTGCTCGAACACGGCATCCTGAACCGCGACGAACTGGACGAGGTGCTCCGCCCCGAGAATATGATCCATCCCGTAAAACTGGACATAAAACCGCGGCGCTAACCGATTTTTTTGTATTTTTGCGCAAACCACTCCGATCGCGATGCGCTATTTTCTGGAACTCAGGTACAACGGGGCCGCCTATTGCGGCTGGCAGCGGCAGCCCGACATGCCGTCGGTGCAGCAGACGCTCGAGCGGGCGCTCGCTACCCTGTTGCGCGAGAAAATCGAGGTGACAGGGGCGGGGCGTACCGATACGGGTGTCAACGCCTCCTATTATGTGGCGCATTTCGATTGTGCGGCGCCCGTGCCCGATCCGGCGCAGACGGTCTACAAACTGAATTTCCTGCTGCCGGGGGACATTGCCGTGGGAAGCATGACGCCCGTGGACGACGGTGCGCA
>JBKSUH010000192.1:0-2123 GCA_047233565.1 Alistipes sp.
AATAAACCCCGCCGAGGGGCACCGTCCGCCGCGTATAGTTGTCGAAAGGCAGCAGCGAGGAGAACGAACCCCGGCGCACGGCGTAGACATTGACATCGGCATCGGCAAGCGAGCGGATGCCCAGCATATAAGTCATCGACTGCCCCATGACGAGTCGTTCAATATCCCCCAGGCGCACCCGGTATTCACCCGCTGAAACGACACTGTCGAGCGGAAACACCGCGGCATACGCATCGTCGACACCCCGCACCGTCGCCGTAGCCTGGCGTCCGGCATGTTCCAGCAGGGCGCTCTGTTCGAGGACGAACGAAAACGCTTCGACCCCGGGAATCCGTGCCACGGCGGCCGTGTCTATCGCGTCGGCAGGAAAAGTCTGCCCCAGCCGCGCAGAGACGGTTAGGTCGGCGTCGAAGGCCGAATACATCGACTTCACGAGGCTTTCGAAACCGTTGAAGACCGAAAGCAAGATGATCATCGCAGCGACAGGCATCGCGACGGCTACCACGCTCAGTCCCGAGATCAGGTTGACGACCGAACGGGATTTGGGCGAGAAAAGGTAGCGGCGGGCGAAAAACTGCGGCAACATGACGTCGGGAAGCGGGAGCTATTCGGGCTTGTCGTGCTTGAGCGCTTCTTCGATATGCTCGATGTATTCGAGCGAATCGTCGAGGAAGAACTGCAACTCGGGCACATTCTTGACCTGGTTGCGGATCCGCTGCCCGAGGGCCCGGCGGATAAACCAGTTCTGATGCTCGATCTCCTTCATCGTCGCGGCACTCCGGTCAAAGGGGAAGATGCTGACGTAGACCTTGGCATAGCCGAAATCGGGCGAGATACGCACGGCCGTGACCGTGACGAGCGCCCCGCGGACGATGCCGGCCCCCTCCTTCTGGAAGATCTCGGCCACGTCCTTCTGTATCTGTTTGGCGATTTTTTGCTGTCGTGTGGTTTCCATGGCTTGAATATTTATAATCCGTATTTGAAGACTTCGCGGTTCTTTTCGCGCTTGGGACGCGGTTTCCACGTCGAGAAGCCCTCCTTGTTGAATCGGTAGCTCAACCCGACCGAAACGGTGAGGTTGTCCAGCGGCGAGCGCATAGGCGTCGTCCAAAACGGGTTTTCGGAACCGTCGATGCCGTTGTCCGCATACTTGTTGCGGTTGCGGACGACGTCCGAAAGCCCGAAGTAATAACGGGCGCGGACATTGATCTCGAAGCGGCGTATCAGAAAGGCGATACCGCCGCCGCCCGCAAGCCCGTAGCCCCAGCGGCTGTCGCGGGCCGTCTTGTAGTTGTAATCCCCCTTCCAGTCGGCCATTCCCGATGCCTTGGCGCTCTCATCCTCGTAGTCGGACGAAAGCTGGTAGGAAAAGGTGGCCGCAGCTTCGAGGTAAACGCGGACATGGTTGCCGGAAGAGGTAGAAGTGGGGCTGCCACACGATCGGCAGCACGACCGAATTGACGTTGCGCGTGTAGTAGCGGTAATCCTTCTTCTCCTCGACCATCGAGGCGTTGGTGGCCAGCGAGAATCCCTGCTGCAGGAATTCGAGGTCGATGCCGAAGCCGCCCACGAAACGCTGCTGTCCGTAATAGCGCCAAGTAAGGCCGGCGGTATAGATACCCCACATCCCCTTCATCTCCTGTTTGGGGTCGAAGCGGGCGCTGGCCATGCCGTAACCGGCCGTAAAACCGAGCGTATGTTGCGCCGAAGCACCATGCCAGCAGCATACGGCAGCCGCGAACAACAACAGGTTTTTGAATCGTCTCTTCATCATCGCGCTATCGGAAATTATTGAACATGCCGCCCGTGGAGTTCATGCTGTTGTTCATGCGGTTATTATTCTGATTGTTATCGTGGCTGTGACCCTTCTTCTTGGGTTCCTTGGCGCGTTTCTCGGCCTCGCGGCGCAGGCGCTGGGCCTCACGTTCCTCAAGCGTGCGCGAAAGCGACTCCATCGTCACGGGAGCGAACAGGGTGTTCATGTCGATCGAGAACTCGACCTCCCAGTTGGCTTTCGTGGCAAAGGTGTCTTCGCCTTCGTCGTTGGCATAGATTTCGGCGCGTTCGGGCTGGCGGCGTTCGACCACATTGCCCGTGTCCCACTTGCCGTTGCCGTTCTTGTC
>JBKSUH010000192.1:2133-2452 GCA_047233565.1 Alistipes sp.
TCGATGACACGGAACTTAATTTCACCGGCCGGGACGAAATTGAACTGCCAGTCGCCCGTGGTAACGTCGCGCTTCTCCTGTTTAAGGGCGTTGTTGCCGTCGAGCAGCTGGAGTATGTACTTCGAACTGTCGTCCTTGCCCGTGACATGGATCTTCACCGTGGCGAACTTCTCGGGGTCGAGCACCGTATACTTGCCGATGATCGAGTCGTTGGAAAATCCCGCCACATCGGTAATGGCCCCTTCAGGGATGGTGAGGGTATATTGCCCGCCGGTTTTCCAGGGCGCACGGATATAATAGCGGCGCAGCTGCGCCGTAT
>JBKSUH010000193.1:0-2445 GCA_047233565.1 Alistipes sp.
TCGGGTAAAGATATGAAATTTTTGGCACACGGATTGCGTTCCTGCCATAAGTAAAACCAAAATCAAGGAAACGATGAAAAAAATTCTCCTCTGTGTATCCCTGCTCTCGATGTTCGCGGCAGGCTTCGTAGGCTGCTCGCAAAAGCGGGAGTGGAACCACGAACAACGCAAGGCCATGCGCGAAGCGCTGCGCAGCTACCGCCAGATGGTTTACCTCGACGACCTGACCGACGCCGAGTTCGTACTCTTCACCGACCAGGTGGCCGGGGAGCTGGAAGGCACCTATCCCGTCTACGCAACATTCGTGGAGATGCCGGGCGTAACCGACACGGTTGACATGGTGGTCGTCACGACCATCGTGGACGAACTGAACGCCGACGCACGCAACATGCGGCATATCTTCCCCTACAACTACCTCGTAGCGCAGGGCGTGCTCCCCGCGGGCCTCGACCACGACCAGCAGAAGGCTTTTTACAACTGCTTCGCCGGGAAGGTGAACGACACCTACGACACGATGTCGCAATTCTTCAACGCCATCCTGGCCGATACGACCGACATGTCGCAGCTGCGCCAGTTGCAGGGGCAGTGCGCCAACGACCTTTTCGAATGGGTGATTACCGAAGTGGAGGTGACCGAGACCGCCGACTGACAGAACCGGGACCCACGTAACCGGGACAACCGGAATCGCACGGCAAACGACGCGCAGCCGCACGGTCCGCGCAAAAAAGGCAGGCTTTGCAAAAGCCTGCCTTTTTGTTTCAGATTCTCATCGGTTCACATACCCGTCAAAAAACAGCAGCGACGAATTCACAGCATTATTCAATAGGAAGATTGTGCTGTTTCAAAAACGAGAGTTTATCCCAATACCCTCTCTGAAAGACGATTTTATCGTTTTCACATGAAAAATCCACATCCGCGAAGTCCGAGCTGATCTTTCCATTCCATTATCGCCCATTCTCCATCTTCAAAAATATTCTCTACGATACAAACCATTTCAGCCGTTGCAAATTCATTTGCAAACATTTCATGGATCGCCGTTTTACCTACCACCGGTTTATTCGCAACCTGATGGTTTACCGCATCTTCGGCATACAGCTCCGTAAGACGAACCGCATCGGCGGCATTAAAGCGGTCTATCCACTTTTCCAAAACTTCTTTAGGCGTCATAATCATGCTTGATTTATAGTTCGATTTACCTTCCAAGCGGCTTCCGAGTGTTATACATCGTTTTTAAAGAGACTAACGTATTATTTTCCGCTTCTTCCCGGAAACGCCGCCCGACACGACCGCTTGCCGCACGCCGTTTTCCGGCGCAGATTCCGGCCGCGGCCGCTACTTTCCCTCGCACGGACACTCGCCGCGCTCCTGCCGGTCGTAGAACTCCCGGCCCACGACGATACGGACCGCCTTGTGGAGAATCGAGAATTCGAGCGGCGTCTCGCCCAGCAGCTCCCCGTCCACCTCGACCGATATTTCGGGCGACGACTCGATGCGGATACGGCTACCGCGCTCCTGGAGGATATGCCGGATACGGTAGATACCGCCGTTGAACAGGTAGTGGAACCGGAACAGCAGGTGCCAGAAATGCACCGGCCGGATGAGCGACACGTCGAGCATGCCATCGTCGGCCACAGCCTCGGGAAGCTGCTGCATACCGCCGCCGTTGTACTTGCAAATACCGATGGCGATGCTTAGCAGCAGGTTGTTGTAGACCAGCCGGTCATCGACCCACACCTTCACGCCCGTCGACTTGTAGCGGAAGAAGTTCTTGACCAGACACCATGTGTAGATCCAGCGGTTCTTGCGCCCCTTCTTCTTGAGGTGCGAGAACTTGCGCACCACATGGGCGTCGAAGCCCGCACCCGCGACATTGGCCATGTAACGGCTCTGGCGGTAGTGCGACTCCTCGTAGGAGACCACGCCCACATCCTGCAGGAACGAATACCCTTCGCTGATCGCCTTCACGGCGTCCTGGTAGCGGTTCGAAATACCGAACGTGCGCACCCAGTCGTTGCCCGTACCGACGGCGACCACCGCAAGCAGCACCTCGTCGGGGCAGACCTTCTGCTGGATGAACAGGCCGTTGACCACCTCGTGCAGCGTGCCGTCGCCGCCCACGACGATGATATTGCGGTAACCCTCCTTGACGGCCGACACGGTAAGTTCCGTGGCGTGGAACTTATGTTCGGTGAAGACCGGTTCGCAGAGTATCTGCGCATCGCGCAGGTAGCGCGATATCTGCGGGAAATGGTCAAGCCCGCGGCCGCCTCCGGCCACGGGATTGACGATGACGAACCATTTGACCTTTCCGGCTTCCAAAACACGCTACTTTTTGGGGATGTTGCGCAGCGTGTCGACCATGAACTCGTAGAACTTGCCGACCGATGCGATCTCCACCTTCTCGTCGGGCGAGTGCGGGTAGCAGATCGTGGGGCCGAACGAGAT
>JBKSUH010000194.1:0-2402 GCA_047233565.1 Alistipes sp.
ATCCTGCTGATGAAAGAGGGGTACCCCTGCGTCTTCTACGGCGATTATTACAGCATGAAAGGCGAAGGGTCGCCCCACCGTCCCATCCTCGATATTCTGCTCGATGCCCGTCGCTCCCGCGCCTTCGGCGAACAGACGGATTATTTCGACCATCCCAATACGGTAGGTTTCACCCGCTCGGGCGACGCACAACATCCGGATTCCGGCCTGGCACTGCTCCTTTCCAACGGCGAGGACGGCGAAAAAGTGATGTCCGTAGGCGTAATGCATGCCAACGAAACGTGGCATGAGATCACCGGAAGCTACGACGACGAACTGACCATCGGCGACGACGGGAAGGCCCTTTTCAAAGTACACGGAGGCAAAACTGGCCGTCTGGGTCAAGAAATAACACGTCCCGACAGCCGAAACAGCCGAAAGAGCGGCCTGCCGGGCCGGAATGGTATACGTTTTGTATTCTTTCCGAGCAACGCCGCATATTGCGTCAACAGTGCGGCGTTACAAACTTGCTTTCGGCCGAAAGGTTTTTTCGGTACGAACGACAGCACAATGTCAAACTAAATTCTTATCAGTCATGAAAGAGTCAACCAACAAGACCGCCGGCCGCACGCAGACCGGACAAAACAAATCGGCGACCAAGTCGTCCCGCACGACCACCCGCACGCCAGCTCGACGAGCCGGGAACCGCCAAAAGCCAGTCGTCCGCCACGGGCCGCGTATCGCGCAGCAACAATCCCGAAGGACACAACCAGTACACCAAAATCGCAGGGCAACTGCTAACGACGCAGTTCGTCTTTCGATAGAGTGTCGCAAGGACTGTCTGACCGGGTTCAGGCAGTCCCGTCTTTATCCGCCGACCGTCCGGCAGACCTGTGGGGATTCACGCCGCCGGATCGTCCGGCAACAGGGCGGGCACCGATTTTGCACACACGATCAGAAACGGCTGAACGATGAAAAAGGCTTGGGCTTATTCTTCCCACACTGCCTGCGTTTGGGAGGGCTGGTCGGATGGTGGCAGAACGACGCGATCCGCGAATGGTATCCGCATCTGGTAAAACCTGCGCTGACGCCGCCCAATGCGGCATTTCCCATCGCATGGAGCATCATCTACCTCTGCATGGGCCTCTCCGCCGGACTGGTTCTGACCTCCGCCTCGCCCCTGCGCCGGAGAGTTATGGCGCTATGGTTTGCACAGCTGGGATTCAACGTGCTGTGGAGCATCCTCTTCTTCGTATGCCGAAGCCCCCTGCTGGGAATGATCGACATCGCTGCTCGACATTCTCGTCGCCGCCTACATTGCGCAGAGCGGGAAAATCCGGGCCGGAGCGGCGTGGCTCTCTCGTTCCGTACCTCTGCTGGATACTCTTCGCCACCTATCTCAACGCCGGCATCCTCGCGGCCAACGGCACGGGCTTTAACCTGCCGCACGGCCATCCGCCCGACACGGAAGAGGGCGCATCACCCGATCAGCAAATCCTCCAGACGGACTTTGGGAACATAGTGCGTCCCGTTTTTCCGGTAATAGGCGCGGTCGCCGCCGGAGCCGATCTCCGTCAGCTCGATCTTTTCGATGCCTTTGCCGACGGCGAGGATCAGCAGCGGTTCGTAGGCCAGGTGGAATTCCTGTTTGATCCGCTCCTTGTCGAATGCGCCGATGCAGATGCCGTTCAGGCCGATCTCCGCTGCCTGGAGCAGCATGCTCTGGGCCGAGATGCCCAAATCCATGTCGACGTAGCGGTTCTCTTCGACTGTCGAGCAGATGATGATAAAGGCATTCGGCTCGGTACCCGGAAAGGGCAGGCGGAGTGCGGGCAGGGCTCCGCCAAGGCGGATGTGCGGCAGGACTTTGTGGGCTTCGTCCGCCAGCACGGGGCGGAACCGGAGCACTTGCTGGTTGCGCGCCGAGGGGATCCTGGTATTCACCTCGATCATGCGCCGGAGCTGATCCTCGCGTACGACGAACCCGGTGTCGTAACCGCGGTGGCTGCGGTTTTTCAGCAGTAACCGTCCCAATGTCGCCAGCGGCCTGCGGTTGCTCTGCCCCGATGCCTTGCGGGCCATGTACTCTTCCATTTTTCTGCCTAAATAATCGTCTGCCATTTTTGTCCCTCCGTTTGTGACGTGAGGCAAAGATACGAAAAATAGCCTGGAAACGGTTGCTGTGCCGGCAATCTTTTTCCGGGAATTCGGCCGCTTCCCCTCCTTCATGTGTGCGGTTCCCTGTTCTCTTTGCGTGCTTCGCCTTCCTCCTTTTTCATACGGTCCCTCCGTTTCTTATCCGGTGCCCCCCCCTCCCTCCCTGTGTAAATAAAAAGCGGGCAGCCCTGTGGCTGCCCGCTCGATAGATGAGGCCGGGAGGGTCAATAACCCTCGGCTTCGGTGAAATCGTTGCTCTCGTTGAA
>JBKSUH010000195.1:0-2367 GCA_047233565.1 Alistipes sp.
CATACAACTTGTAGCCGGCGGCCTTCAGGTCGCGGACAAGCTGTTCGGTAGGCTTCACGGGTTCCTGCATGTCGATCGACAGGCGCAGGTACTCCTCGCATTTCGCACGCGGGCAGGCGTTGACCCCGGAAAGGATGCCGGTCACCTCGTCGAGCGTCAGCACGCCCCGGTCGTAATCCTCCCAGAAAGCCGGCATGGGCTCCGAACGGATGAAACTGAAAAAGTCGTGGAATTCTTGCGTACACTTACTTCTGTCGCGGGCAAAAAGTACTCCGCCCAGGTCGAAAACGATATTTTCCATGGGGCAAAGATAGCCATTTTTTCGTTTGGTTCATGATTTGCAGGCTGGCGCATAACAAAAACTCCGATTATGAACTATGGCATAAGCATCCTCTTCCGCGCCATTCCCCTTGCGATGACAGCCTTCTGTTTCGCCTACGGCGCCTACGTTTTCGCCGCCGGCGACGACCCCTCGCGGCTCACGGCAGGCCCCGTGCTCTTTTTCCTGGGCTCGATCTGCATCGCGCTCTATTGCACCGCCGCCACCATCATCCGCCAGATCATCGGCACCTATACCGCCGCCGCGAAATACCTTTTCCCGGCCATCGGCTATGCGGTCGCCGCCATGACGGTCATCTGCGGGCTTTTCATCATCCAGTCGCACATGACCGGGGCGCTCGTCACGGGGCATGTAATCTGCGGGCTGGGGTTCATCACGGCGTGCGTCTCGACGGCGGCCCCCTCCTCGACGCGGTTCAGCCTGATCCCCAAGAACTCGGGCGACAGCACCTTCTCGGTCAACCCCGCAGGCTTCACCCGCGGGCAAAGTTCGCTGCTGATCTTCATCGTGTCGGCCATAGCCACCGGGGCATGGGTGTGGTGCATCCTGCTCTTCGCGCTGGGAACGCTCCCGGCGCATATCGTGGCGGGAAGCGTCATGTTCGGCATCGCCTGTGTCTGCACGTCGCTCATCGCGCTGGTGGCCAGTATCGCACGCCAGGCACGGGGCAGCTACACGATGGAGGAACGCCGCCGGTGGATGGGGCTGGTGCTCGCGATGGGCGGCCTGGCCTTCGTGCTGGGGCTGATCCTCCTCTTCACGCTCCGGGGCGAGGCGATCAGCTTCGTGGGCTTCGTGCTCATAGGGCTGGCACTGATCTGCTGGAGCATATCGAGCAAGGTCATCCTGCTGGCAAAGATCTGGCACGCCGATTTCCCGCTGGCCAACCGCATCCCGATCATCCCGGTGCTTACGGCGCTGGCCTGCCTGTTCCTCGCGGCATTCCTCTACGAGGCGGCGCTCTCCGAACCCAAATATTTCGTCCCCGCACGCGTCCTGACGGGTTTCGGAGCCATCTGCTTCACGCTCTACTCCATCGTCTCGATCCTCGAAAGCGGCGCGAGCAAGAAATAACGGCACCTCCGGATAAGATCATCTTCCGACACACGAAAGCCTTTCGTCCGTTATGGCCGAAAGGCTTTTTCACATATGGCGGCGGACGGCGGTGCGGCAGATACAAAGCGACGCGCAGAGAACCGCCGCCGAGAGAGGCCGGCTGCGGACAACCGGCGGAAAAGCAAACAACAACGCAGCGGACTGGCAGCCAAGAAACAACGGACGCTAAGCGACAGACGCAAAGCAGCGGGCACAGGAATCCCGCAGGCAAAAAGCGAACGATAAAGCGACGGGCAGAATGCGGTAAACAGACAACGGCGAACGGCAAACGGCAGACGGCATGCTTCGTTTCGAATCCGCACTCCCGCCGAATCAGCGACGGCCGCCCGCAGATGCAGGCAGCCGTCGCAGCAAGGATTCCGGCAGACTAAAAAGGTGGAAAGCCACCGTCAGGCCGGCCATGACGATCGAGACCATCGACATCAGTTTGATGAGGATATTGAGCGACGGACCCGACGTATCCTTGAAGGGGTCGCCCACAGTATCGCCCACGACGGTCGCCTTGTGGCAGTCGGAGCCTTTACCGCCGAAATGCCCTCTTCGACCATCTTCTTGGCATTGTCCCACGCGCCGCCCGCATTGGCCATGAACACGGCCAGCACGAAACCCGAGCTGAGGCCACCGACCAGCAGGCCCATCACGCCGGCCACGCCAAACACGAGACCGACGGCTACCGGCACGACGATGGCCAGCAGGCTGGGGAACATCATCTCGCGCTGTGCACCGCGGGTCGAAATCTCCACGCAGCGGGCATAGTCCGGCGTGCCTTCGCCCGTGAGGATGCCCTTGATCTCGCGGAACTGGCGGCGCACCTCGTTCACCATGCTCTCGGCGGCACGTCCCACGGCGTTCATCGTCAGGCCGCAGAACAGGAACGACATCATGGCGCCAATGAAGATGCCGATCAGCAC
>JBKSUH010000196.1:0-2337 GCA_047233565.1 Alistipes sp.
GACGGAATCCTGGCCGATGTCGTTCAGCGAACGGAGCATGTCCCCGGCGTATTGCAGCGAATTATAGTTGTCGGCCAGGATGGTGCCCGTAGCGCGCGAAAGCTGGCGGACATAGCTGACCGACTGGATGCCGAGCAACAGGATCATGGCGAACAGCACGCCAATGCCCAGGGTAAGCCTCCCTTGTATTTTCATAGTCATGACATAATAAAAAGGTCGATGTTCATACGCGACAGGCGGCCGATCAGGCTACGCAGCACGATCGCGTTCTTCAGCAGCGAAAATAATGAAAATTCGGGCCGCCCGACGCAGACGATACTGATTTTTTGTTCCCGGCAGGTTTCGAGGATCGCCTCGACCGGACGGTTGGAATGCACCCGGCGGATTTCGCCGCCGAGCTCCGTGGCGAGGTTCAGGTTGTTGATCAGGTAACGCTGGTTGGCCAGCGGAATGCGGTCGTCGGCCTCGCGGTCGCCCTGCACGTAGAGCACCGTGAAGGCGGCGTTCAGGTGCGTGGCCATGCGCGCCGTCTTGCGGATGACCCGGCGCGCGTTTTTCGGAGAGTCGATCACGGCCAGCAGTTTGTCGCGCCGGAAGGTTTCGGAACCGGTCACCTCGCTATCCACCTTCTTCTCCACGCGCAGCGCCACCTCTTCAGCGCCAGTTCGCGCAGTTGCAGCAGGTTGTCCTGCGTGAAGAAATTGTTGAGTGCCGCAGCGACCTTGTCGGGTTTATAGATTTTGCCTGCCTTCAGGCGGTCGATCAGTTCGTCGGCCGTGAGGTCGATGTTCACCACTTCGTCGGCCATGGCCAGCACGCTGTCCGGCACGCGCTCGTGCACCTCGACGCCCGTAATCTCCTGCACGGACTCGTTCAGCCCCTCGATATGCTGGATGTTGACCGCCGTGATGACGCTGATCCCCGCATCGAGCAGTTGCATCACGTCCTGCCAGCGCTTGGGATTGCCGCTGCCTTCGATATTGGTGTGCGCCAGTTCGTCCACGACCACGATCTCGGGATGCAGGTTCAGGATGGCCTGCGTGTCCATCTCCTCGAGTTCCTTGCCTTTGTAGAAGAGCCTGCGGCGCGGCACGAGGGGAAGCCCTGCGACGAGGGCTTCCGTTTCGGCACGGCCGTGCGTTTCGATAAATCCGATGCAGACGTCCACGCCTGCGTCGAGCAACTGATGCGCTTCCTGCAACATGCGGTAACTCTTACCCACCCCGGCACTCATGCCGATGTAGATTTTGAACTTGCCCCGGTGCGAGCGGCGGATCAGATCCAGGAACCGCTGAACACTGCCTTCCTTGTCCATAATCACATGCGGAACGATATTCCGCCCACGAAATTAACGTCCTGGGCCGCCGGGTTCCAGCTCAGCGAAGTGAAAAGTCCCAGTTGCAACGACCCCGCTACCGTCCAGCCCTTCGCTGCATTGACGAAGACGTTTTGCACATAGAAATCGCGGTCGATGCCATAGGTGCCGACGGCGTTCCACGGTACGACGCCTACGCCGGCCTTCATATCTATGCCCTTTACGGCGAAAGGATAGGATGCCTCGATGTAGGTGGCATAGGCACGGTCGCCGGCGGCATCGACATCCGCGGCGCCGAACAGTACCGTGTTCCATGCCAGGGTCAGGGGCACCCTGGGCGAGATGCACCAGGCTATCCCAGCCTCGACACGGTGCGGGGAGTCGGCACCGAAACGGAAATAGTTACGACTGATTGTGCCCCGGTCACCGGCGCCGCCTTCCCAGTAAAGGTCGGCCAGCGAGAAAGTCACGGGGCCGAGGGCATAAGCCATCGTCAAGTCCATCTCCTTGTAGGAGGTCGTCGCAAAATCGACCGAACCCCAGGCGGTCACCGAAAAATTCCCGGCAGCCAGTGCCAGCGTGGGCTGAAGGCTCACGCCCGCTTCCCAGACACCGCGCCATACATAGCCGCTCACGAGGTCGGTGCCACCCGAAATTTCCACACCGCGCTGCCTATCCTGCGCACAGAGGTCGACGGTGAGCATTACCGCCATGGCGGTTAGCAGAATTACGATCCAGCGTTTCATATATTTATCCTTTTCAGTTTTCTTTTCCATATCCGTTTCATGTAGTTTCCATTAGTTTTCCGGGGATACACCCTCCCCGCACCCGCCGGCCTGCCGGACACCGGCCGAGGCCGTGACGTTCGGTTGCAGGGTTTCCAGCGCGATATTCAGGCGCAGGACGTTGACCTTCGCCGTGCCGAAAAGCCCCAGCCACGGTTTTTGCGTCAGCGAGTCGACCAGCCGCTGCACGACGGCCTCGTCGAGCCCGCGGGCCGCGGCGACGCGGCGCACCTGCAC
>JBKSUH010000197.1:0-1935 GCA_047233565.1 Alistipes sp.
GCCGAGGGCGAGGGCGTCGTCGCCGTCGAGGCCGATGTGAGCAAGCCGGCCTTCGAGGGCTATGCCTACGCGGGCGGCGTCGTCGTCAAAGTGACCGCCGCCGAAGGCGTGCTTCCCAAAGGCGCGACTGTTCAGGCCGCGCCGGTCGAGCGACAGGACGTCGTGGAGGCGGTATCCGGGAAGATCGAAGGCCGGGGCAAGGAGCTCAAGGACGCCGTTGCCATCGACGTGACCCTGCTCGACGAGAACGGCAGCGAGATACAGCCCGACGGGGCCTTGAACGTCTGCTTCTTCGATGCGAACGTCGAAGGCAGCGAGATCGGCGTGTACCGCGTTTCCGACGACGCTTCGCGGGTTGAGGCCATCGGCACTCGCCAGGCCGATCCCGAGGTCCAGAGTTTCGATGTGGACCACTTCACTATCTACGTGGTGGCTGGCGACGACGAGATCTACCAGGCGCCCGAGGGCGGCAAGCTCATCATGGTGAACTTCGTGTACCCGTCGGGCGCGATGGCCGAGAAGTCGTTCGGCGAGGGCGCGATGCCCGACGCGAACGGCACCTACGGCAAGTTCTCGCACGAGTTCGATGTCCCGATGGGCTATACGGCATCCTTGTCCGAGGACAGCGAAGCTGCGGGTTTCGAGCTGGCGGGAACAGGTTCGGAGTTCGCGGTTTCGGTCATGCCGACGACGGATGGCCCCGAAACCCTGTCGGCCACGATCGTCTTCACGCCAAACAAGGTTGAGTATGCGGTTGTGCACAAGTATCCGAAGATCGACGGCGTGCAGGACCAGCTGAATGCCTCCGAAGGACAAGAGCTGACCGAGGATGAGGACTTCTACTCGATCACCGAGAAGGCGACGGGAGATTTCGGAAGCGCAACCGACGCTGTGACGTGCCCGCAAGAAGGCTTCTCGCTGAGCGAGGTCCACAACAGCGCGATCGATTCCGAATCGGGCATCGTCGCCGAGGTCTTGTACGAGCGCAACACGCACAGCGTGCAGTACGACACGATGGGCGGATCGTACGTGAAGGCGGGAACGGTTCCGCACAAGGGGACGTTGGAGCTGCCGGAGGGGGCGAGCGCCCCCACGCGCGAAGGCTATGAGTTCGCCGGATGGTACGGCAGCCAGGAGTGCGAAGGCGAGGCGCTGACCGTCTTGACGAACGTGACGGAAGGCACGACGCTCTATGCGAAGTGGGCGCCGGCGGAAGTGTCGTACCGCGTCATCTTCTGGGCCGAGAACGCCAACGACGAAAACTACAGCAACATGGGCAGCGATGAAATGCGGGCCGTTGCGGGTTCCGATACGGACGGCCTTGCAGACGAGAGCGCTCTCAAGGCATCGTTCACGCAGCTCATGGGAAAAGACCCCTTCAACCGAAATGAAGCGGACTACTACCACTTCGACGCTTTCAGCTCGGACGATGCAACGGTGGCCGCCGATGGCTCCACCGTCGTGAACGCCTATTTCGATCGCAACGTGTACGCGCTTGAGTTCGTGTACGGGTTCGAGGATGCTTCGGGGCGTTATGTTTGGACAAGCACGGAGCAGTGGTCGAACTCCGGCGGCACAAACTACGCGCGCGACGGCAAAGCCCGCATCATATCCGATGCGAACCGTCTTCCCGATCCGGTGACCATAGAGGCGAAATACGGTGCTGACATTTCGGCGGAGTGGCCGACGACTGCGTATCGGCTCGCGGGCAACGATTTCATCAGCTGGGCAACGGTCAAAGGCTCCGGCTATTACCAGGTGAACAACAACAACAAAAACATCAAGGGAACCTATTCGACGATGTCCGCCGAGCTGATCCTCGATCCTGCCAATGCTGAAAAGCATCATGTCATGCACGCCTACTGGAACAATGGCAGCGCGTATACGTACTCGTACTACGTCGAGTCGCTCGGCGCAACCGGCGATCGCGAGTAC
>JBKSUH010000197.1:1945-2327 GCA_047233565.1 Alistipes sp.
AGTATGACTTGGTGAAGTCGGAGTCCATTCGCTCGACTGCCACCGGCGCCGGCCAGAACGCTCTTGGATTCCCGCACCTTGTCCACAACGGAGACGCAGCCGGAAAAGAGTACGTTTCCCCGGCCAGCGCCGGTGCCAAGGGCGGCAGGATCAACTTCTACTACAGTCGCGAGAGCTATACCGTGACCTACTACAACGGAAATACCGAGTCTTCAAGACCGGCTCTTTACCAGACCGTCCTTACGGAGGACGAGTATGGAACGAGCCCGAGCGAGTGTCCCTACAAGAAGGGTGCTAAAGACTGGGAATTCGAGGGCTGGTACCTCGATGATGCCGGGATCAAGCCTATGGAATGGGGAGCGGAAGAGGGGATATCCTCCAA
>JBKSUH010000198.1:0-2294 GCA_047233565.1 Alistipes sp.
CTCGCGGTAGGCGTTCGCGTCTGCCGCGCTGCCGCCGGGAACCACCCGTCCCAAATCGACGGTGATGTTCAAGTCGGCATCGACGGCGACCGTGCCGGCAACCTGGTCCATGCTTGCCGAGCTGCCCGACAGGTCCACCTGGATGCTGTGCGAGAACGAGCCGGAGCTGGTGCGAGCGGTCCAGATCTGGGCGCCGTACGCATCCCAAAAACTTATGCCGAACGACGCTTTGGCTCCTTCGTCCACCTTCACCGTCCCGTCGGCGCTGGACGCGTAGTCCACGGTGAGCCCCATCGCGGAGAGCTGGCTGCCGACGAGCTGCGCCGCCGAGCCCACGGTGAACTCAGCCTGCTGCAGCTCCCTATTCGTTTGAACGGCCTTCGCGCCCACCGATGCTGCCGTGAGCACCACGGATCCGACGATGGCGCAGATGAGGAAGAACACGAGCGCGATGACGAGGGAGGCGCCCCGCTCGTCGCCGAGCTTTGGGAAGCGCCGCAGGGGCTTTCCGGGCTTTTTCACAAGGGGCCTACTCATGCGGGTAGCCGATCTTCGCCGTGACCGCCGTCGGCTCTTCGTCGCCATAACGCTGTCGTATGTCCGACGGCGCTCCGCCGCCCGTTATCGGATCGCCCGTGCCGTCGTATCGTCCTATATAGGTGCCCGCTCTCATGGTGCCCGCGGTTCCGTCAACCCGCACGGGACCGGTCATCAGCACCCTTCGTGCGAAGCTGCTCTCGATGACGGCCGCTCCCTCGGCCCGGCCGACCACGGCTCCGTAGTACTGCAGGTACGTTTCGCTGCTGCTTGCAGTGGTGATGGAAAGCTTGACATCGGCGACGACTTCGGAAGGCCCGCTGTCGCCTTCGGGCTGGATGCGGCCGTGTATCATATGCCCGACAAGTCCGCCCATGGACGGTTCGATCGCCCATGCCGCGTTTCCGTTCGAAGAGAGCGACAAGGCGAGGTTGGAAGCGCTGCATCCCGCAATGGTGGAACTCGACGCCCTTCCCACCAGGCCCCCGATGACGGTGACCGTGTTCGTAGCGGTTGCCTTCACCTGGACGTCGTTGCCCGAACCTTCGACGGTGCACTGTTCGATAGTGGAGTTTTCAGCGTAGCCGGCAAGCATGCCGAACGAGAATCCGTTCGTTCCGATGAGGTTCAAAGGACCCGTGGTTCCGTCTTCGACAATGGCGATGTTCATGAGCGTCGCGCTCGAGATGGCCGGGAACAGGCCCCAAGCTCGAACCCCGCTCAGGTCCACGATCGAAATGTCCGCCTGTTTCTGCAAAAAGCGGTTATGCACGTTCTTGATGGCATAGTTCCCGCCATCGTACACGCCTCTGAACGCGTATTGGTATTTGGTTGCAGAGCCCATCGAGCCCGCAGGTATGGTGAGCATGTCGATGCTGCGGGTTTGCACGTAGTTGTCGGCCTGGTACATGCTTTGGATGGATGAGGCGTTGTTGTACCACGAGAGGGAACCGGGGAATTGCATTGCGTGCCGCACGTTCCAGGCGCTTTCGCCCGTGGAAAGCTTCTCGGTTTGCGGATTGCCCCCTTCGCGCGCCACGGCGCAGGCGAAGTTGATGTTGAACGTGTACGTGGCCGTTTTGCCGCGGAACGTGTACGTCATCGTTTTCGTGGACGTTTTTATTCCGTCGTTGAACGAGAACGAGCGGTACTCCATGCCGTCTATCACCAGATGGTCCTGCTCGGTCAGCGACCGGTCGGGCCAGGTTGAGACCGTGGCGGCAGGAAAGCTTTTGTCTCCTTCGACATAGGGGACGATCAGGCGGTAGCCCCACGAACTGATGGCGGATTCCTTCTGAAGGGTGGGGTCGATCGGGTCGGTCTGGGTCTCGCTCACGTAGCCGTAGTAGCCCGAGCTTCCGTCGGCGTACGTTTCGAAGTACACCAAGCCGATGCCCACTTTGACGTACTTGCCCTTCAGCTGGTTGTAGCCGAAGGCGAGCGAGTCGTTGTACGCTCCAACCTGCTCGCCGGCTCTGACGCCGATGGTCTGCCCGTCCTGCGTCGTGCTGCACGCCCAGCCGGTGAACACGTCCTCGCTGTTCTTGTTGATCCCCGCCCGTATGGTCGCGTAGGCGGGATCGTCCTGCACCGTGTACGGCACGTACTGCATGTCGTAGGCGGCCAGAGCAGCGCCCTCGTCGTCGCAATACTCGATGACGCGGTAGAACAGCCGGTCGCTTTCGGTGGGCAGCTCGAAGTCGGCGGCAGCGGTGCCGCCGCAATAGTACCTGCTGCCGCCCAGCCCCGACTGGACG
>JBKSUH010000199.1:0-2207 GCA_047233565.1 Alistipes sp.
TCGTCGTTGAGGGCCCGCAGGATGCTGATGCCGGTAAATCCGTATTCACTCGTGACGGTCGCCGTTACGCGGACGTCATCGCCGGCATGGACATCATCAAGGCCGGGGCTGCAAGAGACATTCGAAATTACGGGCGCAACCTTATACTCGGGGCCGAGTTCCTTGTTGCAAGCCGCCAGGCAGCATGCCGCCACGGCCATGATAAGCAGTTTTTTCATTTTATAGGCAGATTAATTGTTTTTCACATGCACATCCATCTGCGGGAATGGGAAGTTGATCCCCTTTTCGGGCAGTTGTTTGTAGAATTTTTCGTTGTTTTCGAAGAACACATTCCAGTAATCGCCGTTCTTCACCCAGGCTCGCGCAGAGAGGTTGACCGAGCTGTCGGCAAGGGCCGCGACCCACACCACGGGCGCAGGGTCGCCCAGCACGCGGTTGTCGGCGGCAAGGATGGCGAGGATCGCCGCACGCGCCGTATCCACGTCGTCGCCGTACGAAATGCCGATCGTCCAGTCCACACGGCGGGTATCGGACGTGGAATAATTGTCGATGATGGCCGTGGCGATCGAGTTGTTCGGAATGTAAATTGTCTGGTTGTCGGCCGTAGTGATGACTGTCGAGAAGAGTTTGATCTCGCGCACGGTGCCCGACTGCCCCTGTGCCGAGATGTAGTCGCCGACACGGTAAGGTTTCATGAGCAGGATCATCACGCCGCCCGCGAAGTTCTGGGCCGTGCCGCTCAGGGCCATACCGATGGCCAGCGTGGCGGCCGAGAAGAGGGCGATGAGCGAAGTGACGTTGACGCCGAGGGTCTGCACGACGATCATCAGCAGGATGAGCGTGAAGACCACCTTGACGGTATTGCGCAGGAACGAGCGGAGCGAAGTGTCCACCTGACGGCGCTCGAATGCGGCGTCGAGCAGCCGCACGATGCGGCGCACGATCCAGCGGCCGATAAAATAGATGGCCAGCGCGATCAGGATCTTCACCAGTATCCAGACGGATTCGGAAAGCAGAGAGCGCAGCATGTCGCCCACGTCCAGGTGGATGATTTTATTCACCGCTTCGGCGAGATTGGCTTTCTGCACACTGTCGGGCAGCATCAGCGGCGCGGGCGTCTCGGTTCCTAAAAAAAGAGGCCACATAAACCGGGAATAAAGTTTGTCTGCAAAAATAACCAAAAAAAAGAGAAGTTTACTAACTTTGTCTATGAATTTACGGAAAAGAAAAAAAGGAAAAACGCTACACGATGCAAAACAACGTCGAAATCATCCAGATAAACATCTCCGGCGAGGACAAGCCGGGCATGACCTCTTCGCTCACCGAAATACTCGCGCGCTACGACGCCTTCATCCTCGACATAGGCCAGGCCAACATCCACCAGTCGCTGACGCTGGGCATCCTGTTCAAGACCACGTCGGACAAGTCGGGCAACATCATGAAGGAGCTGTTGTTCAAGGCATCGGAGCTGGGCGTGATGATCCGTTTCACTCCCATTTCGGAACAGAACTACGACAACTGGGTCGGCCGGCAGGGCAAGAACCGCTATATCATCATAACCCTGCTGGGGCGCACCGTAACGGCGCGCATATCGCCGAAGTGACCAGCGTCGTGGCCGAGCACGATCAATATCGACGCCATGAACGTCTGACGGGCCGCATCCCGCTCAGCGAGGACGACCGCGCCGCCAAATCCTGCATCGAGCTTTCGGTGCGCGGGTCGCTCACCGACGAGGACGCAGCACCATGCAGGAGGGGTTCATGAATCTGTCGGAGATCGGGCTCGACGTTTCGTTCCAGAAAGACGACATCTACCGCCGCAGCCGCCGCCTGATCTGCTTCGACATGGATTCGACGCTGATCGAGACCGAGGTGATCGACGAACTGGCCGAGCGTGCCGGCGTGGGCGATGCGGTGCGCGAGATCACGGCGCGCGCCATGCGGGGCGAGATCGACTTCCGCGAAAGCTTCACCGAGCGCGTGGCCCTGCTCAAGGGGCTCGACGTCTCGGTCATGGAGGAAATAGCCCGTAACCTGCCCATCACCGAAGGGCTGGAGCGCATGATGACGATCCTCAAGCGTGTGGGCTATAAAACGGCGATCCTCTCGGGCGGGTTCACCTATTTCGGCAACTACCTGCGCCAGAAATACGGATTCGACTACGTATATGCCAACGAGCTGGAGATCGAGCAGGGCATGCTCACGGGG
>JBKSUH010000200.1:0-2198 GCA_047233565.1 Alistipes sp.
TCCATACATAGAACGCACCGCCGAACGACGTGGAGTAGAACAGCGGGAACGAGGCGAAGAATGCGCCGCCGAAGGTTACGAGCGTCGTGAAGGTGAATTCCCATTTGCGGCCCAGCGAGTTGACCAGCATGTTACGTTCCTCTTCGGTCTTGCCGATGTCGTAGAGCAGCCCCTGCCCACCCTGTACGAAGAGCAGGAATACGAGCAGTGCCCCCAGCAGGGAGATAATCAGCCACCAATAGTGTTGCAAGAGTGTTAGGGTATCCATAGTCGTTTACTGTTTTTCGTTTTCGGGCCCGATTTTGATCTGGCGGAACATGATGCTCAGCTCGGCGATCAGCAACGCCGTGAAGAGTGCGAGGAAGATGAAGAAGGTCGCCGTGACCGACGTGCTGCCGATCTTCGACGCGGCAATGCCCACAGGCATCAGGTCCTGAATGGCCCACGGCTGCCGGCCGACTTCGGCCAGCACCCAGCCCGCCTGCGACGCGAGGTAGGCCAGCGGTACGGACCATACGGCGATCCATAGCAGCCAGCGTTTGTCCGCCAGCCGGTCCTTGCGGTTTAACCACCAGACGACTCCCAGCAGCAGGATGAAGAAGCATCCGGCGCCCACCATCACGCGGAACGAGTAGAACAGCAGCGGCACGTCGGGAACGATGTCCTGCGGTGCGTCGAGGTAGCCGTAGCCGAAGTAGGCGAAGTATTCGCGCAGGAACTCCTCGCCTTGGGGCGTCGCGGGATCGAATTTGGCGGTTACTTCGTCGATCGTGGCTTGGTCGCCCTCGTCGAGCGCCTTGCGGTAGCGGGCCAGTTCACCCACGGCGACGCGGCCCCGCTCCATCTTCTCCGCGGCCGACATCACGCCGTATTTCTCGTTGCCGTTCACCAGGTCGTTGATGCCCGCCACATAGGCGTCGGCGTCGCGGAAACTCATGATCGAGAGCAGTTTCGGGATGTCGATCTTGAAATAGAATGCGTCCTCGTTCGAGGTGCGTTCCGCCTCCGGCCTCACGATGCCGATGGCCGTCAGGGGCGCACCCTGCTGCCCGTCGTAGAGTGCCTCCATGGCTGCGAGTTTCATCGGCTGCACGCGGGCGATGACGGCGCCGGACCGGTCGCCGGTCGTGGCCGTGACCAGCGCGAAGATGAAGCCGAAGGCCGAAGCGATGGCGATGCTCTTGCGGGCCATCTTCTGCTCGCGCCGCCTGAGCAGGTACCATGCGCTGACGCCCACGACGAACAGAGACGCCAGCACGAACGACGAGGTGACGGTGTGGAAGAACTTGTTCATCGCCACGGGCGAAAAGAGCACGTCCCAGAACGAGGTCATCTCGTTGCGTACGGTTTCGAGGTTGAACGTACATCCCACGGGGTGCTGCATCCAGGCGTTGGCGACCAGGATCCACAGTGCCGAGAGGTTCGCGCCGATGGCCGTGAGCCATGTCGCCGTGAGGTGGAAGCCTTTCGAGACCTTGTTCCAGCCGAAGAACATGATGGCGATGAAGGTGCTCTCCATGAAGAAGGCCATGATGCCTTCGACGGCCAGCGGGGCACCGAAGATGTCGCCCACGAAATGCGAGTAGTTCGACCAGTTGGTGCCGAACTCGAATTCGAGGATGATGCCCGTTGCCACGCCGATGGCGAAGTTGATGCCGAACAGGCGCATCCAGAATTTGGTCGTGCGCTTCCAGAACTCATCACCCGTGCGGACGTAAAGGGTCTCCATGATGGCGATGATGAACCCCAGCCCCAGCGTGAGCGGGACGAAAAGCCAGTGGTAAATGGCCGTCATGGCGAATTGCGCACGCGACCAGTCGACTGTTTGTAGATAATCAGATAACATAAGCGATGGTTATTTGTCGGGGGTTAGTTCTTTCATGACCGAACGGCTGCGCTCTTCGGGGCTCTGCCCGGCCAGGAAATCGGGAAAAAAGAATACCTTGAGGATTGCGAACAGGATGAACAGCTTGACCAGGATGATGGCCCACAGGGTTTTGCCTACTGTCATGCTCCGGAACCCGTCGAGGTAGAACCGGAAGATCTTTTTGATTGTTTGTGCCGCCATATCCGTCGCTATCTTTTACCAAAAATAGATAAAATTTCGGAAATAAAAAACAATGCGCCCGGAAAAGTTGCACGCGCATATCTTCCGGCCGGAAATGGTTATCCCCGGTGCCGGGCGTGCGGATATGTGG
>JBKSUH010000201.1:0-580 GCA_047233565.1 Alistipes sp.
GTAGTCAGATGCTCTATTCAATTAAGCTACGGTGCCGAATTGCAGGTGCAAATATAGGGTGAAAATCCTAAACACGCAAATTATTCCGCAAATTTTTTAATAAAAAGATGTCTCATTTTGTGCCGGAAGTATACACCATCCGGATTATCAGGGGGTTGTTGCCGCGGCTATTCCAGCATTTCGGCGAGTTTCTTCGAAAGCTCCCCGCCGCGCAGGTTCTTCGCTATGATGATGCCGTCGGGCGAGATCAGGAAGTTCGCGGGGATCGACGTGATCCCATAGGCTGCGGCGGCCGTGCTCCGTTTGTCTGCGTCGATGCCCAGGACATTGATCCACGGCATGTCGTTGGCCGACGTGAACGACCGCCATTTTGCCTCGTCGTTGTCGAGCGAGACGGCGTAAATTTCAAACCCCTTGGCTTTGTATGCGGCGTATGCCTCGCGCAGGTGGGGGATCTCGTGGCAGCAGGGGGCGCACCACGTCGCCCAGAAGTCGAGCAAAACCCAGCGTCCCGGTTCCACCAGCGACGAGAGCGATATGGGTTCGCCTTGCGTGTCGGTCAGCGTGAGGTTCGTAAAGC
>JBKSUH010000201.1:590-2191 GCA_047233565.1 Alistipes sp.
CCGCCAGTTCCTTTTGCAGTTCCTGCATGATCGTATGCGCCTGCATTCCGGGTGAAAACGCAGTCATACAGGGCCTTATCTGCGCCCGTCGGGTGTCGTCCTGCAGCATATTCGGGAATTCATAGGCTGAGAAGAGCCATAGGCCGAAGATATTGTCGAGGTTGGCATTCATCATCGCGCGGGGAATCTCCTCAAAGCGTGCGAAGATGGCTTCGACTTCCTCGTGCGGAGTGGCCGGCGTCATTTTGATGTATTCGTTGCGGAGCGCCTCCAGTTTCCTGTTTAGCAGCAGCAGGCTGTCATTCAAAGGTGTGCCCGTCGCTTCATACACGCCCTCTTCGCGGGGTTCCAGCCGGATGTCGCCCGCTTCCAGAAAGATAAGCGTAGGCGTCAGGAGCCGGTCGCGGTCGCTCAGGGTGGCGATGTCGGTGCCGGCGACCTTGCCCTTGAGTCTGAACGTCGTGTCGGCAGTCATTACGCCGGAGCTGATTATGGATTTGTTGCTGGCGAAGAGGAAAACCGAATCGCCCGGTGCGAGGCCGTAATGGCCCGAGACGGTGTAGTTCGAACCCCCGCAATTGCATAACAGGAATGCGGCGGACAGGAGGACGGTGATTATTTTCATGGTCAGTAATTCGGGGGCTATTTTATCTCCCGGTCGGGATGGTCTTTCAGGAATTTCTCCCAACTCTGGGAGCCGCGTTTCGAAGCTGCTTTTTTGCCGCCGCCCAGCCCTTTTACGCGCTCGTCGCCCAGAGCCGTGTTGAGCGGGCTGGCCGTTGTGAAGTGGTGGCACAAGGCGACGGCCATGCCGTCCGTGGCATCGAGCCGTCTGGGGGGCTGATCTATCGAGAGGATACGGCAGACGATGGCGGCGACCTGTTCCTTGGCGGCGGAACCGCGCCCCGTGATGCTTTGCTTGATGTGCATCGGGGCGTATTCCGAAACGGCGAGGCCGCGGCTCAGCGCAGCTGCCATAGCTACGCCCTGCGCCCGCCCGAGTTTGAGCATCGACTGCACGTTTTCGCCGAAGAAGGGCGATTCCAGCGCCACTTCGCGCGGGGCGTACTGGTCAATCAGCGCCCCGACCCGCTCGAAGATATAACGTAGCTTGGCATAGGGATCTGTCAGTTTGTGCAGGTCGATGTCTCCCAGTACGACGGAACGGACGTTGAGCCCCTCGATCTCCAGCACCCCGTATCCCATGTAATTGGTGCCGGGGTCGATGCCCATGATGCGGTATTTTCCGTTGGGGTCATATCGTTCGAAAAAGCCCCTCCGGACGGCGTGTCGCAGTTCGGAGGGGCAGGTTGTACGGCGGTGGTTATTTGCCGAGCAGCTCCTCCACTTTCTTGTAGAGGTCTTCGCCGCGCAGGTTCTTGGCGACGATCACGCCCTGGGCGTCGATCAGGAAATTCGACGGGATGCCCTGTACCGCATAGTCTTTGGCAGCTCGGTTGTCAAACTGTTGCAGCTCGCTGACATGAATCCAGTCCATGCCGTTGTCCTTGACGGCGGCGAGCCACTTGTCGCGGTCGCGGTCGAACGAGACACCGTAGATTTCGAAGCCTTTTTTGTGGAACTTGTCGTAGGTCTCCTTC
>JBKSUH010000202.1:0-2187 GCA_047233565.1 Alistipes sp.
GGGTAGGAGAGGGTGCCCGGCGTAACGCACGCCGGGCACCCTTGTTTTGCAGGGGGGCTTGCCCGCCGGAATCCGCGTGATCGACCGCAACCGCATCGTCTTCGCAAGGAGTATATCCCTGTCTGCGGGAATTACAGGCGGCTGTTCCGTGATTTCCTCGCGGCGCGTTCCCCGATGCCCGGGACGAGCAGAGAACCGCGGGTTTATTCCATGTAAGTCATGACGTTGCCGCTGATCTGCTGCAACGATATTTCACAAACCTTCGTATTGTATTTGGCCGTGAGGATGCGCTCTTCGGCATCGAGCAGGCTCTTCTGCGCTTCGCGCATCTCGATGCCCGGCAGGTCGCCCAGCAGGTAACGTTCCATGGCGATCTCGTAGTTCTCCTTGGCGGCGATCAGGTTCTCCTTTTCCAGTTGGATCACCTCGAGGTTGTTGCGGTAGGCCTGCCAGAAGTTCGACAGGTTGGCACGCAGCGACTGCTCGAGCCTTTCGCGCGTGAGCTGCGCATTTTCCACGTCGATGCGGGCGTTGCGCTGCTCCCGGCGGCGGTTGCCGTCGAAGATCGTGATGCCGAGTTTCACCCCGGCGTTCAGTCCCAGCGTTCCGCGCGACTGAGTGGCGCCGTTGCCGAACCGGTTGTAGGTGTATCCGTACCCGGCGGTCAGGTTCAGATAAGGGTAGAAGCGCGAACGGATGCTTTTCAGGTCCAGTTCGGCCAGCGTGTTGTCGTGCCCGGCCAGCAGCAGCGAAGCGTTCGCAGCGCGCGTTTCAGCCTCCAGACGATCCCATTCGAGTGTGCTGTTCACCTCGATCAGCGAATCGCAGATCGAAAGCCTGCCGTTGAGATCGTCGTTGGCCAGCAGTTCGTTGATGCGGATGCGCGATGCGGTCACCAGCTCGTGCTGGGACATGTATTTCGAACTGTCGGCATTGAAGTCCACGCGTGCCTGCAACAGGTCGAGGCGCGAGAAATTGCCGACGCTGACCCGCGCTTCGGTGATGCGCAGCCGCTCGCGCGAAAGCGCCACGGCATAGCGGAAATTCTGCAGGCGCAGCGTTTGCTGGACGTAATTGTAGTATTCGGCCGTCAGGCTGGCTACGAAGTCCTCGATCGTGATGCGGGTGCGGACAGTGCCCATCTCCTGCATCTCTTTGAGCTTTTTGTAGTTGGTGCGGATGCGGAATCCGTCGAAAATCGTCCAGTTGAGGTTGATCCCGGCGTTGAACGTCTGGTCGTAGATGCCGTTGTCCGACCATGCGTCCCCTTCGCGCGGTGTGGTGCGCTCGTTGTCCAGCGCCCCCGAATAACCCGCCTCGAAGTCGATCGTCGGCACCATGCCGGCATTTGCCGCCGTGGCATTGTTGTCGCTGATGCGCTCCTCATTGCGCACGATGCGTATGTCGTAGTTGTTTTCCAACCCTATTTCCAGGCACTTGCGGAGGGTCAGCTCCTCCTGTGCCGCCGCCGTTGCGAAAATCCCCGCGGCCAGGGCCGATAAAATCACTCGTTTCATTGGGCTTCCTTATTTCTGTTTCTTACTCCGGTCTGTCGATACGTAGCTGTATATTGCCGGGACGATGTAGAGCGTCAGCAGGGTGGATACCACCATACCGCCCACTACGGCGATACCCATGGCGATACGTCCGTTGGCACCTTCGCCCGTGGCGACGGTCAGCGGCAGCAGGCCGAGGATGGTCGAGGCGCTCGTCATCAGGATCGGGCGCAGGCGTTGCAGCGAGGCTTCCTCGATGGCGTGCAGTTTGTCGATTCCCGCTTCCTGCTTCTGGTTGGCGAACTCCACGATCAGGATGCCGTTCTTGGCCACCAGGCCGATGAGCATGATGATGCCGATCTGGCTGAAGATGTTCATCGTCTGCCCGTTGGCGGCCATGAACACCAGTGCCCCCGCAATGGCCAGCGGCACGGTGAGCATGATGACCAGCGGGTCTTTGAAGCTCTCGAACTGTGCCGCGAGGATCAGGTAGATCAGCAGGATGGCCAGCAGGAAGGCGAACATCAGGCTCGACGAACTTTCACGGAACTCCTTCGAGTCGCCGGCCAGCGCCGTGCGGAAATCGTCGCCGAGCGTTTCGGCGGCGATGCGATCCATTTCGTCGAGCCCCTGCCCGATGGTCTTGCCCCTCTCGGCGACCGTATCGGCCGGGCTGGCGAAGGGCAAGACC
>JBKSUH010000203.1:0-2118 GCA_047233565.1 Alistipes sp.
TCCCGCTGCCAGCCGAAATAGCGGTAGCCGTTGGCGTAGTCGACGATCGAGCCTGCAGCCTGCTCGATCGCGTTTATTTTGTCCGTATACCGTTCGTAGCGGCGGTTGAGCTCCTGCTCGGCGGGGAGCAGCCACTCGTCGCGTTCTACGATCGGGAGCCTGCGGGTCGTTTTTTCCATAGCGGTTTTCCTTTTATACAAATATATGAATTTTTTTTCTATCTTTGTCCAAGACTAAAAAACAGCACCTTATTAAAAAAATTACTAAAACCAAAATCAACTTATGAAAGGACAACCCAAAGGACTGATCGCGGCGGCCCTTGCCAATATGGGCGAGCGTTTCGGTTTCTACATCATGATGGCTATCCTGACCTTGTTCATCTCCGCCAAGTTCGGTCTCGACGAGGCCACGGCGGGTTACATCTATTCGGGATTCTACGCTTCGATCTACCTGCTGGCGCTTGTCGGCGGTATCATCGCCGACAAGACCAAGAACTACAAGGGCACCATCATGTGGGGGCTGGTGGTGATGTCGCTGGGTTACCTGCTGATCGCCATTCCCACGCCCACGCCGGTTCCCAGCCTGCCGCTCTATCTGACGCTGACCTGCCTCGGACTGCTGGTCATCGCCTTCGGCAACGGCCTTTTCAAGGGCAATCTCCAAGCGTTGGTGGGGCAGATGTACGACAACAAGGAGTTCAGCGCCAAGCGCGAGTCGGGTTTCCAGATCTTCTACATGTTCATTAACATCGGGGGCTTCTTCGCGCCGTTCGTCGCCATCGGCGTGCGCAACTGGTGGCTCAAGGTCAACAATTTCGACTATAACGCCAAGCTGCCCGAGTTGTGCCACGAATACCTTGCCAAGGGCGAGCATATGGCCGGCGAGGGGCTTGCCAACCTCACGTCGTACGCCAATTCGGCCTACCTCGACGGCACGCCCGTGTCGGCTGCCGGCCTGCACGATTTCTGCAACGGCTACCTCGATGTCTTCAACCGCGGTTTCCACTACGCCTTCATCGCCGCTATCGTGATGATGCTCGTTTCGCTGATGATCTACATGTCGAACAAGAAACGCTTCCCCGATCCCTCGCAGAAGGCTGCGGCCAAGGGCGGAAGGCTTCCGCCGCCGAGATCACGATGTCGGCGCAGGAGATCCGCCAGCGCATCTATGCGCTTTTCGCCGTGTTCGGCGTGGTGATCTTCTTCTGGGTTTCGTTCCATCAGAACGGCTATTCGCTGACCTACTTCGCCCGTGACTACGTGAATCTGGACGTCATCAACATAGACTTGGGCTTCACGGTCATCAAGGGCGCCGAAATCTTCCAGAGCGTCAACCCGTTCTTCGTGGTGACCCTCACGCCGCTGATCATGTGGTTCTTCGGCTGGCTGCGCAAACGCAACGTCGAGGTCTCGACGCCGATGAAGATCGCCATCGGTATGGGTATCGCCGCCACGGCCTACCTCTTCCTGATGTTCTTCTCGTTCGCACTGCCCGACAAGGCCGCCCTCGCAGGCATGAAGGCCGACCAGGTGCAGTCGATCCTGGTGACCCCGTGGGTCATGGTGGGCCTCTATTTCATCCTTACCGTCGCTGAGCTCTTCATCTCGCCCCTCGGACTGGCATTTGTATCGAAGGTGGCGCCCCCGCACATGCAGGGCCTTATGCAGGGCTTCTGGCTGGCCGCTACGGCCGTGGGCAATGCGCTGCTGTTCGTCGGCGGATGGCTCTACATGCACACCCCGATGTGGGCTACATGGTGCGTCTTCGTCGCGGCCTGCGGCATGTCGATGCTCGTCATGCTCTCGATGGTTCGCTGGCTCGAACGGGTGACGAAATAACCTCGTGTTATATTCCTTTATGGCCGCTGCGGTTTGTCCGCAGCGGCTTTTTTTGTTTTTTCGCAAGGCGGGAGCGAGGGCGTGGGTGCCCGGTGCGGCTCTCGATGGTATGTGTTCCCTGCTGCGCCCGTGATCCGGCAGGTATGTCCTGCTGTGCATGCCCCGGCACCCGTAGTGCGCTGCCCCCCCCCGGTCTGTCTCGCCCGGCATGCGTTGCGGCAGTATGCCCGGCGTCTCCCCGGATACGATCCCTACCGGCCTGAACGGAGGCGGGACACCT
>JBKSUH010000204.1:0-2064 GCA_047233565.1 Alistipes sp.
GGTCGAGGCCATGCGGTTCGAGATGTCCTTTTCGATCACCGCCACGGGCAGCAGGCCCCTCTCCCGTTCGTAGATGCGTTTCTACCGCTTGAGCACCAGGTAGCGGTGGTAACCGTCCACCAGTTCGTAGAGATCCTTTTCGGCATCGTAATAACAAACGCACGGCATCGTGTAGCCGTCCTCCCAGATCGACAGCTCCAGCAGTTTCATTTCGGGCGGGGCTACGACGTTGGGGTTGTAGCTGTTCGCCACGACTTTCTCCACCGGCACGGCTCTGACGTCATAGACAGGGCTCCGGAAGTTCTTCTCGGTCGGATGTTCGTAATAGCGATTCATATTTTTCCATGATTTTCCTGCGGCGCTGCGTTTCGCTTTTGTTGGGCGAAAAACCCATGTATTTGCAGGCGTGGTCGTTTTTCAGGATGCAGATGCAGATGCGTTTGAACGTGGGCAGCTGGCTGAATTCCGGCAGGTCCGTGTCGTCGAGATACTCCATGCGCACCGGACGCTTGTCGGTGCGGTAGGCGCTTTTGTCGCCTACTTCGATGCGGATGCCGGCCTTTGCAGTTTGGCGATGGTTTCCTCGGAGAGACATCCGCCCTTTTCGCGCCAAAAGCGGATGCTTACGGATAGTTTTTCCAGATAGTTGCGCCGCGTCGGCTCCGGAAGGGTCGAGAGCAGGAAGTGCATGTAGCGCTCCCATGTCATTCCTTTCGGCAGGCGCGCCGACTGCCATCCGGCTGCCGCCGTCCTGCCGTACAGCGCCGCGAAATTGGCCCCGTCGACCCGGCCGACCATGCGGCCCCACGTGTCCGGGTCGATGGCCTTGTAGAGATGCAGGCTCGAAATCGCCTGCGAGATGAAAGGGCTGGCTACGCGTTGGCTCTCCAGCGGTACGCCGGCCATGTAGAAGAGGTCGTAAATACGGTTGTAGGGCCAGCCGAACCGGCCGTTCGCCGTCCAGATGTCGGTCGTGAGCCAGTCGTAGAGCGGGTAGGCGTTGCAGATTCCGCCGCCGACCCATTGGCGTATCCACCGCTTGCCCGAAAATCGGTGGTGGTTGCGGTCGCTGTATATGGTGCGCCAGCGGTTGAAACTCTCCTGCGTGCGGATGCCGATCAGGCAGCACGTGCGTGCCGCCCGGTTGCGGGCGTGGAGCCACTCGGCAAAGCAATTCTGGAATTCGTAGTCCCACATGTCGTCCCTGAAGAACGGGAAGTCGCGGTGCGTGAGGCAGTCCGCAGGCATCTCTCGCACCCACAGTTCCCGCTTGGACTCTTCCCACGGCCTCCAGTACTGCTGGAACATCGAGGTACAGGTCAGCACCTTGAACGGCACGCAGACCCGGTAGACGTCGAGTATGTCGGCGTTCGCGGCCAGCGTCCGGTTGACATAGTCGACCGTGTCGCGGTACTGTATCTCGTAGTCCATGTGGAATACCCCGATGCGGCGTTTCAGATGGTGCCGCCGTATGTAGTCGATGCACAGGTTGAGCAGCACGCCGCTGTCCTTGCCGCCCGAGAAGGAGACGTAGACGTTGTCGAAAGGTCGAAGACCGTTTTCAACCGCCGCTGTGTCCGCTCGTAGACGTTCATGGCTGCCGTTTTTCCCGTATTGCATCGTCACGTACTGCGTCCACTCCTTCGTGGGGACGAAGCCCTCGGTGCGGAACACCTCGGCGTGGCGGATCAGCGTGACGGAACGTATCGTATAGTCGCGGCCATAATACCGGACGACCTCCCGCAGGAACCGCGCGAGCAGCTGCGGGTCGTCGCCCGAGACATAGTAGTTGTTGATCCTTGCGATCCCGCTGTCGGTAATCTCCACCGGCACGAATCCGTAGACATTTTCACCTTCCCAGGCGACGAACCACGTATGCGAACGCGAAGTCCAGAACGGATAGTTGTTGTTCTGGCGCAATACGCTGCGCCGCATGACCAGAGGCGCGACGAGTGTGTAGAGGCGAGGCGAAGTTCCGTCCAGTTTTTCGATTGTCATATCCCCGATGCCGCATTTGCGGACTGAATGTTGTATATTTGCGACTGAATCTTCCGAATATATGGG
>JBKSUH010000205.1:0-2025 GCA_047233565.1 Alistipes sp.
AGTATAGAATAATCATTGCGATATCGCAATGATTATTGAACTCGATGAGGGACGGCTTATGCGTTCTCAACGATATCGCGTACGCGCGTTCTCTTATCGCAGCGCATCGCGACGATTGTTTCACGTGAAACAATTCGGTGAGATGTGTAGCAGGGAGAATCGGGGAGGAGTTTGCGGTCGGGGTCAGAGTTGCCCGCGCTTGCGTCTGGGCGCTTCGCGTGGAACCTGCGTGCTCTTGGTGCAACGCTTGCGCCCGCTGCGCTACAATACCGCGCATGGATAACGAACAGAACACCCAACCGGCGGCCGCGCCCGCCGAAACGCCCATGCCCGCCCTCGACATCGTGCTGGCCAGCGCGTCGCCGCGTCGCAAGCAGCTGCTCGAAGACGCCGGCGTGCGCTTCGTCGTGCACGCGTCCGAGGTGGACGAGACCTTGGAGCCCGACCTCCTGGCCGATCCGCCCGAGGCGTGCAAGAAGCTGGCCGAGCGCAAAGCCGGCGCCGTGGTGCAGGAGGTGCTGGCCGAAGACTACACAGGCATGGCCGCCGTCATCGGCGCCGACACCATGGTGGTGTGCGAAGGGGAGATATTCGGCAAGCCCGTCAGCCTGTCCGACGCGAAGCGTATGCTGCGCTGCCTGTCGGGTCGCACGCATGAAGTGCTGACGGCTGATCCGTATGGATGGTGGCCGCGCCCGAGCCTGAGAACATCCGCCGGGCTTCCGCACGTTCGTCGATCGTTCGTTTACGCCCAGCTGACTGACGAAGAGATCGTCGACTATCTGCGGCGCGAGTCGTTCGATAAGGCCGGCGCCTATGCCGTGAGGGGCCGGTTTCGATCTGGTGGCGCGGCCGACGGCGCGATGATACCGTCATCGGCCTGCCCGCAGGTCGTTTGCTGGAGGAGTTCCCGACTCGCGGGTTCGGCGTCCTGACGGACGGCGAACGACTCGACGCTGGCATTGCGCTGCCCGATCTTCAGTCGAGCCGAGGGCTCGCACATCGAAATGCGCTTCGCCCGCGCCTCCCACGATCCCGCGCGCCGATCGCTGACGCTGCGCCAGCCTATGGCATTTTCAACCTATCGTCCCAGTTCCCATTGCGAAATGTAAAAATCGTGACAGGCAGGCTGGCGTTACCGTATCGTCTCCTTTTCCCGGAGAGGCAATGGTACACTAGCTGAATTCAAGGTAAGCGTGACGCTCTCGCCCATTGATCTCGCAGATTGATCAGGGGCGATAGCAGAAGCGAAATGCGACGATAGAGGTTAGGAACGTGCACAACGACATTTCGGAGATCCTGTTCACCGAAAAGCAGCTCGCCGATCGCGTAGGCGAGATAGGCGCAGCCATTACGAGCGATTACGCCGACGTTGCCGACGAGGGCATCATCCTGATCTCGGTTCTGCGCGGCGCCGCTATCTTCATGGCGGATCTGGCGCGCAAGATCGAGCTTCCGCTCGAAATGGACTACATGGCCATCTCGTCGTACGGAAACGGCGCCAAGAGCTCCGGCGTGGTGCGTATCCTGAAAGACCTCTCGTCTCAAATCGAAGGGCGTCACGTCATCGCGGCCGAGGACACTCGACTCCATTCCTACCCCGACGTACTTGCTGAAACCTGTCGTCGCACAACTGGTTTCATCGAGGTAGCCACGCTTCGGAAGAAGACGCTTGCGCGAAGATCGATTGCAAATATATCGGTTTCGAGTGCCCCGATGAGTTCATCGTGGGCTACGGGTTGGACTATGCGGAGCGGTATCGCAACCTGCCCTACATCGGCATCTTGAAGCCGGAGATTTACTAGCGAAGCTATCTTGGCGGTCGACCGGTTCGGCGTTGCCGAGTCGCGTCGTGCTAAGGGTATGCGGCATCGGCCGCATGCGATGACGGGCGGGCACGCGGGTCTGTCCGTCTCGCAGCGCGAGTCGGTGAGAAAAGGAAAGTTAAACGCTATGGCACAGCAAAACAAACAATCGCAGTTCCAGCAACCCAGCCCGAGGACGACCATCATATCGGTAGTCCTG
>JBKSUH010000206.1:0-2001 GCA_047233565.1 Alistipes sp.
CTGGATCGTCCCCGAGCGGCTCGCCACCAAGATGTCGGTCTGGAACACCTCCCACTCGATCGGTGCCGGCCTGGCCATCATCTTCTGCGGATACGTCGTCAGCCTGAACTGGGGCGCATGGTTCGACGCCTCGTCGATCCTCTCGCAGCACTGGCGCTGGTGTTTCCTGCTCCCGGCGACGATCGCCATCCTGGGCGCCGCCGTCGTCTGGGCTTTCGTGCGCGACACCCCCTCGTCGGTAGGGCTGCCCGAACTGAAGACCGGCAAGGCGACCCCGGCCGACGCCAAACCGCATACCAAGGCCGAGGAAAAAGCCGAACACAAGGCGTTCCTGCGCCGCAAGGTCTTCCTGAACCCGACGATCTGGATCATCGCCGTGGGCAATTTCTTCGTCTACATCGTGCGCTTCGCCGTGCTGGACTGGGGACCGACGATGCTCAAGGAGCACCTGCACATGGACATCAGCCATGCGGGCTGGACCGTCGCGGCGTTCGAAATTGCCGGTATCGCGGGCATGCTGGCCGCAGGCTGGGCCACCGACCGTTTCTTCGGCGGCCGTGCGCCCCGCACGTGCGTCATCTGCATGCTGATGGCCGCCGTGTGTCTGGTGGGACTCTATTCGCTCAACGAGCATACGCCGCTGATCGTGGCCGTTGCGATTCTGATGGCCGCCGGATTCTTCATCTACGGCCCGCAGGCGCTGGTCGGCATCGCCGCGGCCAATATCGCCACCAAGCGCGCCGCCGCTACGGCAGGCGGTTTCTGCGGGCTGTTCGGCTACGGCAGCACGATCGTTTCGGGCTGGGGACTCGGCATGCTGGTGCAGTACACCGACTGGAGCATCGCGCTCTATACGCTGGTCGGCATGGCGCTTGTCGGCACGGCGGACTTCGCCGCCGCATGGAAGGCCAAGCCGAACGGCTACGACGACTGACGCAGTTTTAGGTTAATGATAATTGTGTGTAGAGAAACCCCCGCAGACTTCCTTGACTGCGGGGGTTTCCGTTGGTTGGATCTCTCGGGCGGGTCAGTTCGCACAGCCGTCCAGACAGCTCTTTTCCGGCAGGCCGCGCCGGGAGGTTATTCCACCGTCACCGACTTGGCCAGGTTGCGCGGCTGGTCGACGTTGCGGCCCTTGTTGACGGCGATGTAATATGCCAGCAGCTGCAACGGCACCGACACGACGATCGGCATCAGGCAGTCGGTGACCACCGGCACCTCGATCGTATAGTCGGCACTGCGGCGCACATGCGTGTCGTCGCGGGCGATCACGGCGATGATCTTGCCGCCCCGGGCGCGGATCTCCTCGATGTTGCTGGCCGTTTTCTCGTAGGTGTTGTCCGGCGTTGCGATCGCCACGGTCGGCATCTCGTTGTCGATAAGCGCGATGGCGCCGTGTTTCATCTCGGCGGCGGGGTAGCCCTCGGCGTGGATATAGGAGATCTCCTTCAATTTGAGCGCCCCCTCGAGCGCCGTAGGGTAGTTGTAGCCGCGCCCCAGGTAGATGAAGTTGTGGGCGTAGGTGAAGATCTTGAGAGGTCTTCGATCCGCGGGCCGAGCTTCAGCACCTCTTCCAGTACGGCCGGAAGTTCCAGCAGGCCCTTCGCCACCTCACGGTAGTACTCCTCCGTCACGGCGCCCTTCTCGCGGCCCACGGCCAGCGCCAGCATCGCCATCACGGTCACCTGCCCCGTAAATGCCTTGGTCGAAGCCACGCCGATCTCCGGTCCCACATGGATGTATGCCCCCGAGTCGGTCGCCCGGGCGATGGACGCACCCACGACGTTGCAGATGCCGAAGACGAATGCCCCGGCCTTGCGGGCCAGCTCCACGGCGGCCAGCGTGTCGGCCGTCTCGCCCGACTGCGACACGGCGATCACGATGTCGTCGGCATTGATGATCGGGTTGCGGTAGCGGACTTCCGAAGCATACTCCACCTCCCCGGGGATCCGGCATATATGTTCGAGCAGGTGCGCGCGGATCAGCGCCGCATGCCACGAT
>JBKSUH010000207.1:0-1967 GCA_047233565.1 Alistipes sp.
GGCTACTCCAGGCCGCATCCGGTGCCCGGGCGTTGGGTGCGGGGATGGTTGCTGCCCAGAATAAAAAATCCCGAAGCCAATGCTTCGGGATTTTTTAATAGGGTATTCAGTCGCCTATGCGCCCGCATAGATCAGCATCCCGAGCCCGGTGAGGAACAGCAGGAACATTCCCAGGTTGAGCCTGTGGGAGATTTTGGGTGCTCCCTTGAATTCTTTCCAGATCAGTATTCCCCAAAGTGCCGAAACGAGTGTCGCCCCCTGTCCCAGGCCGTAGGAGATTGCCGCCCCGGCTTTGCCCGAGGCGATCATGCTGAACGATTCTCCCAGGCACCAGATCATACCGCCCAGCACGCCGACCATGTGGGTTTTGAGACCGCCTTTGAAATAGTCGGCGATCCGCACGGGTTCACCGTCCACCGGACGTTTCATCGCGACGGTGTTGAACAGGAAATTGCTGATGAAAACTCCGACGGCGAAGATGAATACGGCCGTATAGGGTGTCATTTTGCCGGCTGTGGGGGCGGCAAAATCGTTCAGATCCATGGAAGCGGCCACGAACCGGTAGAAGAATGCCATGATGATGCCGGCCGCAACCGAGATGAGAATGCCTTTGGTCGTGAGTTTGCGTTTTTCGGTCTGGGCTTTCTTGTAGGCGAATCCGTTCATGACGATCGCTGCGGCGATGAGCAGTACCCCGAGGAAAATGAAGGTCGGGTCGCCTTTGGCCGCGCTGAAATAATTTATCACTACGCCCAGTACCAGTGCGAGCCCTACACCCACGGGAAAAGCTACCGACATGCCGCAGAGGGCGATGGCTGCCGAAAGCAGGATGTTCGATGCGTTGAATATCACGCCGCCCATGAATGCAGAGAAGAGGTTGCCTGCGTCTGCCTGTGCAAGGTCTGCGAGGAAACTGCGCCCCTCCGTCCCGAAACTGCCCAGCGTGAAGGCCGACAGCACGGAGAAGAGCAGCAGGCCGATGACATAGTCCCAGTAGAAGAGTTCATAGCGCCACGTGCGGGCCGCCAGTTTCTGGGTGTTGCCCCAGGAGCCCCAGCACAGCATGGTGATGAAGCAAAAAGCGATTGCCAGGGGATAACTTTGAACGATAAACATAATGCGTCGAATTTACGGGGTTCGGATTAATTCCCGGCAGCTTGCGGAGTGCTGCCGTATACCAACAGGTCGCGGATTTGCAGCGATGCATCCTTGCGCGGGTTATGCCATTCGGCCGTGATGCGGTGGGGGCCGGACGGGAGCCGGTAACGCCAGAACAGTTCATGGCGGCGGGTGCGGTAAAGCGCCGGGAGCTTGACGCGTTCGACCGGTTGCCCGTCGATCGAGAAGGTTACTTCGGCCACGTACGACTCGTCGGGGCAGCGCAGGGCGCCCGTCAATACCGCTCCGATGCCGTCGAATTCGATTACGCCGGCTTCGGGGAGCGATTGGTGGATTGCACGGCGTTCGGTCGGATAATGCCCTTCGAACGACTGTTCGAAACGGACGGGTACGGGTTGCTGGCATGCGATGGTCACGTCGGTTTCACCTGCGGAACCGCCGTTGCGGCGGATTACTTCCAATGCCTGGTCGAAGCTCATCTTGTAGGTGCGGTTGAGCGAGATGTCGGTATAGGCGAACTCCATATCTTCCACTTCGCGCAGGTTGCGCATCCATTTTTCGGGGATTTTGCTGTACCCGAGCATTGCGCCCAGGATACCGCCGGCCGATGCCGGGTTGCAATCCGAGTCCTGTCCGCAACGGGTGGCGATGTCGAGCGTCTTCGAGAAATCGCCCTCGCCGTAAAGCAGGCCGATGAGGATGTAGGCGCTGTTGGTCACGGCGTCGATGTTGAACGGCACGAATACCCCGTCGGGGCAGCCGATATCCGAACTCCATTTCTTTTCGCATTCGAACCACGTGCGTTTCCAGTCGCCGGGATACTGCTTGTGCCAGGCGATGACGTCTTT
>JBKSUH010000208.1:0-1965 GCA_047233565.1 Alistipes sp.
AAGGCTGTACGGCCCCGCGCCGCGACGAGAACCAGCTGCATGCCGCCGTGGTCGAGATCATCGTCGAGAAGGACGCCGAGGTCAAATACTCCACGGTGCAGAACTGGTATCCCGGCGACAAGCAGGGGCGGGGCGGCATCTATAATTTCGTGACCAAGCGCGGCATCTGCCGCGAAAACGCCCGCCTGTCGTGGACGCAGGTGGAGACCGGCTCGGCCATCACCTGGAAATACCCGAGCTGCATCCTCGCGGGCGACAATTCGGTCGGCGAGTTTTACTCGGTGGCCATGACCAACAACTTCCAGCAGGCCGATACGGGTACGAAGATGATCCACATAGGGCGCAACACCCGCAGCCGCATCGTGTCGAAAGGTATCTCGGCGGGGCGGAGCGAGAACTCCTACCGCGGGCTGGTGCGCATGGCTAAGGGGGCGGAGAACGCCCGCAACTATTCGCAGTGCGACTCGCTGCTGATCGGCGACAAGTGCGGCGCGCACACCTTCCCGGTGATCGACAGCCGCAACCGCACGGCCGTGGTCGAACACGAAGCCACCACGTCGAAAATTTCCGACGACCAGCTTTTCTACTGCAATCAGCGCGGGCTTTCGACCGAGGATGCCGTGGGACTGATCGTCAACGGCTACGCCCGCGAGGTGCTGGCCAAACTGCCGATGGAATTTGCCGTCGAGGCGCAGAAGCTGCTTTCGATAAGCCTCGAGGGTTCGGTCGGATAACGGGCGGGGAAGATGAAAGTGCTGGTGCTCAACGGCAGTCCGCGGCGCAACGGTCTGGTCTCGCAGATGCTGGAACATATTGCCGGCAGTTTGCCGGAGACGTGCGACGTCGAGCGTATTTTCGTCCACGACCTGACCGTAAGACCCTGCACGGGGTGTATGAGCTGCCGCTCGAAACTCTGCTGCGCGCTGCCCGAAGACGATGCGCACCGCGTCGCGAGGCGATCCGCACGGCGGATGCGCTGGTTATAGGTTCGCCCTGCTATTGGGGCAATATGAACGGGGCCTTGAAAGTGCTGTTCGACCGGTCGGTCCATGTGATGATGGGGGAGAAGGAGAGCGGAATGCCGGTGGCGCTGCACAAGGGACAGCGGGCCGTGCTGGTGGCGACGTGCAACACGATATATCCGTTCAGCGTGTTGTTCAACCAGACCCGCGGGTGTTCCGCGCCCTGCGCGAGATACTCCGGTGGAGCGGTTACCGCATCGTCGGTACCGCGGCCAAAGCGGCTGCCGCAAGAACGGCAGGCTGACGGACAGAGAGATTGAAAAATGTAAAAACTGGCAAGAAAGATATGTTAAGCGTAAAATCTGCATGCGTCGGTCGACGGCAAAGAGATTCTGCGGGGCATCGACCTCGAAGTGAAAGCCGGCGAGGTGCATGCCATCATGGGGCCTAACGGCTCTGGCAAATCGACGCTCGCGGCGGTGCTCGCGGGCAATGAGAAATTCACGGTGACCGAAGGTTCGGCCACGTTCCTCGGACGGGACCTGCTGGAGATGCCGATCGAGGACCGGGCGCGTCTGGGGCTGTTTCTGGGTTTTCAGTATCCGGTCGAGATTCCGGGCGTCACGATGGCCAACTTCATGAAGCTGGCCGTGAACGAGCAGCGCAAGTTCCGCGGCGAGCCGCTGACGGCCGCCGAATTCCTGAAGCTGATGCGCGAGAAGAGCGCTGTCGTGGAGCTCGATGCGAAGCTCACTTCGCGTGCCGTGAACGAAGGCTTCTCGGGCGGTGAGAAGAAGAAGAACGAGATTTTCCAGATGGCGATGCTCGACCCGAAACTGGCGATCCTCGACGAGACCGACTCGGGACTCGACATCGACGCCCTTCGCATCGTCGCCACGGGCGTTACGAAACTCCATACGCCCCAGAATGCCACGGTGGTCATCACGCACTACCAACGCCTGCTGGACTACATCGTGCCCGACGTGGTGCATGTGCTCTACAA
>JBKSUH010000209.1:0-1376 GCA_047233565.1 Alistipes sp.
GAACGATGCAGCAGCGCCCCGCCATAGCCGTCGTAGCCCCCAACGTCCTGATGGGCGTCGGGCTGAAAGCCATCCTGGAAAAGATCATCCCGATGGCCGACGTGGAGCTTTTCGGCGATTTCGAAACATTCGCGCAGGCAACCCCGGAACGGTTCTTCCACTTCTTCGTCGCGGCACAGCTGTTCGTCACGCACAGTTCGTATTTCCGCCCGCTGCGCCACAAGACGATCCTGCTTTGCAACGGGCAGCCGCAGCCGGCCTATGCGGACATGCACAGAATCGACGTCTGCACCAGCGAAGAGACCGTCGTACGCGATATCCTGCGTATGCACCACGGGGCGCACCACCACGAGCACGACATCGCAGGCGCCGCTCACCCCGCAATCGCACAGCTCTCGGGACGCGAAGCCGAGGTACTGGCCCTCATCGCCCGGGGCTATATGAACAAGGAGATCGCCGACCGCCTGCAAATCGGGCTGACGACGGTCATCTCCCACCGCCGCAACATCATGGAAAAGCTGGGCATTCGCTCGGTGGCCGGGCTGGCAATCTACGCCATGACGGCCGGATATGTCGCGGGCGACGAACTCTGAGCGCCTCCTCACAAATTAGGATTGCAGCTTCCGAAATAATTCCGTTACTTTGCAGTTGAATTAAACGTCTTATCGTGCACCGCAAACAACTGTTCATAGCACTCCTGCTGCTGCCGCTCCTGTCGGCTGCCGCGGGGAGGCATTCGTCTGCGCCACTCCCGGCAGCGGAAACCGCGGCGGTACGTGCGGCTGCCCAAGGACAGGCGGAAACGGAAGTACAGGCCGGGGCGGCAGAGCAGGCGACAACCGCAGGACAGGCCGTAAACGGAGGCTCCGCGGGAATCGGGGGACAAGCAGGAAACGCAGGGCAGGCCACGTTCGGGAAATACCCGGCGACCGAAGACAATTCGACAGCCGAAGCGACCACAGACGCGGGCGAGGCCGACCCCGCGGGCGTCGACACGGTGATCGTGGTGGACAAGGTACAGGTAACGGCCATCAAACAGGGCATGGTGCTGCGCTCGCAGCCCGTGGCGGCAGCCATCGTCGGCAGCCGCGCCATCGAACGGGGGCATGTCGACGCCCTGAAAAACCTCTCGCAGAACGTCCCCAACTTCTACGTCCCCGACTACGGGTCGCGCATGACCTCGTCGATCTACGTCCGCGGGCTCGGGGCACGGATCGACCAGCCGGTCATGGGGCTCAACATCGACAACGTTCCGGTGCTGAACAAGGACAATTACGACATGGAACTGGCCGACGCAGAGCGCATCGAAGTGCTGCGGGGCCCGCAGTCGACGCTCTACGGGCGCAACACGATGGGCGGCGTCATCAACGTATACA
>JBKSUH010000209.1:1386-1959 GCA_047233565.1 Alistipes sp.
ACGTATACACGCTCTCGCCGCTCGCATACGAGGGTGTCCGCCTGAGCGCCGAATACGGCAGCGGCGACAGCTACCGGTTCAGGGCTTCGTCCTATTACAGGATAAACCCCGACCTGGGCATGGCCGTGACGGGCTATTACACGCATACGGGCGGATTCTTCGAGAACCTCGCAACGGGCGAAAAATGCGACTGGGAGCGGATGGGCGGCGGACGCTGGAAGGCGCAGTGGCGCAACCGTGCGGGATTGCGGATCGACAATACGCTTTCCTTCTCGGTGCTCGAACAGGGCGGGTATCCCTATGCCTACGTCGGCGAGGAGATCGTGCACGACGGGCAGACGGTCATCCGCCCGGGCGAGATACGCTACAACGACCCGTGCTCCTACCGCCGCACGACCCTCAGCGACGGGCTCACGGTGCGCTACGACGCCGGCAGTTTCTCGGTGGCCTCGATCACCAGCTACCAGTATTCCGACGACGAGATGATCCTCGACCAGGATTTCCTGCCCCTTTCGTATTTCACGCTCAAACAGGCGCGTACGGAACACACTCTCACCGAGGACATTGTATTCC
>JBKSUH010000210.1:0-1942 GCA_047233565.1 Alistipes sp.
TCCTTGTAGAAGGGCAGGCAACGGTCTACCTGTGCCTGCGACATGCGCGTCGCGAACGAGGACTGCTGTCCGTCGCGCAACGTAAGGTCTCTGATTTTGAGATTTCTCGCCATTGTGATATTTTTGATTAAGGGTTCTTGTTGCCGCTTTTACTGTTATTCCAATAACAAAGATAATAAACAATTTGAAATTCCAACCATTTTACAGGGATTTTTCACAAAAAACACCGGAAACGGTTACTTTTCGTAAAAGCGCCCCGCCCGGAAGCGCCCGGCGGGCTACGCCTGAATATCCTGCTCGGGGACGAACAACTGCTTGTACGACGTCCCGTCGAGGTACTTCTTCTTGAAGATATTGACGCAGAAGACGAACATCTCCAGCATCAGCGGCCCGAAAATCACCCCCATGAACCCGAAGAGCGACAGCCCGATGAAAACGCCGAAGATCGTCACCAGCGGATGCGTATCGGCCATCTTCTTCTGCATGATGAACCGCACGACGTTGTCCACGTGCGTCACGACCAGCCCGCCGTAGAGGAGCAGCCCGATGGCCGGCCCCCAGTCGCCCGTCAGCGCCATGTAACCCGCAAGCGGCAGCCATATGAGCGCCGTCCCGAAGATGGGGATGATCGTTGCGAAACAGGTCAGCACGCCCCAGAACAGCGGGCTCGGGGCGTTGAAGACCAGGTAGCCCACGAACGCCACGACGCCCTGCACGACGGCCAGCAGGGGGATGCCGATGGCATTCGAACGGACGATCATGTGCACCTCGCGCATGACGCTGCTGCCCACGTCCCGGTTGAAAGGCAGTATCTCGCGGCAGTAGCCTTCCATGCGCAGGCCGCCGATGAGCATGAAATAGAGCACGAACAGCAGCACGATGATGTTGATGCCGAAATCCATGATGCTGCCCAGCACCCACTGCCCCAGCCGGGGGATCACGCCCACGAGCGACGTGATGTTCTTCTCCTGCCAGAGGTTGTATCCCGTCTTGTCGTGGATCAGCGCAGCGATGTGCTTGAGCGGCTCGACGACCGACTCGGGCGCGAGGGCGATGTCCTGCACCTGGTTGACGACCATCCAGACGATCAGGCTGATTGGCACCAGGAAACACAGCACCGCCTCGCCCAGCAGCAGCGACGCGGCCAGGCTGCGCCGCCATTTGCGGCAGGCCGTGAGGTAATGCATCTGCCGCCGGAGCAGCACGTAGATCGTCATGGCACCCAGCACCCCGCCCAAAAACGGGGTCAGCTCGATGAAGATCGTGACCCCCAGTCCGAGGATCAACACGAAAAGCGAATAACGCCAGTATAGTTCCTTGAAAGCCTGCATGCGAGTCAGCTGCACAAGGAACGTGCCGCACGTGCAAGGCAGTGCCCGTCAACAGGTTGAAAAATATTTGAACAAAATTTGCGGTGTTCTGTTGCGGCTGTGAAATATTTGGTTTAAATTTGTATAAGCAAATTATGGACGGCTTTATGGAAATAACGGTTTCCACCGGCACCCTGCATCACCGATACGGTGCGGGAGAAGGTATGCAAACCGGATATCGGCTATCGCCGGGCACGGCCGGCGATACGCAACGACGAGGGGTATCTCACACGCGGAGTATCCCTCGCAACTTTATACAAACCCCAGTATTTTATGTATCACAAAGCCTTCCCGAAAGGTTGCCGGGGGTTAAAATCCTGTGAAATTCCAACCATCCCGCCGGCGGAAGCGGAGAAATCCCCGATATTAGTGCCGCGGATCGCGACACCCAGAAATGAAGAAACCGAAATATCCATTACACTCTTTTATTTACTAATCCATTAAAAAGTATGAGAAAACATTTACAACATTTCCTCATGACGGCCGCCCTGATTCTGTTCGGAGTGTCCGCCGCTGTCGCGCAATCGGCAGTTACGGGTAAAATCGTAGATGAGACCGGCGCACCGCTGATC
>JBKSUH010000211.1:0-1901 GCA_047233565.1 Alistipes sp.
GACGTGAGAAGCGCATACGTTGAGAACGCGCTTGCATAGAAGCGGACGACTCCCTGCTCGCGGTCGACGCTCTCGGGATAGATGATCTCGGTTGCACCGTCGTGAACATGCGCGATGCGCACGCTCTTGCCCCGGATGAGCACCGGATCGACGTGGACTTCGAAGAGCATCGGCTCGTCGAGCGCGGTGAGCTCGACTTCCTCTTGGCTGACGCTGCCGGTGCCGTCGTCAACCTTCACGATCATCTTGACAGACAGGTCGAAATAGAGCGTCGGGACTTCGCCGCCCTCGGCCACGGCTTCAATCAAAGCTTTCTCGCCGCCAACCAGCTCGCCTTCGGCTTTCTCTTCGTAGCCGAGCGACACGGTGACCGAAACGTTGCCGGGAGTCGCGTCCTTTATCAGGTCGGCCACTTTCGCATAATCCCCGTCGCTCACGCCCGCCGGCTTTTCACCTGCCTCGATGGCCTTGAGGACCGTCTTCGCGCTCTCGATGGCAGCTTTCTTCGCGTCGTCGCCCGCATCCACGTACGACTCTCCCGAAGGCGGCTGGGGAACCTCGACGTCCACATCAGCGTCGGAGTACGTGCGCTCGACGACGGCGCCGGGGCTCTCGGCGGCATCCTGCGGATTCTGCTTGTAGAGGGACGCGTCGAAGTAGGCCGAGACGTCGGAGTTGAACGTGCCGCCGGTGATGACCCGTGCAGCATCGCCGGCCAGAGCCGTCAACGACACCGCAGGCTTGCCGTCGCCGCCGGTGACTGAGAGCGCTTTGCCCTCCGCCTGGGCGATGGACAGCGTTTTGACGAGCGTCTTCTGGCCAGCGGCCGCGTATTCCTGCAGGGCGGCGTTGTGCACGCTGCTCAACGTGCCGCCGGAAACGGACACCTCCGCAGAACCCTCTGCCCCGTACCCGCCTCCGCGCGAAACGATGGACAGCGCAGCGCCGTCGAGGTTCGAAGCGCTTCCCGCGTCGGCATTCGGCGCAACCTCGGCAGCCGTGGCTTTGATGCTGCCGCCCGAAACGCTCAATGTGCCGGCACCGCTCAACTGCACGCCGTTCGCACCCGTCAGCGACCCGCCGGAAATGGCCAGATCGCCGTCCTGCGGATGGTATACGGCGCAGCCATCCTCGCTCGTCGAGCGCACGATGCCGCCCTTGATCTCTATGTTCGTGTTGTCACAGGTTCCGTTGCCCGCAATGCCGAAGCTGCCGCCTTCGATCGTCCCGCTTTCGAGCACGAGAGAAGAACGGGAGGCCGCGTTGCTGCCAATCACGGCGATTCCCGTATCGGCTCCGGTTATGCGCGTGGATTCCCCCGCAACGGTCACGCTCGGATTGAGAGCGTCGTTCGGCCCCATCCCGACCCTCAGACCGTATCCAGGAACATCCGGGCTCGCCGGGGCAACCTCGATCACGACGTTTTCCAGCGCCAGATCGACGCCCTGCCTTACCTGGATCGCCGTGCCGAAAGGGTAGTCCTTGTCATCGGCCGAATTCAAGATCGTGCCGTTTTTTATCGTCACCCGTATCAAGCCCTGGTACTTGTTCACGAACAACGTGGCGTATTTCGTGCTGTCGATGCAGTGTCCGTTCAGATCGAACGTGAGGGATTTGCCTATTTGGTATTGCGCGTTTGCCGCAGGCACGTCCTTCAGGAGAACTACGGTATCGCCGTCCTTCGCCCTGCTGAAGGCGCTGCTCAAAGAGCTGTACGTTACCGCAGCCCCGTCCGGCTTCGTGACGGTTGCGACCTGCTCGCTTTCGGCGGCGGACAGGGCACTGCTTTCCTGGGAGCTGCTTGCTGCCCGCTCGAAGACATCGCTTGAGAGCATGCCGCTCTGCATGTCGATCCCGAGAACCTGCGCGTTTTCCGCAGGCGCCGTCGCTTCGCCCTGGTG
>JBKSUH010000212.1:0-1899 GCA_047233565.1 Alistipes sp.
TAGTAGAAATGGTCGGAGGTCTGCATGAAACTCCACACATAGTCGAAGTCGGGGCTTTTCAGTGCCGCGATCTTCTCCTTCTGGGCGTAAAGCTTCGAGAACGCTTCGTTCTGCAACTCGTTGCCGAGCCATGCCGTCACGTCGCGCTCCTCGTCGGCCCACGACATCACGTGCGGACAGTGGAGTACTGCTACGGGCTGGTGTTTCTTGGCGGCTTCGGTGACGGTCGCGAACTCCAGACCGTTTTTCTTGGCGAGGATTGCCTTCGGCAGCGCGCGCATGAACTCGAAGATTCCCGTGTCGGCGGTCTGGTGTTCGCCGAAAGTTTCATAGTCCATGAAGAGGTTGATGACCTCGCCCGGAGTCTCGTCCGAAGCGAGCCATTTTACATATTTGTCCGCCGTCAGCGGCCATTCGTTCCAACTGCGGTTCGAGAAGCGGAAGGCGATGTCGTCCGAGAGTTTGTAGTTGCGCAGCAGCAGGCGCAGTTTCTGGTTGACGGCGTTGGCGTATACATAGTTGGGCGATTTCCAGCCCAGCACGTGCTTGGCACCTTCGGCCAGCATCGTGCGGAAGCCCATGTCGGCGACCATGGCGCCGATCTCGTCGGAGTAGATCAGCTCGGTGTTGCGGAAGGCGGTGGGCTTCACGCCGAATTCCTTCTTGATCATCGCCGTATGGAGCTTCACCTGTTCGGTGAAATCCTCTTTCGACGCCAGCGACGCCAGCGAATGGGAGTAGGTTTCGGCCAGAAACTCGACGCATCCCGTGGCGGCCAGCTCCTTGAACGAGTCGAGCACCTCAGGCGCGAAGGCGCGGAACTGCTCGACGGCGATGCCCGTGATCGAGAACGAACAGCGGAATTTACCCTTGTTCTCCTTGATCAACTTTAGCAGCAGGGCGTTCATGGGCAGGAAGCATAGCCGGGCGACTTTCTGCATGATGGAGCGGTTCAGCAGGTAGTCCAGAGAGTTGAGATCCTTGCCCATGTTGAAGAAGCGGTACTTCTTCAGTCGCCAGGGCTGGTGTACCTGAAAATATAAGCAGACGGTTTTCATAGGGTAGCTATTTTATTGTTTTTTATTCTCTTCGATCACCGCTTCGTATACGGTTTTGATTTTGGCTGCGGCATCGTTCCATTTCAGGTTCGTGACCTCTTCCAGGCCTTTCGAGGCGAACATCCCCGCAAGCGCCGGGTATGGATGAGGCCGTAGATGGCGTCGGCCAGCGCGTCCACGTCCCAGTAATCGACCTTCACGGCGAAGTCGAGCACTTCGGCCACGCCGCTTTGTTTGGAGATGATCACCGGCACGTTCGAGCGCATCGCTTCGAGGGGCGAGATGCCGAAAGGTTCCGAGACCGACGGCATGACGTATACGTCCGACAGCTGGAACATCTTGTGTACGTCCTCGCCGCGCAGGAACCCCGTGAAGTGGAAGCGGTCGGCGATGCCCAGCCGCGCCACGCGGCGGATGACGTGGTTCATCATGTCGCCCGAACCGGCCATCACGAAGCGTACGTCGGGTACGCGCTTGAGCACTGGCGGCCGCCTCGACGAAGTAGTCGGGACCTTTCTGGTAGGTGATGCGTCCGAGGAACGTGACGATCTGGTCGTCCACGCCCCGTTCGGGCATTTTGCACTCGCCTGCGGCGAACCGCACGTCATAGTGTACCGTCACGACCTTGTCGGCCGGGACGCCGTAGCGGTTGATGACGATGTTGCGCGTGAGGTTCGAAACGGCGATCACCCGGTCTGCGGCATGCATGCCTGCACGTTCGATGGCGTAGACCTGCGTGTTGACGTTCTCGCCGCTGCGGTCGTATTCCGTGGCGTGCATATGCACGACCAGCGGCTTGCCCGATACGCGCTTGGCGGCGATACCGGCGTAGTAGGTGAGC
>JBKSUH010000213.1:0-1879 GCA_047233565.1 Alistipes sp.
GTTCGGGATCGACCGCTCGAACCCCAATATCGAGGTCGGCTTCGACCCTTACGCCCCGGTTTCGGTCAGCGTGGCGAAGACCACGGGGCGCGAGTTCCGGCTCATAGTTCGCGGCGCGGGGAAGGATACGGGTTTCGCGGAAGTGCTGCTTTCCTCGCTGCCCCGTGTGGAGCGTTATGCGGAGAAGACCTTTGCCAAGATGTTCCAGTCGCCGCTGCCCTACTGGGAGGAGTACCAGTGGCGCGACCAGCCCGCGCTGGACGATGCCTCGCTGGCGGTCGACCCCGCGAAGGTGGTCGACATAACGGAATGTCTCGACGGTGACCGCCTGGTGTGGGAAGCCCCTGCCGGGGAGTGGGTCGTCATGCGTACCGGGATGCGCCCGACCGGCATCCAGAATTCGCCCGCGGCGCCCGAAGGCACCGGGCTCGAAGTGGACAAGATGACCCCGGCCTACCTGCAGCACCATTTCGACGCCTTTATCGGTTAGATACTCCGCCGCATCCCGGCCGAAGACCGCAGGACGTTCCGCGTGGTGGTGGCCGACAGCTACGAGAAGGGAGGGCAGAACTTTACGGATACCTTTCTGACCGACTTCAGGGAGCGTTACGGTTACGACGCCCTGCCGTTCCTGCCCGTTTACGACGGCGTGGTGGTCGGCAGCCAGGATATCTCCGACCGGTTCCTGTGGGACATGCGGCGCCTGGCGGCCGACAAGCTGGCCTATGCGCATATCGGGGGGCTGCGCGAAATCGCGCACAAATACGGGCTGACGTTGTGGCTGGAGAACTACGGCCACTGGGGTTATCCCGGCGAGTTCCTGCAGTACGGCGGCCAGTCGGACGAGGTCGGGGGCGAATTCTGGGGCGAAGGGTCGCTGGGCGACATCGAGAATCGTGCCGCCTCGTCGTGCGCCCACATCTACGGCAAGCGGAAAGTGTCGGCCGAGTCGTACACCTCGGCCGGGAACGATTTCGGGCGTTATCCGGCGATGGTGAAGCCGCGCGGTGACAGGTTCTTCTCCGAGGGGATCAACAACACGCTGCTGCACGTCTACATTTCGCAGCCGGGCGACGAACTGCCCGGCATGAATGCCTGGTTCGGAACGGAATTCAACCGCAACAACACGTGGTTCTCGCATATCGACCTCTTCACGGATTACCTCAAGCGTGTCAATTACATGTTGCAGCAGGGGCTCAACGTCGCCGACGTGGCCTATTTCATCGGCGAGGACGCCCCGAAAATGACGGGCGTCACCGACCCGGCGCTGCCCCGAGGGTACCAGTACGATTATATCAACGGCGAGGTGCTGCTGGAACGCGCCACCGTGAAGGACGGCCTGTGGACGCTTCCGCACGGGACGCAATACCGGATACTGGTGTTGCCGAAGCTCAAGACGATGCGCCCCGAACTGCTTGCGAAGCTGCAGGTGCTCGTCCGTGAGGGCGGCGTGCTGCTGGGGCCTGCGCCGCAGCGTTCGCCGAGCCTCGAAGGCTATCCCGATGCCGACGTCCGGGTGCGCCGCATGGCTGCGGAGCTCTGGGGCGGGGTCGACGGCAAGGCCGTGAAGGCCGCCCGCTACGGCAAGGGCGCCGTGCTGGACGGCATGACCATGGAGGAGGCGCTGGCCTATGTGCAGTGCCTGCCCGACTGCGAGGTCGGGGCCGATGTCCCCGTGCTCTTCGGGCACCGCGATGCGGGCGACGAGCAGATTTATTTCCTGACCAACCAGTCGGACGCGCGCATCGCTTTCCCCTGCACGCTGCGTGTGACGGGCTCTGTGCCCGAGGCATGGGATGCCGTGACGGGGGCGATTCGTCCGCTGCCGGAGTTCGAGGATGACGGTCGCAGGACGACGCTGCCGATGGTGTTGGAGCCC
>JBKSUH010000214.1:0-1878 GCA_047233565.1 Alistipes sp.
GTGCAGTTCTTCGGGCAGGTCGCGCAGGGTTCCGAGCGGCAACATCCTGTCGTGCTGCACGGGGCGCGTGGCGTCGATCATCACGATGTTCACCTTCGGCTCCACATAGCGGTGCTGGAATCCGTCGTCCATGACGATGAGGTCGACGTCGGGGTGCTCGGCACAAATGCGGCGGATCCCGTCGGCGCGCTTCTCGCACACGGCCACCACCGTATCGGGGAATTTGAGTTTGATCTGCAGCGGCTCATCGCCCACATCCCGGTAACGGGAGTCGGCCTTCACTTCCAGATACCCCTTGGTACGGCGGCCGTACCCGCGCGACAGCAGGGCGACGCGATGCATCTGCGACATATAGGCGATCACCATCTCGGCCATCGGGGTTTTGCCCGTACCGCCGACGGTGATGTTGCCGATACAGATGACCGGGATGTCGAACTTCTCGCTTTTGAGGATACCCCAGTCGAAGAGACGGTGACGGAAAGTCACCCCCGCCTTATAGAGGAGAGCCGCAGGAGCAAGCAAGCATTTCAACATTTCGGGTCGGTTTATCCATACAATTTTTCAAAGGTAGCAATAAATCTCCGGAACACAAAACAAAAAAAGCAAATCCCGGGCCTGAATGACAAAGGAATAATAAAATTGGGGATTCCTGCGTTTTTTTTCATATCTTTGCTTGCGTCTATGAGAAGTTTTAAATTACCGATATGCGCCCTGCTGCTCGTAGCCGCCGGGGCATGCAACAGAACCACACAACAGGCCGCGGCCGAAAAGGAAGAAGCCGCGCCGCAGAATATCGTTTACGGCATCAATGCCGACGACTACCGCACCGAAACGGGCGAGGTGGGCAGCGGCGAAACGCTGGGAAAAATCCTAAACGGGTACGGCGTTTCGGCCCTTACGGTCGACAGGCTCGACAAAGCCTCGAAAGAGATTTTCCCGCTGCGCAACATCCGCGCCGGGCATAAATACACCGTCTTCATCCACGAGGATTCGCTCTATGCCCCCCACCTGGACTACCTGGTCTACGAACGCAACATGTCGCAATACGTGGTGTTCGGGTTCCATGAGGATTCGGTCAGCATCCAGACAGGCGAAAAGGAGTTCTCGGTGCGCCGCACCAAGAAGAGCGCCACGATCAATTCGTCGCTGTGGGGTGCGATCATGGAGGAGCACCTGCCCTATGCGCTGGCCGCGGAAATGGAGGACATTTACCAGTGGACGGTCGATTTCTTCGGCATCCAGAAGGGTGACAATTTCACGGTGATCTATGACGAGCGCTTCATCGACGACAGCATTTCGGCCGGCATCGGCCGCATCTGGGGCGCCAAATTCTGCCAGGGCGGCAAGGAGTACTACGCCATCCCCTTCCGGCAGGGCGGCAAAATCCAGTATTGGGAATACGACGGCGGAAGCCTGCGCAAGCAGATGCTCAAGGCGCCGCTGAAATACTCGCGCATCAGTTCGAAATTCTCCTACGCCCGCAAACATCCGATCTACAAGGTATACCGGCCGCATACGGGCGTCGATTACGCGGCGCCGAAAGGCACGCCCGTACATGCCGTAGCCGACGGTGTAGTGACCTTCAAGGGCTGGGGCGGCGGCGGTGGCAACACGCTCAAAATCAAACATGCCGGCAACCTGATGACGGGTTACCTGCACCTGAGCGGCTATGCCAAGGGCATCTCGAAGGGCTCGCGCGTTTCGCAGGGGCAGCTGATCGGCTACGTCGGTTCGACGGGCGCCTCGACCGGCCCCCACCTCGACTACCGCATCTGGAAAAACGGCACGCCGATCAATCCGCTGAAAATCCCCCAGGAACCGGCCGAACCGATCTCGAAGGAGAACCGCGCGACATTCGAATTCGTGCGCGACCGTATC
>JBKSUH010000215.1:0-1871 GCA_047233565.1 Alistipes sp.
CTATTTTATCACTTTGAGTATTTCTCCGTTGTCTTTGGCCACGGCACGTTTCCACTTCTCGCCGTAACCCGGGAACTGGATCTTGTCGGGGATCTGTTTGCCGTTGCCGTTGTCCACGAAATGCGCCGGGCCGCCCTTGCCGTCGAGGTATTCCAGCACGCCCGCATGTTCGCTTTTCACGTTGCCGTCCATGTATTTCACCAGCAGGTACTTGTCGAGCTTCGACCAGCGGTCGAACAACTGCTGCGCCGTGGCGATGCTGAACTCCGAGAGGAATTTGCCGCGGGCCTTGGGCGAGAGCGTCATCGCCTCGGCATCGACGTCGCGCACCAGGCGGAGCGCCTCGTTTTCCCATTTGTCCACGACCTTGCGGATGTCGCCCGCGATCATGTCGTAACGCATGTAGGCGAAGTTCGAAACGCGGTTGAAGAGCCAGAACGCCGACGTCGGCGAATATTCGAGCATCGAACCGTTGCCTTCGCTCAGGCACTCGGGGACGCCCTGCGTGCAGCAGTAGATGGGCGTCAGGCACGACGTGGCCGCATCGTCCACGCCGAACCAGAGGATGCCCATGTTGTCGGGCACGTCGGGGCGTGCCTGTGCCACGAACCAGAAGCCGGTCTGCTGCGTGGCCGTCGCACGTTCGTTGCAGTATTCCACGCCGTCGACCTCGAAATACATCGGCCGCCAGCGGTAGGGGCAGGCGCTGCCCCCGGCGCCTATGTCGGTCGGTCATGTCCATCGGCGTGCCTTCGTAGTGGTCGCGCATGCAGTCGAAGACCACCTTGGGCGACACCTTCGTGCGGGGTTTCACCCACAGGGGCATGCGGTTTTCGGCATTGTGCCCCATCGCATAGTCCACGTATTTGTCCATTCCGTCGGCCACCGTGCGGAAGAATGCCCACACGCGGGCCTCGCAGCCTCGCAGCGCGCCGAAATCGGCCGGGGCGTAGGCTTCGCAGAAACTGAAATCCTCGTCCGTGCCGTCGTAGTAACCCATCTCGCGGGCGAACGCCACCACGTCGGGCGAATAGAGGCAGTTCTCGGGGTCGTCCTTCGGGAAGGTCGTGATACGCGCCTGGTTGGCGTGCGCCGAGACATAGCCGTCGGGGATGCGGCGGGCTACCCATACGATGCCCTTGCGGGCGTTGCCGCCCTTGCCGTCGTCCTTGTATCCCTTGCCGATCAGCTCCATGATCCACGCCTCTTCGGGGTCGACGATCGAGAACGACTCGCCGCTCGAGGCATATCCGTAGGTGTTCGCCAGCTCGGCGATCGTGAGGATCGCCTCGCGGGCGGTCTTGGCGCGCTGGAGCGTGATGTAGATCAGCGACCCGTAGTCGATCAGCCCTGTCGAGTCCTCCAGTTCCGGGCGGCCTCCGTAGGTCGTTTCGCCGATGATGAGCGAATGCTCGTTCATGTTGCCGACGGTCGAATAGGTTTCGCCCGCCTGCGGGATGTCCGTCAGGTAGCGTCCCGTGTCCCACTCGTAGACGGGCAGCATGGCCCCGGCCCTGAATTTCCCGCCGGGGGTGTGGTACAGGGCGCCGTAGAGCGCGTGCGAATCGGCGGCATAGGAGACCATGGCCGAGCCGTCGGTCGATGCCCCTTTGGTTACGATGAAATTGGTACAGGCTGCGGCTGCGCCATAGGCGAAGAGGGCTGCCGCCGCGAGGCAATACTGGAGTTTTCTCATAGGTTTTCCGGTTTTGATCCCAAATGTACGAAACAAATCCTAAACGGCAAAACGCAGCGGGTACGATATGTCGCATTTTATTTGGATATTAGGGCTTTATGTCGTATCTTTACGACGTATGCAAGCGCATTGCATTCCGGCGGATACCCCCCCCCGGTGCGGAGGTATGTAATTG
>JBKSUH010000216.1:0-1854 GCA_047233565.1 Alistipes sp.
AAAGTATCCCGGTCAGAGGATGCGGTGGATCTGCGACGCCGGGGTCAGGCACAGCGTGCCGTAATCCAACCCTGAAATGACCGTGAGGCCGCAACGACGGCCGGGAGCTATTTCGCCGAGTGCATCCTCCATACCCAATGCCTGTGCACCGCCCCCGGCAGCCCAGGCGAGCAGTTCGGGAAGCGGGATGCCGGGGAACATACGCATTTCTTCGAAAACCGAAAGCCGGTCGTTCGAAGCCAGCGAGTCGGTTCCGAGGCAAATATTGAGGCGATTGCGGCGTAACAGCTCCACAGGGGGTTCGAGGCCGGAGATATAGCGGTTTGAACGGGGGCACAGGCACCACCATACGGGCGCCGTAAAATGGCCCATAACGATGTCTATGTCGCGCTGCGTTATGCAGCAGTCATGCACCAGGGTCACGCGGCGGTCGTGCGGCACGCAGGCCACGAGACGTTCGGCCGGGGAGCCGTAATGCAGGAAATCGCAGGAGAAACCGGCCTTCGCGTACCACTCCCACAGCGGGCCGCGGTGTTCGAAGAGCGCCGCTTCGCCGGGAGATTCCATGAAATGGATCGAAAGCGGGGCATCGCCCCGGGCAGCGATCGCACGCAGGGGGGCATCCTGCACCGAATAGAGCGAATGGGGGGTCAGCGAAGTTTGCGGATGGCGGAGCAGGGGCCGCACGGAGTCGGCCGACGCGAGACGCAGGCCGAAAAATTCGATGAATGTATGATAGGCGACGCGGCTGCGCTCTTTGACGGAGAAGGTCGTATCGCCGTTGGAGATGTCGCCGACGGCCTGCACTCCGTCCTGCCACATGGCGGCGTCGGCCGCCGCTACGGCCCGCAGCCGTTCTTCGGGGCCGAACCGCTCCCGGACCTGTCCCATGGCACCGGCAAACCCCGCAAAACCACACCGTTCGGGGATCGCCCCCAGCAAATAGGAGAGTTCGAGGTGGCAGTGGGCATTGACCAGCCCCGGAGCGAGCACCCCGGCATAGAACTCGGTGCCGGGACACCGGTCGGGCTCGGGACACGACCCGACGGAGAGGATACGGCCGTCGGCCGCAACCCCGACCAGGGGATTGCGGAGCAGACCCTGCGGTGTCCAGAGCAGGTTAGAGGCTATCCGCCTGGATGGCTGCGCGGAGGAATTCATCGGCAAAATTCGCAGGTCAAGTTGTTGCCGGTAAAGGCTGTCGACGGCAACGGACGTGTGGGAATAGTCGATTTCAGGCCGGTCACCGTCACCGAGGGACGCAGGGGCTTCCGCGGAAATCCAGGAAATCCAGGTAGGCGCCGGTGGGTGTATCGACCGTAAAGCGGTGAAATTCTCCTGCCGGTCGCGGCGCAGGGTCGTCGTATAGACGTTGTACGGGTGCTGTCGCGGCGTTCGAGCCACACCACGCCCCGCAGGCCTTTCGTTGCGGTCGAGCGAATCGACGAGGTATTTGAGGCTCAGGTTGTACTCGCCGGGCCGCACGTCTACGGAGAACCGCAGGCGGGCCGTATCGCGCAGCGAGCCGACGCGGATCAGCGAGTCGGCATAGACCGTGCGGGTGAAACTCCGGCGGGCGACGTTGTCGATCGTATCGAGCACGGCAACCTCACGGTCGTAAAATTTACCCTCGGCTTCGAGTTTATCGATCGCCATCTCGACGACGTCGCCCAGACGGGCGCTCTTGCGCTTCGAAAAGTTCCCGATCGTATAGTAGACATCACGGGTCGTATAGCCATAGCGGGCAAAGATCGGTTCGTAGATGTTCAGCGAGTCGATATTGACCCGCACGTCGCCGATATAGGCGTTCGTGAGGAAGGCGTCGTGGAAGATCTGCGCCAGTTTCTCATCGGG
>JBKSUH010000217.1:0-1846 GCA_047233565.1 Alistipes sp.
GCGTTTGAGCGCCGCGGCCCTTCCTTGCGAGAGCCGGGCGTTGAAGGTATAGGCTCCCTCCGGAGACGATGCCGCCGTCAGCGTGATGGTATCGACATAAAACTCCTGCTGTTCGACGATCTGCCGCATCAGGCCAGAGATCTTGTCCAACTGCCGCCGGTTGTCGCCCAGCGTATCGACCACACGGGTATCGCCCACGAAGAACTGAATGTAGTTGCGGTCTTCGACGGTCACGAACTTGTCGATGACCTTGATGCGATACCTCGGTACGGTATCTACGAAGGATAGCATCGAGGATACGACGTAGCTCAGCGTATCGGACGGCGGCAGACGGTAGGCGCTGTCGTCCACGGCCAACACCTGCCCCTGAAGCGTTACGAGCATCTTCTTCGAGGTCTCGTCGGTTTTCACTGCTTGGGAATAGTAATACGTGACGGTGCTCCTGCCTTCGACCAGCGAGTCGAGCCGGACGTCTTCGGGATAGGGAAACTTCACGAAGCGGTTGAAGGCCGCCTCGCGCCCCACGGTATCGGGGCGGAAGCGTTCGACATAGGTTTCGTACTGCCAGTAGTCGCGCTCTTGCAGCAGCGAGACGCGTCCGCCGCGGATCACCAGATCTTCGAGCGCCACGGATTCGTCGGGCTTGTGCAGAATGGGTGTAATGACGACGCTGCGGCTCTTGCCCAACAACTGCCTGGGCAGCGTCACGATGAAATCCAGCACGACGCGCCCGTTGCGTTCGGGAATAGACCGCATCTTCGCCACGACCGTCACCTGCTCGATCTGAAGCGCCATCACGCGTTCTCCGTCGGCAAGCGTATCCACGAGTGCAAGAAAGAATGTGTTGCTGTCACGCTGGAGTTTTACGACCTGCGGGCGGTAGTCCTGCTGCCGCTCCTGCCGTTCGGCGCGGGTAAGCTGCGAGAGCGAGGCAGTCATCTGCTGCCGCTGAAGCCGTCCGGCTACCGAGCAGCCGAACAGGCTTCCGAGCGCTGCCGACAGCAGACCTATCTGCAATATCTTATTGCATATCTTCATGGCTAAAAGATATAAGAGAATGAGACTTCCAGTTTTGTCGGCGCCAGCGTCCAGCGTCGGTTGTGGTAGATGTATTCATCCTCCCAGTCAGAGACGGTCGGGTCGCGGCGTGTGTCTTCGGTATGGAACAGCCCTATGCCGGCTTCGAGGGCGATATTCCATCGTTTCGAGAGCATCCACGCATATCCGTAGCTGACACCAAGACCGTAGGCATTGCCCTTATAGCGTTTTGTGCGGCTTCCGAGGTCGTAGCCGACATAGGTAAGGTGCTGTCCGAGAAAATGCCCGACGAAGGATTCGTAGAACCAGTAGCGGCCGCCGAGCTGCAAGGCATGGAAGTTCATCGAGAGGGATGCGGTATTCACCGGATTCCAGTAACCGGACAGCTCCAGCGACCAGTTGTCCGTCAGGGCCGCTTCGGCCCCGACGTTCAGCGTCGCGCTGCATGCCGCAAGGGCGTTGGCCCTCACGGCGAAGATCTGCGCCGCAGCCCTGCGGGGCAGACCCCACAAGGCCGCCGACAGCAGCAGGAACAGTATGATTCGTTGTTTGTTCATTGTTGAAAGTTAATTCGGTTTTATTCCCGGATGCAGCGCACCGGATTGGCAGCATAGCGGTAAAAATCCGTCGTATTGACGAATGGCGGGTAGTTACTCGTATCGAATAGGATCGAGGTGCAGGCTACGTCATGGAACACGCCGGTCGAGTCTCTCCAATGAAGATAATACGGAGCGTTCGTGTAGAGCCTTCCGAGCGACCCGTTGCGGTCGTAACGTCCTTCGTAGAATGTTCCGCCCAAGGGTATTTT
>JBKSUH010000218.1:0-1830 GCA_047233565.1 Alistipes sp.
ATGCTACATCACCTCCAGGGGGTTGACCACCTTGCCGTCGGCGCTGCCTGCGGGCAGGGCGTCGGCGGAAGGCTTGATGTACAGGTTCGGATTCGTGTAAGCCGGATCGGGCAGCGGCGCGATGCTGCCGCGCTCGCCCTTCGCCGCCATGTCCTCGACCGTGCCGAAATCGAGCGCACGGGCCGGACAGGCCTCGACGCACACCGGCTTCTCGCCCGCGGCCACCCGCGCGGCGCATCCGTCGCACTTCACGGAATGGCCCTTCTCACGGTCGACCTTCGGCGCGTTGTACGGGCAGGCCATATGGCAGTAGCCGCAGCCGACGCACTTGCCCGCGTCCACGGATACCAGTCCCGTTTCGGCGTCCTTGTGCATGGCGCCGGTCGGGCACACCTTCGTGCAGGCCGGATCGTCGCAATGGTTGCAGGAAATAGACGTATAGTACACATAGACCCTGTTCTCAAAGCATCCGGCTTCGTCAATCGCCACTTCCCCGCCCGAACACTCGTACACTTTTCGGAACGTGGTTTCGGGCGCCAGATTTTTATAGTCTTTGCATGCGAGCTGACAGGTTTTGCAACCCGCGCATCGCGTGCCGTCGAAGTAAAACGCATAGTGCGACATGACTCCTCCTCTGAACTCCCCTACGCTCTGCTTACCTGGCATATATTGCTGTGCTGTGGATTCCCTTTCGAGAGGGGCGTGCATCTGTTGGTAGTCAGCGTGTTTATGCACCCGCCTTGGTCCACCCGATCGCCGTCCATGTCAGCGTCATGCCAGGCTCCATGAGGCATGGCCACCGTACCGGGGACCATGCGGACGGTCGTCTTGGCAATGAGGATCATATCGCCGAACTCGTTGGACACCCTCACTTCGTCCCCGTTGGATATCCCGCGATCTTCAGCGTCTTTAACGTTGATCCATACTTGCTGGGGGATGGCCGTCTTCAGAACATCGATGTTTCCGAAACAGGAATGCGTCCGCGCCGTACCGTGAAAGCCCACGCATCGCAGAGGGTACTCGTCCGTCGGGGTGCCGACACCCTGCCACTCGGGAACGTAGGCCGGAAGCGGATACAGCATTTCGTCATCTGCCAATTCGTACGTTTGGGACAGCTGCGCTATGCTCTCGGAGTAGATCTCGATCTTTCCCGAGGGCGTATCAAGCTTAGTCGCCTGCGGATCCGCTCGGTACTGGGCTAGCGCAACCGTGCCTCCGTTCGGATTTTTGCGCTTGTAGATAACCATCTCGAACGCCTCTTCGAAACTGGGGAGCTCGGGGTCGGCGGCGCGCGCTTTGTCGTAAACCGTCCGTACCCACTCCTCCTGCGTCCTGCCTTCAGTGAACTCCTGTTCGACCCCCATTTTTCTCGCGATCAACGTGCACATGTCATAACAGCTTTTACGTTCGAACTTCGCCGAAGTACATGGCTTGCCGGCCACCATATACGCGTTGACGCCGCCTGTTCCCACCATCGACAACTGTTCGAAACGGAATAGGTCGGGAAGCAGGATATCCGCATATTTCATCGAATCAGTCAGGACCGTATCGACCCCTAAAATGAACTCGCATTTCGTTTCGTCGGCCAAAATGTCGTGCGTACGATTGATGTTGCTATGCTGATTTGTAAGGGCGTTGCCCGCGTAGTTGATTATGCACTTCAAACTCGTCCGTAACCTGTCGCCTCCCACCAGGCCCGAATTAGCCGCCGTCATGGTTTCGCCCCGCTCTATAGCCTCCGTATAAAGAAACACGGGGAATTTCGTCTTGTACGGATTCGTTCCCCGGGGGATACCGCCAAGCGAAATGCCGTACGATCCATCGCGCATG
>JBKSUH010000219.1:0-1829 GCA_047233565.1 Alistipes sp.
TATCACGGCGGTGCAGCTTTCGAGCGCCAATGCCTCCTATTCGGTCGATCTCGACGGGCCGGGTGCCGAAAGCCTGTTGGGCGGAGCGTTCCTCGCCGCCGGGCAGGAGCATTGCGTCGTCAGGCTGCGGACGAACCACAACGTGCCCGACTGCCGCAGCAACTCTTATATAAAAGGTGTCGCGGGCGGTACGGCCGTAGGGGAGTTCTGCGGGCTGGTCTATGTGGCGCCCGACGCCCAGCGCACCGATGCGCAGCAGCAGAACCGCAACATCCTGCTGAGCGAGACGGCGCGTATCACGACCCAGCCCCAGCTGGAGATCTATGCCGATGACGTGAAATGCTCGCACGGCGCGACGGTGGGACAAATGGATTCCGAGGCGATCCTCTATATGCGGCAGCGCGGCCTGAGCGAAGCCCAGGCGCGGAGGGTGCAGATCGAGGGCTTCGTGGGCGATGTCGTACGCCGCTGCGGCGTGGAGCCGTTGTGCGAGACGATGATGGAGGCCGTTAGGGCCAAAATGGAAAAATTGTAACCATGTTCGACGTTGAAAAATACGCGGGGAGTTCCCGATTCTCGGACGCGAGGTTTACGGCAAGCCGCTGGTTTACCTCGACAGCGGCGCCACGTCGCAGAAACCGCTGGCCGTGATCGAGATGGTCGATTACCTGCAGCGCGGACTCAACGCCAATATACATCGCGGGGTGCACTACCTTTCGGAGGAGGCCACGACGCTTTACGAGGCGGCACGCGAGCGTATCGGCGCTTTTATCGGCGCGGCCGAAAAGGAAGAGGTCGTCTTTACGGCCGGCGCTACGGCTTCGCTCAATACGGTGGCCTATGCCTGGGGTGAAAAGTTCGTCCGTGCGGGCGACAATATCCTTGTCAGCGAGATGGAGCACCACTCCAATATCGTGCCCTGGCAGATGCTCGCCGAACGCAAGGGGGCGGAAATCCGCGTCCTGCCCTTCGATGACGAGGGGCGCCTGTGCACCGAACTGCTGCCGTCGCTGCTGGATGACAAGACCCGCATCGTCGCCGTTACGCAGGCTTCGAATACGCTCGGAACGCGTCCCGACCTGCGGCCCGTCATCGACGCTGCACATGCCGTGGGGGCGATCGCCGTGGTGGACGGATGCCAGGGTGTCGTGCACGGCGGTGTCGACGTGCAGGCTTTGGATTGCGACTTCTATGCCTTCTCGGGGCATAAGCTCTTCGGCCCGACGGGCATCGGCGTGCTGTATGGCAAACGTGCGCTGCTCGAAGCCATGCCGCCGTTTCTCGGCGGGGGCGATATGGTCGATACCGTGACCTTCGCCAAGACCACCTATGCCCCCGTGCCGCTCAAGTTCGAAGCCGGTACGGCCAATTTCACCGGGGCCATCGCCCTGGGCGAAGCCGTGAAATTCGTCGGGCGTTTCGACCCGGCCGAGGTCGAAGCGCACGAGGCGGCACTGCTGCACCGTGCGACCGAACGGCTTACGGCCGTTGACGGGCTGCGGATTTACGGTACGACGCCCGGCAAATGTGCCATCGTGTCGTTCAACGTCGAAGGTGTGCATCCCTACGACATGGGCATGATCCTCGACAAGCTGGGCATCGCCGTCCATACCGGGCAGCACTGTGCCGAACCCACCATGACGCATTTCTCCACGACGGGGATGTGCCGCGCTTCGTTCGCGCTTTACAATACGCTGGCCGAGGCCGATGCGCTGGCCGGCGGCGTGGAACGCGCGGTGCGGATGCTGCGCGGATAGCGGGCCGTGGCAACTTATTGAAGGATAAAAACTTAAATAATTCGGAATTAACCTATGTTCATAGTACTCGAA
>JBKSUH010000220.1:0-1820 GCA_047233565.1 Alistipes sp.
GGCAGTTCCAGTTGCTGGATGTGGGTCAAGCGCGGCAGCCCGAAGATGCGCAGCGCCTCGCCGTTGGCCTGGTAGACGCTTCCCGCGTCGTTGATGGTGATTAGCCCCGTGCGTGCATACTCCATGATCAGCTGGTAGTAGCGTTCCCGCTCTTCGGCGCGTACCTTGGCGCGCACCAGGATCTCCTTGATACGGTTCAGGGCGGCGTTGAGCATGCCGTTGTCCACTTTCGACGGGTCTTCATGGAAGCGGAACGTGAAGTCGTCGTTGTCGATGGCGTTGAACATGAAGGTTACACGGCGTATCGAATCGCTGTAAAGCCCTATGAGGCGGTATGCCGCGATCCCGATCACCGGGACGAGCAGGATCGCCAGCGGGTACCATGACCCTGTTACCACCCATCCGAGTGCTCCCGAAGCGGCGATGAGCAACGCCGTGTACCCGATTACGGGGCCGTAGGCTATTCCTTCGCGTTTCATAACCCGTAGCGTTTGATCTTGTTGTAGAGTGTCTGGCGCGTGATGCCCAGCTGCCGCGCCACCTCGGTAAGGTTGCCTGCGTAACGCGCCATCGCCTGACCGATCATGCCGCGCTCCATCTCTTCGAGCGTCGAGAATGCCAGGGCCTGCACTGCGGCCGGAGCCGGCCGCAGCAGCAGTGTCGCGGGGGTGATTCGCCTCCCGTCGCTCATGATGACGGCTTTTTCGACGGTATGCTGCAATTCGCGGATGTTACCCGCCCAAGGGTATTCGTCCATTTCGCGCACCGCTGCCTGGTCGAAACCCTCGATCGGTTTGTTGTACTTCGTGGCGTAGCGTTTGAGGAACATTTCCGCCAGCGGCAGGATGTCTTCGCGGCGCTGCCGCAGGGGCGGCAGGTCTATATGGATCGTGTTGATGCGGTAGAGCAGATCTTCGCGAAACTCCCCCCCCCCGCGCTACCATTCCGAACAGGTCGCGGTTCGTGGCGCAGATGAGGCGGATGTCCACCGCTACGGGCGTGTTGCTGCCCACGCGGAAGATACGCCCGCCCTGGATGGCCGTCAGCAGCTTCGATTGCAGGTGGGGCGGCAGGTTGCCGATCTCGTCGAGGAAAAGCGTGCCGTGGTCGGCGACCTCGAATTTCCCGGCGCGGTCGGCCCGGGCGTCGGTGAAGGCTCCCCTGACATGGCCGAACAGTTCGCTCTCGAAGAGCGTTTCGGGTACGGCTCCCATATCCACCGAAACCATCAGTTCGCCGCTGCGCGCCGAGCGGTTGTGTATCTCGCGTGCCAGCATCTCCTTGCCGGTGCCGTTCTCCCCCGTGATCAGGATGTTGGCGTCCGTGGCCGCAACCTTCTCCACGATTTCGCGGATGCGCGCCATGGCGGGGCTTTCGCCCCAGAACATCGGCTGCTCCGAGGCCAGCTCGCGCTTGATCTCCTTGAGCTGCTTCACCTCGCGAGCCGACCGCGCCAGATTGTATGCGTTGCGCAGCGAAGCCACCAACCGGTCGTTGTCCCACGGTTTGACGACGAAGTCCACCGCACCGTCGCGCATTGCCCTCACGGCCAGGTCGATATCGGCGTATGCCGTGAAAAGCACGACTTTGATATCCGGCCTGCGGGCGTGGATCTCGCTCAGCCAGTAGATGCCTTCGTTACCGGTGTTGATGCCCGCCGTGAAATTCATGTCGAGCAGGATCACGTCGATCTGTTCCTCGCGCAGGGTCGTCGCCAGCCGGTTGGGGGTGGGGAGGGTCAGCACCCGTGCGAAATATTTTTCCAGCAGCAGGCGCAATGCCGCCAGGATGCTGCGGTTGTCGTCCACGATCAGTAGTGT
>JBKSUH010000221.1:0-1800 GCA_047233565.1 Alistipes sp.
TTCTCTATTTCTTCAAGCGAGCGCCCCGTGGTTTCGGGAACGGCACGCCAGATAATCAACATATAGGGGACGCACATCGCCGCGAAGAGGAAGAACGTGCCGGCGGGCGTAAGGTTTTCGAGCATCCAGGGCGTCAGCTGCCCGATGAGGTAGGTGCCCACCCACAGCGCAAGCCCGGCGATCGACATCGCCAGCCCGCGCACCCGGGTGGGGTACATCTCCGAGAGCAGCACCCACACCACGGCGCAGATAGAAACGGCGCAGCAGAAAATATAGGCCAGGAAGAACACCAGCAGGAATACGCTGGGCAATCCCAGCGCCGCGCCGCACATGAAATAGAACCCGATGCAGAGCAGCGAAACGATCATGCCCGACACACCCCAGTAGACCAGTTGTTTGCGTCCCACGCGGTCGATGATGACAAGCGCCAGCACCGAGGTCAGCATGTTGACCACACCCACGAGCACCTGCGAGAAGAGCGAATCGCCGCTCGACAGCCCTGCATTTTCGAAGATCGTCGGGCCGTAGTAGAGCACGGCGTTGACACCCATGAACTGCCCGAGGATGGCGATGAAGGCGCCGATGGACGGCTCGCCGGATGCCGGGTTCGAGCAGCGCGCGCCATTGCGGTTCGTCGCTCTTCGGAAGGTCGCGCGTACGGCGGCGATCTCCTGCTCGGCATCGTGCCGGCGGGATAGATGCGGCTCAGCACGGTGCGGCCCGCTCGTCGCTGCCTCTGAGAAGCAGCCACCGCGGACTCTCGGGAATGAAGAACAGCACGAGGAAGAACAGGGCCGCGGGGGCGTCTCGGCGCCGAACATGCCGCGCCACCTCTCCGTGATCCAGATCCGTTGCATCGTCTCGAGGCGTATGTGCCGTCTCGGCCGAACGAGGATGCCGAAATTGACCAGATAGGCCGCCAGGAACCCGACCGTGATGGCCAGCTGGTAAAGCGACACGAGTGTCCCGCGCCAGCGCGCCACGGCGACCTCGGAAATATACATCGGCGAAACGATCGACACCACGCCGATGCCCACGCCGCCCACGATGCGGTAAACGACCAGTTGCGTGAAGTCGGCACTGACGGCACAGCCGACGGCCGAAACGGTGAACAGCACGGCCGACAGCAACATCGTCAGCTTGCGCCCGAAACGGTCGCTCAGCACTCCGGCCACGGCCACGCCGCCGATCGAACCGACGAGCGCACACCCAACGAACCATCCCTGCTGCATGGCGTCCAGCGAGAACTGCGAGGCCACACCGGATATCGTACCCGAAATGACCGCCGTGTCGTACCCGAACAAAATCCCGCCTATGGCGGCTACCAGTGACAGGAATGCCACATATCCCGTATTCGTCTGTGATTTCATCGGCTAACGGATGTTAAAGTATTCCTTGTAACGGTCGAAGAGATGCCCGGCCTGCAGGTATGCAGACTGGGGGCTCATGAAATGCGAAAATTCGAATGTGATGGCCTTGTCGTAGCCCGCACGCATGGCGGCTTCGAGCTTCATGCGCAGCTTGTCGAACTTGATGGGCAGGAATTTGATGGGCATGTCGCGGTCGAACGACTCGGCGTTGGTCCAGCATTGCATGCCGTACTTGTCGGCCAGGCGTTTGTTGACCGCAAAGAACGCATCCAGCTCGTCGTAGTCGATATGCCCGTCCTGAAACGCACAGGCATCCACCACATCGTGAATCCCGTCGAATATCTCGTCCCATTCGCATTCGTGCTGCTCGACGGAAACAGCCTGCTCCTTGGTCAGTTTGCTCCCGCTGGCCATCACCGCCTTCTTGCCG
>JBKSUH010000222.1:0-1771 GCA_047233565.1 Alistipes sp.
GTACATCAGCGGGACGTTCACGCCGAACGGTTTTTCGGTCGCCGCGCGGCATTTGCGGATATGCTCGCGCAGCAGGTCGGGGGTCATCGAGCCGGAGCCGATCAGCCCCAGTCCGCCTGCTTCGCTCACGGCTGCGGCCAGCCGCCAGCCGCTGCACCAGATCATGCCGCCCGCGACGATGGGGTAGCGTATTCCGAACAGCGAAGTGATTCTGTTTTCCATGGTTTCAGGTATTTGTCGTCCTGCAAAAATAGGCAAATTATCGGGAGTGCAAACGGCCTGCCACGGGAAATAACGGCCGTATTCCTTGCCCGGGGCTGAAAATTTTGCCACCTTTGTCCCGTATTTTACGAATAACCGTTCACAGCCATGTTATATACGGAAGATACCCGGATCGCGGCGCTGGCCGTGCATATCGTCGGGAACAAGGCCAAGGACGAGCCGCTGATGGTCTCGCCGTCGCTCTCCGACCAGCTTTCCGACGCGCCCTGATGCAGACGCTGCTGGCCTATTTCATGGGCGGTTTCAAGTTCGAGGAGTATTTCAACCTCTACCACGACACCGACCTGACCTGCAACGAGGTCTGGAATTTCACCTGCAGGATCTTCGACGACCCCGAATCGTTTTACGACCATTCGGTCAGCCTTGCCCGGCACCTTTACGAGACGGGCACACACCCGCAGATCAAGGGCGGCGAATTTTACGTCGTCTATTTCACCGGCTGCCGTTTCGGGGGCGAGGCGGTCGATGCCGTCGGGCTTTTCAAGTCCGAGACCCGCGATACGTTCCTCGAGGTCGGGGAGCAGGACGGGCAGCTGCATATCTCCTCCTGCCAGGGAATCAACGTCGACAAACTGGACAAAGGGTGCCTCGTGTTCAATACCGAGCGCGAAGAAGGCTTCGCCGTCTGCGTCGTGGACAACACCAACCGTGCGAAGCCCGCTACTGGATCGACGATTTCCTGCATGTCCGCCCGCGGCAGGACAACTACCACAACCCGCACAACGTCCTGGCCATGTGCAAGAAATACGTGACCGGGCATCTTCCCTCGGAGTTCGACGTGTCGAAGGCCGACCAGGCCGAGATGCTCAACGAGACGATGAAATACTTCCGGGAGCAGGACAATTTTTCGCTCGACGACTTTTCCGAAAAGGTGATCCGCCAGCCCGAGGTCATGGAGAGCTTCTCTCGCTACAAACAGGAGTACGAGCAGGAGCGCGACATCCGCATCGAGGATGAGTTCGCCATTTCCGATTCCGCCGTCAGGAAACAGGCGCGCGCCTATAAGAGCGTCATCAAGCTCGACCGCAATTTCCATATCTATGTCCACGGCAACCGCAACCTGCTGGAGCAGGGCGAGGACGAAAAGGGCAAGTTCTACAAGGTCTATTACCAGGAGGAGGAATAACCTCCTTTTCCGGGCGGAATTGCCGTGCCGGCAAGGCGGACTGCAAGGTGCAGCCCGCTTTTTTTTGTGTATTGTGCCGAATAACCGGATTTTGAATCCCCTTCACAGGGAGCAAATAGTCGCTTATTGTGTATATTTGTATATGAAGTGGGGATTCCGAAAGGTACGGCAGGTTGCTGCGTTATCTCGCACGGCCTGTTTTTATGGTTCATTATAACCGGGTGAAGGCCGGGTCATCGTTTGCAGGATATTCCGGGACGATGCGATTATAGTGCATTCGGGCTGAAATCGGCGGATTATCCGTCTCAGGACTTCAGTGGAAGCGGTATCATCCTGCCAACTACTTATTTGTAGTTATAAATC
>JBKSUH010000223.1:0-1746 GCA_047233565.1 Alistipes sp.
AAAACGGCAGACCTCTACGGGTGAATACTTTTCAAGGAGCGGGCTTCAGGCCTATCCGCACACCGCCACGGCTGGAACCGATTTAGCAACTGAAAAAGTAAAAAATAAAAAACACAGAATTATGGCAAACCATAAGTCATCGAAAAAACGCATTCGCCAGACCGCGGCCAAGCGTGCCCACAACCGTCTGTACCACAAGACAGCACGTAATGCCGTAAAAGCACTGCGCAACACCTCGGAGAAGAGTGCCGCCGAAGCCCTGCTTCCCAAGGTAACCACCATGCTGGACAAACTTGCAAAGCACAACATCGTGCACAAGAACAAGGCCGCCAACCTCAAAAGCGCCATCCAGCTGCACGTGAACGCGCTCTAAGCCACTTCGCCCAAAATTCAAAGCCGCCCGACGAAGGCGGCTTTTTCATTTCATCACCCCACCTAACCTTTCGGCTCACCGCTTCCGGAAACACCCCGCCCCTCGCCGTAGTCCAGCCGCCACACCGCCGCTGTCCGACATCCCGACATACACCGTCAAAGAAGCCGCCCGCACACCTGCGGACGGCCCGTTCTCCAACCCTTTCGGAAATTCCCGCACGGTTTACTCCTTCTCGGCAAACCCCTGCGCCCGCAGCGGATATCCGCACCATCGGGCGTCACCAGGTATACCCCCGTCGACTCGGGCGTTATGTGGCCGATGACATCGACGCACCCCATGCGCATCACCTGCTCCTGCAAGGCCAGCGGCACCGTGAACAGCAATTCGTGGTCTTCACCGCCGTTGAGCGCCGCCACGACCGGGTCGGCATTCAGTTCCTCCGCCAAGGCATAGGTCTGCCTTGCGATAGGAATCCGGTCGAGGTATATGCGGGCCCCGCATTTCGACGCCTTGCAAATCTGCATCAGGTCGCTGGAAAGCCCGTCCGAAAGGTCGATCATCGACGTCGGTACGATGCCCTCCTCGGCCAATGCCTCCACGATGTCCTTTCGCAGACGCGGCTTGAGATACTTCTCCAGCAGGTATTCGTACCCTGCGAACTTCGGTTCGGGGTCTTTCACGTCGGCAAGCACCCGCTTCTCACGCTCCAGCAGCCGCAGCCCCATGTAGGCCGCCCGAGGTTGCCCGAAATGCAGATCAGGTCGTTCTGCTGTGCGCCGCCGCGCGACACGACCTTCTCCTTCGGGGCATGTCCCAGCGCCGTGAGGCCCAGCACCAGTCCGGTCATCGAAGCCTTCGTATCGCCCCCCACGAGGTCGATCCCCTGCTCCCTGCATGCGAAGGCAATTCCCTCGTACAGCTCCTGCAACGCCTCCACCGACAGCTTGGACGACACACCGAGCGACACCATCAGTTGCGAGGGCAGTGCGTTCATCGCCAGGATATCGCTTGCGGCCACCGTCACGGCCTTGTATCCCAGGTGCCGGAGGGGGAAATAGGTCAGGTCGAAGTCTATGCCCTCCAGCAGTGCGTCCGTCGAACAGAGCACCGCCTCGCCGGACGGCGGCATGACGACCGCCGCATCGTCGCCCGCGGCGCGGAGCGTCGAAGCGTCCGCCGGGTCAAACCCTTTGGTCAACAGGTCTATCAGGCCGAATTCACCCAGCTCGGCTATTTCGGTGCGTCGTTTCTTTTCCATATTATAAATTTTTTTACAAAATTACGGATTCTTTACTCTTTCCCAAAAATTTAGCGTATTTTTGTCCGGTAAATCCCAAATTCGGCTTCTACATATGATAAACATCGTCTTATTC
>JBKSUH010000224.1:0-297 GCA_047233565.1 Alistipes sp.
GCGCCTCTTCTTCGAAAGGGGTGTCGCGGGGCTTAGAGCATGGCGCCGAGGTCGATGACGATCTCGCGGCCGTTGAACTTCGTGGCCTCGTCGGAATCGGCCAGCCACTGCACCATCTTGGTGATGTCGATGGGGTTCAGGAACTTGATCCCGCCGGGGTTCTTCTCGTCTTCGAACATCTCCTGCCAGGAGGAGAAGCTTTTGCCCATGGTGCTGTTGACGAAGTCAACGTAGGCGTCGGTCTCGCACATGGGGGTGCGCACCTTGGTGGGGCAGACGACGTTGCAGTAGATGGGC
>JBKSUH010000224.1:307-1726 GCA_047233565.1 Alistipes sp.
CGCGCTGGAGCTCCAGCGCGAGCGTCTTGGTGAGGCCGACGATGCCGAACTTGGTCATGCAGTACGTCGCGAGCTTGGCCGTGCCCTTCAGCCCCGATACGGAGGAGATGTTGATGATGCGGCCGTATCCTTGCTTGCGCATGTACAGGGCGGCGTACTTGTCGGTGCGCCACGTGCCCTCGAGGTTCACGGCGAGGGCCTTCTCGACCTCGGCGTCGGTGAGATCCCAGGTGTAGTTGAAGTTGATGATGCCGGCGTTGGCGATGACCACGTCCAGGCGGCCGAAGGTTTCCCAAGCCTTGGCGAATGCCGCCTCCATCTCCTCGGTGGAGCAGATGTTGGTCTTGATGGCGAGGGCGGTGCCGCCCGCCTCCTCGACCATCTTGATGGTTTCGGCGAAGCGCTCGTCCGTCGGGTCGAGCATGTCGAGCAGCACGCAGTCGTAGCCCTTCTTCGCGAATTCGACGGCATGGGTGCGGCCTTGGCCCATCGCGCCGCCGGTGATGAGAACGGTCTTCTTGTCTGCCATGGTTAAGTCCTCCTCCTCCTTCTTGTCTGTCCCTTGCTCGGCCTGCCTAGCGGGCGCGCGTGACGGCTTCCACGATGAAACCCAGCTTCTCCATCGAATCGAAGTACGTGAACCGGCATGCCGGATTGACCAGCGACGTGCCCTCTTGCCAGATGTCGATGCCCTTGTCGGCCATGAGCTTGACGACGGCGTCCTGATCGTCGACGTCGAAGCGGATGTGGTGCAGTCCGTGCATTCCCATCTTGAGGTAGTCCCTCCAGATGGTGTCCTGGTCGCCGACGGGCTGCAGGAACTCGAGCTGCACGTTGAAGAAGTCGTAGAACGCCGCGCGCACGGGCGCCTCGATGGTCTCGCCTCGGTAGTAGCAGTTCTTGTAGACGAAGTCGCCTTCGTTGTCCGGCTCCAAGCCGAACACGTCGAGCATCCCCTGCTTCGCCTTCTCCATGTCTTCGACGACGATGCCGATCTGGACGATCTCTTTGAGTTCGTCGGTGATCGTAAGGTCCTTCACTTTCATGGTGCTTCCTCCTTCAACGATAGGCGGTACAGCTCTGTGAACGTATCCTACCGCAGCATGCGGGCATCTGTTGCGGCAGGGCGGATGCTCAATCGACGGCAAAATGCTATTGTCAAATAATGTGCAAGGACGCTTTGACAGTTCTCTCGATATGTCAAGTGCCGCCTTCATCCGTTGTCCGCTTCGGGCGGGCGGGTCTTTTCGGCCCGTCTTCCCAACGGTTGCCCGGGCGGCGATCCCGTTGCGCGCGTCGGTCAAGTTTTTCGAGGAAACGGGGTATTTTGTATTGCGTGCCGACGGACGGGGAGGTATACTATCCAATCGTGTCTTTCCAAGACAACGAGCACGAGGTTTCATTGAACATATACGAAGG
>JBKSUH010000225.1:0-1726 GCA_047233565.1 Alistipes sp.
TCGTGACGCCGACGAAAAGACCTGAAATGGCGAGGATTCCCAGAATAACTACGATTACGGTGTAGATTTCGCTCATGTGAGGATTTAGTGCAAATTGTGAACAAATTTACGCCATTTTTTCCGACGAAGCGGTTTTGACACCGAATTGTTAACATTAATTTAACATGAGGCGGCTCTGTTCGTTGCGGCCGCGCGGGATATGCCGGGATGCCGGGCGGATTGGGGGCATACGCCATACCCCAGGGCGTGCGGAGCACCGGTGGGCGGAGGCGGGGACTGCCGGTTCCCGGACGGCGAAAAAGGGCGGGCATAATTGCCCGCCCTTGCCCGGAAGGGGGATTGCCCTCCCGCTGTATTTCTCCGCTGCCGGGGATTATTCGTCGTCGGTATCGGTGTAGGCCTTCAGCAGCTTGTCCTGCACGTCGGCCGGCACCTGCTCGTAGGACGAGAATTTCATGGTATAGGTGGCCGAGCCCGACGTCAGCGACGAGAGTGTCGTCGAGTAGCGGTATAGTTCAGCCAGCGGAACCATGGCGTTCAGACGGTCGAAGCCCTTGTCGGACTCCATTCCGGCGATCATCGCACGGCGGTTCTGCAAGTCGGACATCACGGCGCCCATGTAGTCGCTCGGGACGAGTATCTCGACATTGTAGATCGGCTCCATGATCTTGGGCCCCGCGTTGCGGAAAGCCTCCTTGAAGGCGTTGCGCGCCGCCAGTTTGAAGGAGATTTCGTTCGAATCCACCGGGTGCATCTTTCCGTCATATACCACCACGCGGATGTCGCGGGCGTAGGAACCCGTCAGCGGGCCTTCGTCCATCTTCTCCATGATACCCTTCAGGATGGCGGGCATGAAGCGTGCGTCGATGGCGCCGCCCACGATCGCCGAGTAGAATTGCAATTTGCCGCCCCATGCCAGGTCGTATTCTTCCTTGGTCTTGGGGTTCACGATCATGTCGCCCTTGCCGGGAACCTTGTAGTTCTTGGGTTCGGGCATGCCCTCGTAGTAAGGCTCGATGATCATGTGCACCTCGCCGAACTGCCCGGCACCGCCCGATTGTTTCTTGTGGCGGTAATCGGCCTGCGCAACCTTGGTGATGGTCTCGCGGTAGGGGATTTTCGGTGCGATATAGTCGTAGGAGAGCTTGTTCTCCTTCTCGATGCGTGTGCGCAGAATATTCAGGTGGTGTTCTCCCTGACCCTGGATGATGGTCTGTTTCAGTTCTTTGGAGTATTCGACCAGAATCGTCGGGTCTTCGAACTTGGCGTCGTTCAAGACTTTGCCCAGTTTCTCTTCGTCGCTCTGCTCCTTGGCCTTCACGGCGGCGCGGTAGCGCGGTTCGGGGAAGACGATGGGTTCGATGCTGACCGGTGCCGAAGGAGCCGAGAGCGTGTCGTTGGTGCGCGTGCCCTTGAGCTTCACCGTGCAGCCGATATCGCCGGCCGACAGCTCCGTGACCTTGATGCGGTTCTTGCCCACCACGGCGAACAACTGCGAAATCTTCTCCTTGTTGCCCGTGCGGGTATTTACCAGCTCGGTGCCCTCGGCGATCCTGCCGCGAATGACGCGGAAATAGGTGATCTCGCCGATATGCTGTTCGACCTGGCTCTTGAATACGAACGCCACGGCGGGTGCCGTCTCGGCGGCGGCGATCTCCTCGCCCTCGGTCGAGAGGAAACACGGAGCCTTCAGCGGGCCGGGTGCCACGTTGATGATGAATTCCAT
>JBKSUH010000226.1:0-1696 GCA_047233565.1 Alistipes sp.
GGCGCTGGTTGGGGAAGTGAACCGAGGCATAGAACCGCGGCTCGCGGTCGACGAACATCCAGAACGTATTGGCGATGGTGCCGTTGCCGGCTTCGGCCGAGAACTTCTTGGAGGCGAACCACTCTTCGAGCGGGCGGCTCGGGCTGCCGTCGGCCATGAAGAAATCGTTGATCATGCCGATGGCCAGCGAATAGCGGCCGTTCCAGCCGTACCAGCGCGCCGGCAGGGCGCACATGCCGTACCACTGCACCGAGTTGGGGTGCCCCCAGATGATCTCGGTATTCTTGCCGGCGCCCCAGGTGGTCGTCACGGCGCGGAGGTTATCCACGATCTCATCGAACGTAGCGTCAGCGGCCGGTTTGAGCAACTGGTATTCGGTCATGTCGATGACCGTCTTGGCGGCATCGGCGGCATCCTTCCACAGCTCCTTGTCATAGGTCTGGGGCATGAGCACCGTGCCGTCGTGGTTCGTCCAGTTCTTGTAGGCCGAATTGCCGTTGAAGAGCGGGCTGGCGACCATCAGCAGCATGCGCGACTGGATGGCCCGGGCGGCACCGATGGTGGGGAGCCCCAGCGTGAATTTCTCGTCGCGGGCGGCGGGCATGCCGTTTTCACAGGCCCAGTCGATCTCGCCGTTGATCCAGCGGACGCATTCGCCGAGCGTGTTGCGCGCCTGCGAAGCCCCGATCTGGTCGGCCGAACGGCTGGTCTCCACGATGGGGATCGGGCCGTAGAGGCGCAGCAGCAGGTAGTGGTAATAGGCACGCATGAAGCGGGCTTCGGCACGCATCGTGCGGCGGTCGATCTCGCCCAGTTCGGCGCACTTGTCCACGTTTTCGAGGAACAGGTTGCAATGGCGGATGGCCTGGTAGTAACGCACGAAGAAATAGAGGTTGTAGGAACCCGTGTAACCGTAGTAGTTGTCGGGGCTCATCTTCCCTTCGGCGATATTGCGCACGTGCGATTCGAGAATGTAGGCCGATTCGTCGGTGCACCAGAAATAGGGAATCTGGCCGCTGTAATGCATCTCCTGCACCATGAAATCGTCGCTGTAAATGCGGTTGTACCACTTGGTGGTCTCGATCTTGGACGAGAAGATCTTGTCCATCGAGTTCAGGTCTTCGGGATCCTGATCCAGATAGTCGGCGCAGCCGGTAAACAAAAGGAGCGACGCGAGCATTAAATATACGATATTCTTTTTCATTCTTTAGGCTGTATTAGAAGGTTAAATTCACACCGACGAAAACCTGGCGCTGCATGGGATAGGCATCGGCACCCGTCTCGGGATCCCAGTAGTCGGAGATAAATTTGCTGATCGTGAACAGGTTCACACCCGTGGCATAGATGCGCAGCGAACTGCACCGGAGCTTGCTGGCCCAGGCCGACGGAAGCGTATAGCCTATCTCGACATTCTTCAGGCGCAGGTAGTCGCTGTCGCGCTGCCACCAGGTCGAAGTCTTGTAGTTGTTGGCATCGGCACCGTAGGACAGGCGGGGCGAGAAGGCGTGCGGATCGGGGTTGTCCACCGTCCAGCGATCCTTGAACATGGTCATCACGTTACCCATGAACTTAGGGCCGCGGTCTGCCTGGAACGGGTAGAAATACCAGCCGCCGCTCAGGTAGGAGGAACGGTTGGCGCCGCCCTGGAAGAGGAACGAGAAGTCAAAGCCCTTGTAGTTGAGCGACGCTCCGAAAC
>JBKSUH010000227.1:0-1685 GCA_047233565.1 Alistipes sp.
ATGCTGAAGGTCGTCTCCTCCTGCCCGTCGGCAAATTCGATCTGCGAGGGAACGAAGATTCCCTCCTCACTCGACGTTACGGCCACGGGAACTACGATCGCACCCTCGCTCTTCAGGCGGCGTACGGTGAACGTCATCTCGGTCGGAGCCGCGGGGTCGAGTTCCTTGGAACCTATATTCTCCTGCGTAGGGAAATAGACGCTGTAACAATCGGGATCTTCGGGTTCCCCGGGGTTGAAGTTCTCGTCGTCGTTACACCCCACGAAGAGGAACGCCGCCAGGAACACATATAATAAACTCTTGAGTGTTTTCATATTTTGTCGATGTTATCCGGTTCAAAACTTATTTAACTACGCATCCGTCGGTCAAACCAGCTCCGCTGCCGTTAACAGGGAACGTACCCTCGTTGTTGTTATCCTTGACAGGGTCGATAGCCGCATTGGCGTTGGTCTCCCCGGTGGGGATACGCATCAGCAGGATACCGTCCGTCGCCGCGATGTTGAACGCCCAGGCATCGGGGAAGTCCGACTTGCCGTCCGTCGTGCACCGCACGAGGTTCTTCTTCAGACGCATGATGTCGGTATAGGCATGGCCCTCGCCCCACAACTCGACGCGGCGCTGCCACCAGATCTCGCTCTGGAAAGCCTCGGGAGTCGTGGCGGCGCACGAATACGAAGGATCGCGGTAGGTCTTGACCCAATTCTCGAGCAGGGACTTGCCGCCGCCGAGGTTGCCGCCCATGGCCATGGCCTCGGCCTGGATGAGAAGCATCTCCTCGGCACGCATGATACACCAGTCGCCCGCGTTGATGTCCGTACCGCACTTATTTTCATAAGGCGCGAACTTCACGTTGGTATAGGGCTGGAAGGCACGCTTGACATTGGGAATCGCCAGCGAGCTGATGGCCGAGCCGGTCACGCCGTCCCAGTCCATGTGGTCGAGCAGCGGCGATTCGAGGCTGGCGTTGATCCACCATCCCTTGCGCACGTCCGTATCGGGGATCATGTTGTAAAGCAGCGAATTGATACGCTTATACAAACCCTGGCTGGTGGTATAACCGCGGGCAAAGGAGCAGAGGTGTCCGCCCCAGGTGATATTGCGGTAGTTGGCGGGGGTGTCGGCAGCCTTGTAGATGCCGGCCCAGATCCACGACGGGGAGTTGGCACTGTTGAAACCGGGAGCCGACACGTCATCCTTGGAGAGGAACGTGTAGCCGCTCAGGGCAGCTTCGGCATCGGTGGCAGCTTCGCCCCAGTTGTTCATCACCAGGTTCACGCGGGCACGCATTCCGTAAGCCACGTTCCGGTCGGCGGCGGCCTTGCTCGTGCGCTGGAAACCCTCGAGGTCGGCGATGGCCTGCGTCAGATCGTCGTAGATCAGCTTGTAGATCTCGGCATTAGTGGCACGGGGGTTCGCACCGGCACGCTCGGCCGGCATGTCCCACGTCACGATGGGTACCGTCGGTTTGTCCTCGTTGCCCTTGTAGGTGAACTGGAAACGCTGCGCCAGCGTGAAGTTGGCGAACGCACGCGCCACCAGAGCCTGGCCGCGGTAGTAGATAAGCGTCTGGTTTTCGGTATCCGCGGGGATCGTAGCCAGGATGTCGTTGGCCTGCTTGTTCAGCTTGTAGCAGAAATTCCAGGTGAACATGGGCACGGCATAGTTGGCGTTGCGATCCGAATACT
>JBKSUH010000228.1:0-1678 GCA_047233565.1 Alistipes sp.
GAAGCGTACCTTGCCGTCGCCCTGGCCTGTCTTGGGGTAGAATTTGATCCAGTCTCCGTCCGTGGAGTTGCATTCGACACTCCAGTTGCAGTTCGAACGGATGTCGTAACGGATCAGTTCGAGCGTGGCGTCGCCGATGATGGCCTCGGCGTCGAAACCCAGGTCGGAGGAGGCGGTCACCAGCTTGCTCGATACGACGGTATTCTCCAGCCGGAAGTAGGGGCTGCCGCCCTCCGTGTCGTCGTCGCTGCACGAGACGAAGGCCGCCGGGATCAGGAGCAGCGCCGACATGGCCAGGCCCCTTATGTTGCGGAATATGTTTTTCGCGTTCATAGTGCGTTCGTTTTTAGATTATAAGTTCTCTTCGGCGATGACATTCTTGCGGAACGAGTGTTCCCACGGCTGCCCGGCATCCTTGGCGACGGCCTGGCCGCTCCACCAGATCGGGAAGACCATGGTGTTGTCGTTGATGGTACCGCCCTGTGCCTCGAATGCGGCCGTATAGTTCGCACGGTTGTTGGCGATCGCGATCGACGGATAGGGATAGCGGGCGATGAACTTGCCGCCCGTGGCGTTCAGCTCGATCGTTCCCATGCCGGTCTTGCACTCGGGATACCCCGTGCGGCGCATTTCGTGGTACATCTGGAAGCCGATGACCCAGAACAGCGAGAGCCATTTCTGCTCGGCGAGGCGCTGCTGGGTATTATTCCATTTTACGTGGTCGCTCGCCAGCAGTGCGGCGATGTTCTTCTGCGTGATGGCTACGGTTTTCAGTTCGATCTTGTTCGACGCGTTGAGTTCGGGGTAGGAGGCGTAAATGCCGTATTCGCCCCATTTCTGGCACGACGCGGTGATCGCCGCTTCGTAATACTCCTTGGCGGAGCCCGATATCCAGCCGTTCATCGCTGCTTCGGCCTTGATGAAGAGCAGCTCGTCGTAGTCGAGCATGTGGTTGGGGCGCGTGTCGCCCACCAGCGTTTCGTAATGCAGGTAGGGTTCGCGTTCGCTGATGGAGGTGATGCCGTTGTAGTTGATCGTACAGCCCGAGACGGCGCCGATCATTTCGCGGATCACATCGGGCTCGGTCGCACTGGGATACTGGACGTAACGGGGCTTGATCCAGATGCGCAGGCGCGGGTCGACGAAGCCGTCCGAAGCGTCGTAGAGCAGGTCGAGCAGCTGTGCGGCGATGTGGTGGTCGCTCGACAGGCTCTTGTCGTCGGGGAACGAACTGGAGTTGAAATAGGTCTTGTAATACTCCGCGCTGCCGGAGAACTTCACGGTGGCGTTGTCGTCGTTCGACTCGAAGACGGGGTATTTGCCCGGGTTGGAGATGATCTGGTTGATCTGCTCGCCGACCGTGGGGGTGAAGGCGTTGTTACGGCCGCTCACGCGCATCAGCAGACGCAGGCGCAGCGTGTTGGTGAATTTCTGCCACTTGGCGATGTCGCCGCCGTAGATGCCGTCCTTGGTGGGGTCGTCCAGCCCCAGGCTGGCGTTGTAGAGCGAGTTGGCCAGCTCGAGTTCCTCCAGCATGGCCGTATAGACCTCCTGCTGCGAGTCGATATGCGGGGTGTTGATGCCCTCGCCGCCCTTGAGCGCCTCGCGGTAGGCGATCGAACCGAACATGTCGGTGAGGATCGACATGTTATAGACCTTCAGCGTCAGGCCGATGGCC
>JBKSUH010000229.1:0-1657 GCA_047233565.1 Alistipes sp.
CAGCAGTACCTTCAAGTCCGGGCGGGCGGCCGTGCGGGCAGGCTGCTGCGGGCCGTCGGGTTTCTTCCCGCTGCTGCGGCCTACCGGTACCGAGACGATGAACTTACTGCCCTCGCCCAGGCGGCTTTCGAGCGAGATGCTGCCGCCGAGCAGTTTTACCAGACGGTCGACGATCGAAAGCCCCAGACCGAACCCGTCGACGCCCTGCGCCGAACGCAGGCGTACGAACTCCTGGAAAATGCGTTCTTTCTCCTCGCGGCCGATGCCCCGCCCGGTGTCGCGCACGGAGAATACCAGTCGTCCTTCCACGACGTCGGCCCGGATCGTCACACTGCCCTCGTCCGTAAATTTCAGCGCATTGGATATCAGGTTATCGGCAACCTGGCGGATCCGGAAAGGATCGCCCATCACCTCGTCCCCGGCCCCCGGCCCGGCTTCGAGCACCAGGGCGATGCCCTTTGCCTGGGCCATGGCCGCAAACCCCTCGCGGATCGTCTCGAACAGTTGTGCCGGGCAGAACGCCACGTTGTCGACGTCGACCTTGTTGATATCGAGCCGGTAGAAGTCCAACAGGCTGTTGACCAGCGCCAGCAGGTGCTCCGACGACTCCTTCATATTGTGCAGGTAAAGTCCCTCTCGTTTGCCCGTGGTGAGGCGCGAAAGCAGATCGATATACCCCATCACCGACCCCAGCGGCGCCTTGATGTCGTGCGTGATGGCCAGCATCAGTTTCTCACGCGCCGCCAGCAGCGCCTCGTTGTCGCGGTTGGCCCGTTCGAGCGCCCTCCGGTAACGGTTGCTGCGGTTGATATCCCGCAGCAGGATACCCACGAACAACAGCATCAGCACGACGGCGACGGCGGCGATACCGCCCAGCACGTACGACGACCGGCGACGGATAGCCTCCGTCTGGTCGATCTTGCCCAGCAGGAACGCCGTATCCTCGGCTTCGAAATCCATGATGAGGCGGTAAATCTTCGTATTCACCAGTTCGTTGCTGTAGCGGAGGCGCATCCCTTCGTCCCACGCCCGGTCGTAAATGCCGATGCGGTCGCTGGTCACCCGATCCTGCAACGTCCTGAGGACGATGGCGATCGTATCCTTCACGGCCGTCGCGGGGAGCGAATCGACGACCCGCTCACGGTGGGAGATCACGATGCTCGAATCCTCTTTGGGAGGACTGAACAGGTCGGCGAAACGGCGGAAGAAATTGCGCTTGCGCCGCGGCACCGCCACGGACAGCGTATCCTGCACCACCGTACGCACCGACACGCTGTCGCGCAGAACCCCCACGCTGTCCACACTGTCCGCCGGGCCGATCAGCTCGCGGATATTCTTGTCCAGCAGGCTGGCCGTAGCCGCCGAACGGATCGTCCGCCGCAGGTTCATCGTCCGCCGCTCCTTGTCGCCCAGCAGCCTCACAATGCTGTCCAGGCGCATCGTCTGGAGCGAATCCTGCTCCCCGGCCAGGTTGCGCAACGAGTCGATATAGCCGCGCACGGTGCGCAATTCACGTTTGTACCGCGCCTCGTAAGACTTGTATCCGGCGATCATCAGCTGGCCGTAACTCTCGGCCTGGTAGAGGTGGTAGAGGGTTTGTCCCACGACATTGCGCTTGGTGTGCAGCAGCGAATAACTGCCGTCGGAGGTCGAAAAA
>JBKSUH010000230.1:0-1652 GCA_047233565.1 Alistipes sp.
GATTTGGACATCTTGCGGCCCTCGCCGTCGACCACGTAGCCGTGCGTGAGCACCGCCTTGTAGGGCGGGACGCCGCGCGTGCCGATGGAAGCGAGCAGCGAGGAGTGGAACCAGCCGCGGTGCTGGTCCGAGCCTTCGAGGTAGAGGTCGGCGGGGAAGCCCAATTCGGGGCGCTTTTCGAGCACCGCCGCAAAGCTGGTCCCGGAGTCGAACCACACGTCGAGGATGTCGGATTCGCGCTTCCAGTGCTGGCCGCCGCACTTGGGACACTTCAACCCTTCGGGCACGATGTCCTTCATATCGGCTTCATACCAGTAGTCGCAGCCGGTGGGATGCTTGGCGAACCGGGCGGCAATGTCGCGCATCCATTCGGGATCGTTCCAAGCCTCTCCGCAGTCTTCTGGCAGGGCCAGAATCGGCGCCCACCGCTGGCGATACCAGTCGGGCGCAACCGATCATGTTGTAGGCGTTCCTCGCCCCAGCTCAGGCCATTCCCGTCGTTGCGGATGGCCTTCAGCGCCTTCTGGCGCAGTTCGTTGGCCTCCATGCTCTGAACCACTGGGCCGTGGCGCGGAAGATGATCGGATTTTTGCAGCGCCAGCAATGCGGATAGGAGTGCGTGATGTCGGCCTGCCCCATCAGGTTGCCGACTTCCTTGACCTTCTCAATGACATTGGGGTTGGCCTTCTGCACCTGCAGCCCGGCGAAAAACTCCACGCTGTCGAGGTATTCGCCGCGATCGTTGAGCGGGGAATAGATGTCGATGCCGTACTGGAGGCAGACTTCGTAGTCCTCGCGGCCGTGTCCGGGAGCGGTATGGACACAGCCGGTACCGGCATCGAGCGTCGCGGATCAACGGGACTCGCGGTCGTGAACGGATGGCGGGCCTGACGAGTTCAAGCTGCTGCCCGGTAGCGGTCCCGCGGCCTTCACGCGCCCATGTCCCAGCCGCACGCCTTGGCGGCGCCGACGGTTCCGTAGCGAGCGCATACGGCTGCCTTCATATTCGACCAGCGATGTTCGAATTCGGGATGCAGCGCCCGACCATGTGCTCGGCGGGGTCCACGGGGTCGTGGTCAGATGATCACATAGGCGCGGGACGATCGGCGTTCTCGAAACCGTCTTGAGCCTGTCGTCGGTCAGCGGAAACGGACGTAATGGACGGCGACTGTGGTCGGCATATTCACTTCGGCCTCGGCGAGCCGTCTGGCGAACAACACCCGTAGATGGGCCTTGCTGCGGACCACATGCCCTTTCACGAAATTCGCCAACTCCGTAGCCGTGGCGGACTCGTATTCGGGGAGCATGGTCTTGTAGGGATGCTCCCAGTCGCCGAGCACGCCAAGGCGCTTGAATTCCTTGCGCTGGATATCGATGAACTTGTCCGCGTACTGGCGGCAGCGGCGGCGTACCGCATACGGCGGCATTTCCTTTTTCTTTTCGCCAAGCTCGTGCTCAACCTTCAATTCGATGGGCAGGCCGTGGCAGTCCCAGCCGGGCACATACACGGACTGCTGCCCCTGAATGTTGCGGGACTTGATGGTGATGTCCTTGAGGATCTTGTTCAGGGCATGGCCGAGATGCAGATGGCCGTTGGCATAGGGCGGGCCGTCGTGCAGACGAAAAGAGCCCCGGCTGCCCGAAGCTTCCAG
>JBKSUH010000231.1:0-1617 GCA_047233565.1 Alistipes sp.
GGACGGCGTACGCAATACGCAGAACAGCTGCCCGTCGTTCATGCTCACGCTCGACGGGCGCCCCGACGAACAGCACGGCATGGTCATCGGCGGCACGCTGGCATGGAGCGGCAACTACCGTATCGCCATCGACAACGACAATGCCCACACCACACGCATCTTCGCCGGCATCAACGAAGACCAGTCGCAATACATCCTCGAACCGAAAGAGGTCTTTACGACCCCCGTATTCGCCTTCACCTTCAGCGACGAGGGCAAGGGCGGCGTCAGCCGCAACTTCCACCGCTGGGCGCGGCTGCACCGGCTCAACCACGGCGGCGAGCAGCGCAGCATCCTGCTCAACAGCTGGGAAGGCGTCTCGATGAACGTCAACCAGGAGGTGATGGATCAGATGATGGCCGACTTCGCCGCCATGGGCGGGGAGATGTTCGTGATGGACGACGGCTGGTTCGGCGACAAATACCCGCGCAACAACGGCACGTCGAGCCTCGGAGACTGGACGGTCTGCCGCGAGAAACTGCCGCAGGGCATCGAGGGTCTGACCGAGTCGGCCCGCAAACACGGCGTGAAGTTCGGCATCTGGATCGAACCCGAGATGACCAACACCCGGAGCGAACTCTATGAGAAGCATCCCGACTGGGTGATCCAGCAGCCCTACCGCGAAAACCGCAAGGGCCGCGGCGGCACGCAGCAGGTGCTCGACCTGTCGAACCCCGAAGTGCAGGAATTCGTGTTCGGCGTCGTGGACAAGCTGATGACGGCGCACCCCGAAATCGCCTACATCAAGTGGGACGCCAACATGACGCTGTTCAACTACGGGTCGACCTACCTGCCCCGCGACAAACAGTCGCATCTCTACCTCGCCTACCACCGCGGCCTGGAAAACATCCTCAAGCGCATCCACGCCAAATACCCCGGCCTGGTGATGCAGGCCTGCGCCAGCGGCGGCGGTCGTATCAACTACGGGCTGCTGCCTTACTACGACGAATTCTGGACGAGCGACAACACCGACGCCCTGCAACGCATCTTCATCCAGTGGGGCGTTTCGAACTTCTTCCCCGCCGTGGCGATGGCCTCGCACGTGAGCGTGGACACCAACTACCAGACCGGCCGCAAGACGCCCCTCAAACTGCGTTTCGACGTGGCGATGAGCGGACGCATGGGCATGGAGCTCCAGCCCGCACACATGACCGACGAGGACAAGGCCTTCGCCCGACGCGCCATCGCCGACTACAAGCTGATCCGCCCCGTCGTGCAGCAGGGTGACCTCTACCGCCTGATCTCGCCCTTCGACAAGACCGGGTACGCATCGCTGATGTACGTCTCGCCCGAAAAAGACCACGCGGCCTATTTCGTCTACAAGCTGGAACAGTACCACAACATGCCCCGGCCGGCGTTCCGGATGGCCGGGCTCGACCCGCAGAAGAGGTACCTCGTCAGGGAGCTCAGCCTCGACGGCAAGCCCATTCCCCAGGACGGCAAGACCTTCACCGGGGCGTTCCTGATGGAGACCGGCCTCGACTTCGAGGTGGGCGGCGAACATGCCAGCCACGTACTTGAACTCAAGGCGGCGGAGTAATCCCGCCAGCCCCGGCCGGGCCGGCATCGGCCCGGCCG
>JBKSUH010000232.1:0-399 GCA_047233565.1 Alistipes sp.
GGCATCGACGTTCACCAAACAGGAGCACCCCCTTTTCCGGCGCTACGTCGAAAAGAACAGACAGGGGTACCAATCGACCTGGCTGCTGCCCGACGGGCTGGGAGACCACGCGCTGCTGGACGGGCAGGACGACATCTTCATCTATGCGCCCTACGGCAAGAGCTACCACAAGCTCATCGGAAACAAACGGATGGAGAACGGCGACAAGACCTGCTGGCGGGGTGTCTACACCTGGTTCGAGACGCCTATCGCCGACGATGCCGACCTGTTGTGCTACGAAGGCAGCGTCGGGGGACATACGGCCGTGTTCATCGACTGCAAGCGGGCTTGCAAGAGGACGCTGGCACTGCCCGGATACCTCGACCTGCGGCATTTCGGAACGGCCGAACAGAACAGCGG
>JBKSUH010000232.1:409-1603 GCA_047233565.1 Alistipes sp.
AAACTGAAGATAAAGGCCGGCGCACCGGGCAGCTGTGTATTGCTGCTCCGGGAATAAGGTCACGGGGGCAAAATAACGGAAGGCCGCTGCGATCTGCCTGCAAGAATAAGAGGGCCGGGGAAATAAGCATTCCCCGGCCCTCTTATAATTCTGCCCCTGCCGGCTATTAACGCCGCCGATACTTTTTCGGATTCTTCAGCACCGCGTCGACGACGGGCGGCAGAATCTTCTCCATCACGTCGTACCCCGCGGCCGTGGGATGGACTTCGTCGTAGGTATAGGCCGCTACCATGCCTCCGTCCGCTTCGGACATCGCCGCGTGGTAATCCACATAGGGGACATTCTCCCTGCGGGCGTACTCGCGGATCATGGCGTTCAGCTCGATGATCAGGGGCGCGGGTTCCAACTCCTTGCGCCAGCCGAATTCACGCGCGGGCAACAACGAACACAGCACGGGGGCGATGCCGTTGGCACGCGCCAGCTCGACCATCGACACGAGGTTGCCCAGGATATGCGGCAGCGATATGTAACCGGTATTTTGCGCTATGTCGTTCGTCCCGCCGCAGATGACGACCACCTGCGGGTGCAAGTCCAGCACGTCGGCCCGGAAGCGCACGAGCATCTGCGAGGTGGTCTGCCCGCTGATGCCGCGGCTCACATAACCGCGGGCGGCGAAAAAGTCAGGATGCGTCTTGATCCACAGTTCGGTGATCGAGTTGCCCATGAGGACGACCTTCGGATTGCGCACCTGGCCGTTTGCCAGCTCGAAGCGGCCGAAGTTCGCCCAGTCCTGGGTTTGCGCAGCGGCGCAGAGCAAACCCGCAAGGGCAAGGACGGTAAAAAACAGTTTTTTCATCGTTTCAGTAGCTATTGAATGACCTCCATCGGCATCTCCCACCCCATGATCGTCGAGATGTAGGGGATGACCGCAGCGGCGAACTTCCGGTGTCCGCGGTGGTTGGGATGGTACCCGGCCCCCAGGTCGCCGTCCTGGTTGGTGATGCCCGTAAAATGCATGACGCAATGCAGGTCGCCGTCCTCCAGGCCGGCCATGACGGACTGCATATAGGGATAGAACGCCTCCGCACCGTCGGGGATGACGTAAAGGATCGGCACGGAGCCGTAATGTTCGCGCAGGGCGCCGTAAAGCTCGCGGAAAGCCTTGCCGAAGGCGGCCTCGGAGGGTGTAATGCC
>JBKSUH010000233.1:0-1573 GCA_047233565.1 Alistipes sp.
CTTAATGCGGCTACCGAGCAGGCTCACCACGATGCAGTAGGAATCCACCACGACGGCCCGGCTCGTCGCGATGAAGAAGACCTGCTTGGCCATGACGGGTAAATAGCGGAGCGGGCTTTCCAGCTTGTCGGCCAGTATGACCGTGCGGTATGGCGGCTCCTTGCGTGCGAGCCCTTCTTTCAGAAGGAGGAAATCGATAGGGGCATCGTTGCTCTGACGGCTGATGCACACCACCTGGCGCTTGACGGGAAAAAGGCGGCAGATGCGGTAGAACAGGGCGAGCAGGGTGGTAGCCGCCGCCACGGCGAGACGCTTCACGATGCTCCTCCTGTCTTTGCGGTGCTGGGCCTGTGGGCTTTTTCGCTACGATTGCAGCCCATGGTATCATGGTTTTCGCTATATGAGAGACGGAGGACGGCGTGATCGTAACAATAGAGGATATTTCCTGGGAACGGGTTTTTTTGCGCGTGACCTATCGCGCCGATAAGCCCGCGCATCTGAAGCTGTTCCGCGTGAGATCCCGGCAGTTCGTGGAATTCCGGGAAACCCTGGAAGGCGACCTTGTGACGGCTGTCGTCAACATTACCCAAGGCGGCGGTCGGGAGCCCCTGTCCGACGGCGAGTGGATCATCTGCCAGCAGCTGTCCGATGAGCAAGCCCGCCTCCCGTGGGCGCGTGCCAACGCCCCCTATCTTGTGACTCTCGCGAAAAAGCGCCTGTGGGGAGAACTAAAGCCCTCGCAAGTGCGAAGGGCGAAAAGAGATGGGGTCGACTATGCCGCATACCCCTTCACCGACGAACAGATCGACGAGGACATCCGCAACCGTCCCTTCACGACCCATAACATCGCCTATTCGCCGCAGCTGACGGAGTGGCTGGGCGACCTGTCCCGGGTCTTCCGCTATGTGGACGGCAAGTACGCGCTGGCCGCCTCGCTCATTCCCTCCATGGACGCCAGCGACTACCTCATCGTGAAGCTGGCCATCGACTACTTCGTGAAGAACCGGAAGCCCCAGTCGCGCCGGTTCAGTCTCCGGCAGATGGAGAAGAACCTCTTCTCGCTTTATTACAAGCTAGCGAGGAAGGTCTTGCGGCCGAAGGATAACGTCGTGCTGTTCTTTAAGGAGAACGGAGATGAGCCGACGGAGAACCTGGCCGCCGTTCGGGATCGCCTAATAGAGAGGGGGATCGACAAGGAATTCCCCGTCATAGAGCGGTACCGCAACACATTCGTGGGGCACCAGAATCTATTTTTCTGGATTAAGGACATCAACGCCATTGCCAGGAGTCGCTACATCTTCATCGACGACTACTGTCCCGTCTTCAACTTCATCGATCCCGACGACGATACGGTGCTCACCCAGGTATGGCATGCCGGCGTCGGGTTCAAGTCGGTAGGCTATGCCCGCTTCGGCATCTCAGGTTCCCCCGACCCCTACCAGTCGGCCCATCGGCGCTACGACTACGCCCTGGTGGGCAATGGGGAGCTACGCGATATCTACTCCGAGGTGTTCGGCATCGAACAGGAGGCACTGCTAGCCACCGGCATGCCCCGGCTCGACCACTTCCTCGA
>JBKSUH010000234.1:0-1551 GCA_047233565.1 Alistipes sp.
CCTGGGCGAATGCGATTATATCGTCATCCCCGCGCTGACCGCAACTTCGGCCGACAAGATGTCGTTCGCCGTGCTGATGGCCGCCGTGGAAGATGTCCCGACCGACCGGTTCGTCATCGGCGTGACGACCCCGTCGCTCACCGACCTGAGCGATGAGAGCGGTTATTTCTCCGGCTACGAGGCCGACGGCAAGACACGTGTGCGTGCCACCAAGGGTGCTGCCCAGTGGGTCGTAAGCCCGGCGTCGGGCTATGAGAAACTGGGTATCTCCATCGCCAACGCGCAGAACGACTATTTCAACCTGACTTTGGTTTATAAAAACATCCGGGAGGCGGTCGACATCCTGAATCCCGCACCTAAAAACTAATGCGACCTATGAAACTCAACAAGTTAAATATTGCTGTCGCGGCTCTTGCCGCCGTCGCTCTGGCAGGCTGCAAGAACGAGGATCTGTCCAGGCAGCATTACGACAATAAACTTTTCATCTCGGCGACGAATTTCACCGACGAGATGCTTATCAAGGCTGCGAATTCCTCCTATGAGCGCGAAATCACGGCCGGTATCGCCAAGCCCGTCGGGCAGGACATTTCGATCGAGTTCGCCGCGGCTCCCGAACTGTTCGACCACTACCGCCAGGCCTTCTACGACGAGGACGTGAAACTGCTTTCCGAGGAGTTCTACCAGTTCGATGAGACGAAGACCAGGATACAGGCCGGAAGCGTGGCGAGCGTTCCCGTGACGATCAGGTTCGTCGACGTGAACCTGCTGGACAAGAACGAGCGCTATGTACTGCCCGTGACGATCCGTTCGGTGTCGGGTATCGACGTGTTGCCGAGTGCCCGCAGTGTTTACTATATCTTCAAGGGTGCCGCGCTGATCAACGTCGTGGCCGGTATTACCGAGAACCGTGCTTGGCCCGACTGGAAGGATGCCTCGCCCGTAACCAACATGCGTACCTTCACGCTCGAGGCGCTGATCAACGGCAATGCGTTCAAGAACCAGATCTCCACGATCATGGGTATCGAGGGTAAGTTCCTGGTGCGTATCGGCGATTCGGGCGTGGATCCCAACCAGATTCAGATCGCTTCGTCGAGGAACCTGACCAATTCGGATCTCAAGCTCGATGCCGGCCGCTGGTACCATGTGGCCGTGACATTCGAGTCGGGAAGCGTGAAGGTATACCTCGACGGTGTGGAGAAGTGCAGCGGCAACGTCGGTACCTCGTCCGTGAATTTCGGCGTGAAGCATTCCGACGAGTCGGACGGCAAGCCCCGTTGCTTCTGGATCGGCTATTCGTATGCCAGCGACCGTTATTTCGACGGCCAGATCTCGGAAGTGCGTATCTGGAACAAGGCGCTGACCCCCGAGGAGATCAATGCCCCCGACCATTTCTACCAGGTGGCCGCGGCTTCCGACGGACTGGTGGCCTACTGGAAATTCGACGAGGGAGCCGGCAAGACCATCAAAGACCAGACCTCCTACGGGAACGATCTTACCGTCGAGAAGGAGTTGAAGTGGGTGAATGTATCGCTTCCCGAGCTGGGTAAATAA
>JBKSUH010000235.1:0-1514 GCA_047233565.1 Alistipes sp.
GAGGCCACCTCGGTAAAATCCGTCCCGTTATCCGAAACCCACACCGTAACCGACGAGGGCGGGAATATCCAGTCGCCCTTCTCGGCGAGCGTCTCCAGCTCCACCGACCGATAGGACTGCTCCCCGCCCATGTCGATGGTCACGTCGAGTGGCTCGTCCAGATACCCCAGCCAGGCACCGCTCGTAAAGACCGGGCGGCTGTGGTAACCGTCGACCAGCAGCGAAGCCCCTTCGAAGGTATAGCTGTCGTTGGGCTTGGTATTGAGCACCGCAGGGCGCCCTGTCGACTTGCTGAATGCGAACTCCCGCGAATAGGAAGCGTTCTCGCCGCCCTCGCGCAATGCCGTCGCCCTGAAGCGGGCGCTCTTGCCGATCTCGACCGGCCCCGTGTAACGCGGGCTGGCGGCCGTGGGTTCCGAGCCGTCGAGCGTATAGTGGATCGGGACGTCGCCCTGCGTGGTGAGGGTCATCACCACGGCGCCCTTCTGCGGGTCTACGGCATACGATCCCTTGATGCCGAAGATATGCTTGGCGAATACGTACCCCATCTGCGAATAGATCCTGTCCATGCGGAACCCGTCGCGGAAGCGCACCCAGTCCTTCACCCCGGGCTGGCACCACTGCACCTCGCTCAGCGCCGCCAGACGCGGCAGAAGCATGTATTCCAGGTGGTCGTCAGAAGCGATGTACTCCGTCCAGAGGTTTGCCTGCACGCCGAGGATATGTTTCTGCTGTTCGGGCGTCAGCTCCGGGAACGCCGGATCGTACGAATAGACCTGCTCCATCGGTATGTAACCGCCGATTCCGAACGGCTCGGCGTCGGTGTCGAGCGATTGGTAGTAGTCGAAATAGAAGTGCGAATTCGGCGTCATGATGACGTCGTGCCCCAGCTTGGCCGCGGCGATTCCGCCCTCGCTGCCGCGCCACGACATGACGACGGCGTCGGAGGGCGCCCTGCCTTCCAGAATCTCGTCCCAGCCGATGATGCGGCGGCCGTGCTGCGCGAGGAATTTGCCGATGCGGTCGGTCACGTAGCTCTGCAGGTAATGCTCGGCGGTATGCTCTCCGTCGTCCTTCAGGCCGAGCTGGCGGATCTTCGCCTGACAGCGCGGACACTTCTCCCAGCGCACCTTCGGGCACTCGTCGCCGCCGATATGGATATACTCCGAGGGGAACAGGCCGACCACCTCGTCCAGCACGTCCTCCAGGAATTCGAAAGTCTTCTCCTGCCCGGGGCACAGCACGTCGTCGGCCACGCCCCAACGACCCCAGACCTCGTACGGGCCGCCCGTACACCCCAACTCGGGGTAGGCGGTCAGCGCCGAAAGCATATGGCCCGGCAGGTCTATCTCGGGGATCACCGTAATGGCGCGGTCGGCCGCATACGCCACGATGTCGCGGATCTCGTCCTGCGTATAATAACCGCCGTAGGGCGTATTGTCGTAGTTGTCCCACTCCTTGCGGATCATGGTTTTCTTGCGGATGCTGCCCACGGTCGTCAGCTCAGGGTACTT
>JBKSUH010000236.1:0-1510 GCA_047233565.1 Alistipes sp.
TGAAACAGCAGCCCGACCGATTTCTTGGGAATACCCTCCACGTCGGTATACCCCACCGTCTGCCCCGGAGCGATGCAGATGACCGTCTGGTCGTCAAAATCATAACTCGTCTTGCCGTAGTTGATTCGGCATCCCGCCGTCTCCTTGAGGAATACCGAATAGAACCCCATCGTCATCCGGTAGTTTCCCTGGCTCTCGGCCGTATCGAACGAAACGACGCCGACCTGCGGGTGGCGGGTCTCGAACCCGAAGAGTTTGTTATACTGGTCGACCGTGTCGATTTTCAGGATTTCTTCCATATTTTTTTCTTTACCTTTTGCAAAGATAGTGTTTTTGCAGATTCGGCCCACATGCCGGGCCGCCGAAACAGTAATTGGGGTAATATTATCCGTAATCGAGGTAGCCGTCTGTCAGACAGCAGATTCGCTTCAGCTTAAAAACCGTAATCCGGGTAATTTCATCCGTAATCCGGATACCGGCCCGAAGCGTTTCGGCAAGTAATTTTGCAACGTGGAAATCACCGATAAAAAATATGAAACGGATTCTAATTTTAACGACAACACTTATTATGATGCACAACATCTCCTCCGCACAAACGGATGCGGACAATTTCTACCGAAGCGATGCGGTAACCGCAGAGAAGGTATCCTTCCCGAACCAGTACAAAATGAAGGTCGGCGCCAACCTCTTCCGGCCCAAGGAGATGAAACCGGGCGAAAAACGTCCCGCAATCATCGTCGGCCACCCGATGGGAGCCGTCAAGGAGCAGGCTGCGAACCTCTATGCGATCAAAATGGCCGAACGCGGATTCGTCACGCTCGCCATCGACCTCTCCTTCTGGGGTGAAAGCGACGGAGAACCGCGCAATGCCGTCCTGCCGGATGTCTATTCGGAGGACTTCAGCGCGGCGGTGGATTTCCTCGGCACCCGCCCCTTTGTCGACCGGGAACGTATCGGCGTTGTCGGGATCTGCGGCAGCGGCAGCTTCGCCATCAGCGCTGCGAAGATCGACCCCCGCCTGAAAGCCATCGCAACGGTCAGCATGTACGACATGGGGGCAGCCAGCCGCAACGGGCTGAAACACGCCCTGTCGCCCGGAGAGCGCAAACGGATCATCGCCCAGGCTGCCGAACAGCGTTATGCCGAATTCCTGGGCGGGGAACCCCTTTACACCGGCGGCACAGTACACGAACTGACGGCCGAATCCACGCCGATCGAGCGCGAATTCTACGAATTTTACCGTACGCCGCGCGGGGAGTTCACCCCAGACGGGGCCACGCCGCGCACGACTACGCACCCCACACTGACCAGCAACGTGAAATTCATGAACTTCTACCCCTTCGCCGACATCGAGACCATCTCGCCGCGGCCGCTGCTCTTCATCGCAGGTGAGAATGCCCATTCGCGGGAGTTCAGCGAGAACGCCTACCGCCTGGCTGCCGAGCCGAAAGAGCTTTACCTCGTGCCGGATGCAGGGCATGTCGACCTCTACGACCGGACAGGCCTGATC
>JBKSUH010000237.1:0-1506 GCA_047233565.1 Alistipes sp.
TCACCTGCTGCGGGGCCGGGATGATGCCCGTGGCCGGGCACCCGCCGCCGGCGCCCGAAGCAAAGGCGAAAGCGGCAAGGCAAAAAGAGATAAGCGTGATTTTTTTCATAAGGTCTTTAGGTCGGGTACAACAACAAATCGGGATGAACCGGCAAAGCCGGAGGAGGGCGGAGCGAGCCGTGGCCGCAGCCGGAAGGGCGCCGCCGGAGAACAGCCAGCCAAAGGCAAACCGCAGCCGAAAACCGTCGGGGAACGGGGACAGCCGGAAACCGAAACCGCCGACAGACTGCCGACAGGCCACGACAGGCCGCCATCCGGGGCGGGTTTGCAGCCCGAAGCAGGGACAGCCCGAAGCAGGAGTATGAAAAAAGGCCGTGCAACCCGGCTTATGCCGGGGTCGCACGGCCCCTGTCGGTCTATAAGCGGACTAATTCCACTTGGTGTCCATCATCGTCGGGTTGGAGCTGCCGCCGACGGCATCGTAACCATGGCCCGTGAGGTCGCGCACGATATTGCCGGAACCGCTGTCGTTGGGCTCCCAGGCGTTCATGCGCCAGTAAGCGAGCAGCCCGTCGGACGTGGGGTCGACATAGTTCATGTTGTTGGCGATCTCGGATTGCGAGAGGGCGCGTGTCCATACGCGGCACTCGGCGACATAGCCGTTCAGCGTACGGCCGCCGCCATAGGAGGCTCCCAGGTAGAAACCGCCCGAATTGTCGCTCGTCAGGTCGATGGTCTCGCCCTGCGTTTCCACGCCCGTGGCATACTGCCCGTTGATATAGATGTCCCACGAAGAGCCCGTCCAGACTGCGGCGACGTGGTACCACTTCTCCTTGTCGAACGGCTTGTCGGTAGCTGCGGGCTGGTAGGAGTCGTGACAGATCTGGATGCAGTCGGGATCGACCTTCACGTCGCCGAAACGTACGCCGCAGATGCCCTCGATACCCATGATGGAACTGATATAAGGATCGCGGGTCTGGAAGCCGAGCATGTATACGCGGGCTTCGAGCGTGAGCTGCGGAAGGGCTGCCAGGTCGGAATTCTCCTGGAACGAAGTCACCTTGTAGATGTTGCTCGATCCCAGGTAGATCGCCTTGCTGATCACCGGGGTCTTCAGCACGATGAAGAGCGTGCGGCTCGGTTCGAGCACGCTTATTCCGCCGGATACGGTCTTGATGCCCACGGGGACGCAATAGGTCACGCCCTCGGCGAACTCCGAGACGGACGACACCGTGAAGTCGATCGCCGAAGAGGTGTTGTAGCCGGCCAGGATGGTCGTTTCGGTCGAACTCAGGGCGTAGCTTTCCTCGGGCGGAATCTGGTAGTTTTTGCCGTACTTGTCGTTATAGGCAGCCAGCAGTTCGGGCCGCACTTCCAACTGGATCCGCACGTCGTGCTCCATAACCACCGAGGAGGATACGGTGATCGAGGTCTCGGCAGGGGGTTCGTCGATGGTCATTGATTTGTCGGGATTGTTCTGCGCATCGGTCATGTAGATCGCAGGAT
>JBKSUH010000238.1:0-1505 GCA_047233565.1 Alistipes sp.
CTGGTGCTGCAGTCTGGACGTCGATGAACGATGTTGCCGATCGGACGAAGCAGGCGTGGAACGTCGTGACGGAGCGCGACCCCCTTGCCGATAAAAGGGAAGCGAAAGATGAGGCGCTTAAGGGAACGGCAAAAACAGGTAAATATATCGGAAAAACGTTGCAAGCAGAACATGATGTTGGCAACTCGGGCAAATTGATGAAAGATGCGACGGACATGCGGGATTCTTTCATCAAAGAAGGCATCAACCAAACCTTTTCCGAAATTGGAAAGGCTACAGGAAACGACAAAGCCGAGGCTTATGTTGAGGCCACGGGAGAAGTTGTAGGCGAAGCTTGGTCGCAGTTTTCGGAGCGAGCTCGCGATTCAACCATGAAATTCGACAACTCCCATCAGTTTTCCGTGCTTGGTTCGGCATGCAAGGCTGGTGAGGCGATAGCCGATTATTATGCTAATGAGGCTGATCAAAAGCTTGAGGACTTGAACAATCAGTCTCAAACGATCGAGGAGATCCGGGCGAAGAGCGATTCCGGTTCGATGCACACGTGGAGTGCGGCATGGTGATGCGCTCATGAACAAAACCCTCTTCGACATACTGCTTCCGGCTACGGGGCGCCACTACGATTTCTGGGTGCCCGACGACATGCAGATGCAGACGGCGGCGGAGCTGGTGGCCGAGGCCATACAGGTGGCGGAGCCCTGCTTCTACCGGGCGACGCAGGATGCCGCCCTCATGTACGTTCCCACGGGGGAAATCCAGCACCCGAGCGCGACGGTTGCGGAGATCGGCTTCACCGACGGCGACCGGTTCGTGCTGGTGTAGCCCATGAAGTTCAAGCTGAAAGAGAAACGGGGAACGGGAGTCCTGTCCTTGGTCGTTGAAGGCGGCAAGGGCGACGAGATCGACTATGTCGAGGCCGAGCGCGTGCGAACGGGCGGCGTTGCCTCGTTCGTACCCCTTTCGTACGAGAAAAAGGGCAAGGTCTACCAGGTCATCTATCAGGTGCGCGGCCTCGTAAGTCTGGGGGAGATGCTCAAGGTGCCGCTTGAGCCGCAACAGTTTCGCGTGCTGCTGGCCTCGTTTTTGCGCCTGGTGCTCGACTGCGAGGAGAGCCGGCTCATGCGGCAGCGGGTCGCGTTCGATCCCGACAAGATACTCTACGACCGCGCGGGCTGGGCGCTGCGGTTCGTGTATGTGCCGCTGCAGTCGTTCGTCTCGTCGACGACCGATATGAACGCGGCGTTGGTATACGTGTGCGAGCATGCGCTGGTGCGCCCTGGCGACCTTGAGCTGCGCGCCGCCGTGCTCGATTACGCGCGTCGCACGGCCATCGTCACGGGCATCGAGTTCGCATCGTTTCTGCGGGAACGCGGGGTCACGCCGCCGGACAACATGGTCTCGGCAAGCGACTTCGGGAGCGGTTCTGGTCAGCCTTCGGTACCGACCGACCAACTGGACAGCCGAACGAAGCACGGGTTGGACTTCGTGAGCGCGCAGAACAGGCA